>CAYOVM010000038.1:14735-18042 GCA_964407355.1 uncultured Enterobacteriaceae bacterium
CCGGTGCTCGGGCCGGTCTGGATGGCCGAGGGCCGCGTGCTGATCGGCGGCCTCGCGCTCGCCGCCTGGTTCGCGATCACGGGCTTCGACCCGCAGTGGCGCCGCCACATGAAGTTCTACGCGACCGTCGGCGTTATCAACTCCGCGGCGCCGTTCTCGCTGTACGGCTTTGCCGGCATGCACCTGTCGGCCTCGGTGATGTCGATCCTGAACGCCACTTCGCCGATGTTCGGCCTGCTGCTCGGCGCGGCGTTCACCGGCGAGCGTATTACGGTCCGGAAGGTCGCCGGCCTGATCGTCGGCATCGCGGGCGTCGCGCTCGTGGCGCGGCTCGAGGTCCTCGAAGGCAATCCCGATCCGAGGCTCGGGTGGGCGGTCGCGGCCTGCCTCGGCGCCGCCTTTACCTACGGCCTTACCGGCGTCTACATCAAGCTGCGCGGCGCAGGAGTGCCTCCGCGCGGCATCGCGGTGGGAGCGCAGCTTTTCGGCGCGCTCGCGCTCGTGCCGCTTCTTCCGCTGCTGCCGCCGCCTTCGACGCCGGACGCGACGGTCCTCGCGAACCTCCTCGCGCTCGGCATTCTCGCGAGCGCCATCGCGTTGATCCTGTACTTCAGGCTGATGACAGAGATCGGTGCGACCCGCGCGCTGACCGTGACCTATCTGATTCCGCTGTTCGGGCTGCTATGGGGCGTGCTGTTCCTCGGTGAGACCTTGACGGCGGGTGTCGTCGCGGGCGGCGTTTTGATCCTTGCGGGAACGGTGCTGGTCACGCGGGACTAGAAATTTTGGCCGCCCGGCGCGGTAGACTACGGATCCGGGGGAGCGGCCTCAGCGGCCTCAGGGAGCGGGTCACATGGGCACTGTAGTCGCACTCGCCGCGCAAGTCGGCGGAGCGAAGCTGGCCGACGGCCTGTACCGGCTGCGCGGACGCGACCTGTCGGTCATCGTCAACACGGGCGATGACTACGAGCATCTCGGCCTGTCGTTCGCGCCGGACCTCGATACGGTCCTCTACGCCCTGGCCGGCGTCGCGAGCGTCAGCGCGGGCTGGGAACCCGAAGGCGAGTCGCGCGTGCTGCACGGCATGCTGAAGGCGCTGGGCGGTCCGGACCGCCCGCCGATCGGCGACAAGTCGCTGGCCGCGCCGATCCTGCGCACCGAATGGCTGAAAAACGACCGCCGGCTCACCCAGATCACGCTCGAATTCTGCCGCCGGCTCGGCGTGCTCGCCCGCATCCTGCCGATGAGCGACGATCCGGTGCGCACCAATGTCGTCACCGACGAAGGCGTGGTGACGTTCCACGAGTATTTCAACCAGCTCGCCTGCGAGCCCGCGGTGCGCGGCTTCGAGTACGCCGGCGCCGCGGATGCGCGCATCTCGGACGAAGTGCTCGACGCGCTGCATGCCGCGAGCCTCGAAGCGGTCATCGTCTGCCCTTCGAACCCGTATCACGCCATCCGCCCCATCCTGGAAGTGCAGGGAATGCGCGAGCTGCTGAGAAAACGCGGCGCGCCCATCGTCGCCGTGAGCCCGATCGTCGGCGGCAAGGCGATCAAGGGCTCCGCCGGAAAGATGATGCGCGAGCTGGGGCGCGAGCCCTCCGCGCTCGCCGCCGCGGGCGAGTATCTGCGCATCATCGACGGCTTCGTGATCGACGGCGAGGACGCCGGGCTCGCGGCGGGCGTGCGCTCGCTCGGCCTCGAGGTGCTGGTGGCCAAGACGGTCATGCGCACGGACGAGGACCGGCTGTCGCTCGCGCGCGCGGTGCTCGACTTCGCGCGCTCCATCCGGCAAACAAAAGCGCTCGAAGCGCGGTTTTAGCCGGCGCCAGGCGCGGATGTCCGCGCTCCGCTACTCTACCTCTGCCAGGGGGGCCGCGCCCCGGCGTCGATCCCGTAACGCCGGACGGCGTCGGCCGCCAGAGCTTTCGCCTCGGGGCCTTCCAGCGCGGCGAGCGCCGCGACCACGATGTGCTTCGCGTCCACTTCGAAGAAGTCGCGCAGCGCGGCGCGCGTGTCGCTGCGGCCGAAGCCGTCGGTGCCGAGCGCGACGTACCTGCCGGGCACGTACGGCCGGATGAGGTCGGCCACCGCGCTCACGTAATCGCTCGCCGCGATCACGGGACCCCGCGCGCCGCCCAGGCATTTCTCGGCCCAGGATTGCGCCGACCCGCCCAGGCGCCGCGCGCGCTCCGCTTGCATGCCGTCGCGCCGCAGCTCGGTGAAAGACGTGACGCTCCAGATATCCGCCGCGAGCCCCCAGTCTTTCTCCAGCAGCTGCGCCGCGGCGATTACCTCGCGCAGGATCGGCCCGCTCCCGAGCAGCTGCAGCTTCGGGTTCTGCGCTTTTTTCAGGCGGTACATTCCTCTGAGGATCCCCTCGTGAGCGTCCGGAGGTATCCCCGGATGGGCATAATTTTCATTCCCGAGGGTGACGTAGTAGAAGACATCCTCCTGCTCCTCGAGCATGCGGCGCGCGCCGTCCTGGACGATCGCCGCGAGCTCGTAGCCGAAGCAGGGATCGTAGGCGCGGCAATTGGGAATCGTCGACGCCGCGAGATGCGACGAGCCGTCCTGGTGCTGCAGCCCTTCGCCGGCGAGCGTGGTGCGTCCGGCGGTGCCGCCGATGAGAAAGCCGCGGGCGCGCGAGTCGGCCGCCGCCCAGATGAGATCGCCGACGCGCTGGAAGCCGAAGATCGAGTAGTAGACATAGAAGGGCAGCATCGGCGTGCCGTGGGCCGAATACGCCGTGGCGGCGGCGAGCCAGGACGAGAGCGCTCCGGCCTCCGTAATGCCTTCCTCCAGGATCTGCCCGTCTTTCGCTTCACGGTAATACAGCAGCTCATCGTGGTCCTCGGGCTCATAGAGCTGCCCGACCGCCGAGTAGATCCCGACCTGCCTGAAAAGCGTCTGCATGCCGAACGTACGTGCTTCGTCGGCGACGATGGGAACCACGCGCGCCCCGAGCGTTTCGTCTTTTAGGAGTTGCGCAAGCAACTGCACAAAGATCATCGTTGTCGATTGCTCACGCACGGTTCCCTCCAGAATCTTGGAGAACGCGTCCAGGGGCGGCGTGCGGAGTGGCTGCGAAGCAGTTCTACGAATCGGCAGATAACCGCCGAGTTGCTTGCGACGGGCCTCGAGATATTTGATTTCCGCGCTGTCGGGACCGGGATGCAAGAAGCGCAGTTGCGCCACG
Source organism: uncultured Enterobacteriaceae bacterium (assembly GCA_964407355.1). GTDB lineage: Bacteria > Pseudomonadota > Gammaproteobacteria > Burkholderiales > SG8-39 > SCGC-AG-212-J23. Next base: position 17,935 of record CAYOVM010000038.1, read on the forward strand.
TCGTCGTCGGAAAGAGGCACGGAGAAGCGGTCGCGGAATTCGCGCAGCGCCGCGTCGTCGAGCTTCTTCTGCTGGTGGGTGCCCATCTTGCCCTGGCCCCAGCTGCCC
>CAYOVM010000038.1:18142-19371 GCA_964407355.1 uncultured Enterobacteriaceae bacterium
GTCGTCGAGCTTCTTCTGCTGGTGGGTGCCCATCTTGCCCTGGCCCCAGCTGCCCATGCCGTAGCCTTTCTTGGTCTGCGCCAGGATGACGCTGGGCCGGCCCTTGTGCTGCGACGCCGCCTGGTACGCGGCGTAAATCTTCACCGGGTCGTGCCCGCCGCGGCGCAGGCGGTCGATGTCGGCGTCGCTCATTTGCGCGATCAGCGCTTTCAGCTCCGGGTACTTGTTGAAGAAATGCTCGCGGTTGAAGCGGCCGTCGGTGGCGGCGTAGGTCTGGAACTCCCCGTCCACGGTCTCGTGCAGGCGCTTTAGCAGCACGCCGTCGTCGTCGCGGGCGAACAGCGCGTCCCAGTCCGCGCCCCACAGCAGCTTGATGACGTTCCAGCCCGCGCCGGCGAACAGGCCCTCGAGCTCCTGCACCACCGAGCCGTTGCCGCGCACCGGCCCGTCGAGCCGCTGCAGGTTGCAGTTGACGACGAAGATGAGGTTGTCGAGGCCTTCGCGCGTCGCGAGGGAAAGCCCGGCGAGCGACTCCGGCTCGTCCATCTCGCCGTCGCCGACGAAGCACCAGACTTTTCGCTCTCGAGCGGACTCTCGCTCCGGAGTCTCGGGGGCTTTTCTCCTGATCTGGCGGTTCTCCAGATAGCGCATGAAATGCGCCTGGTAGATCGCGTTGATCGGCCCGAGGCCCATCGAGCCGGTGGGGAACTGCCAGAACTGCGGCATCAGATAAGGGTGGCAGTAGGAGCACAGGCCCTTGCCGCCGGTCTCCTGCCGGTAGTTCGACAGATTCTCCTCGGACAGCCGCCCCTCGAGGAAGGCGCGCGAATAGATCCCGGGCGCGGAGTGCGGCTGGAAGTACACGAGATCGCCCTCGGGGCCGCCGCGGAAGAAATGGTTGAAGCCGACCTCGAACAGATCCGCGGCGGACGCGTAGCTCGCTATATGTCCGCCGAGCTCCGGATGCGCCCGGTTCGCGCGCACCACCATGGCGAGCGCGTTCCAGCGCACGATCGACGCGATCCGGCTCTCGAGCTCGAGGTTGCCGGGGAACTGCGCCTGCTCGGCGAGCGACACCGAGTTCTTGTAGGGAGTGTTCAGGACCGGCGGCATCGGCACGCGGCGCGCCCGGGCGTGCTCCAGCAGCTTGCGAAGGATGAAGGTCGCGCGCTCGCGGCCTTCCGCCGCGACCAGCGCGTCGAACGCCTCCAGCCACTCGCGCGTCTCGA
>CAYOVM010000038.1:19471-20649 GCA_964407355.1 uncultured Enterobacteriaceae bacterium
TTCACTTCCTTGATCGTCATGCCCGGTTTGGTCGCGCCCGGAATCGTCGCGGCATTCAGCATAGGAAGCAATTGAACATGGCAACCGGTACCGTCAAGTGGTTCAACGACTCGAAGGGCTTCGGCTTCATCACCCCGACCGAGGGCGGCGAAGATCTGTTCGCGCATCACACCGCGATCCAGATGAGCGGCTTCAAGACGCTCAAAGAAGGCCAGAAGGTCGAGTTCGAAGTGAAGCGCGGCCCCAAAGGCCTGCAAGCGGCGAACATCAAGCCGCTCTGAGGAGCAGCCTCGCAACAAAGCCCGCCGAGGGTAAAACCCGGCGGGCTTTTTGTTTTCCAGGGCGGCAAATGTCAAATAACGTTCGGCCCCGCGTTCCTTCGTCAAATAACGTTCGACGGGGCTCCGGCTCCTTTCAATCGGCGCGGCTTCGTGGCCCACTATCCGCATGCGAACCGCAAAAGCGATCGTGCGCCTGCTCGCCGCCGCCCTCGGGGCCGGCGGCCTGCTGATCGGCGTCGCGCACGCGCAGGACGCGGCGCCCGATGTCCTGGTGAAGACCGTCACCCTCGAGGTGGTGGACCTGCTTGCCAAGGACCGGGAGATGCGGGCGCACAGCCGCGAGAAGCTGATGCAGCTCATCGACACCAAAGTGCTGCCGCACTTCAATTTCACGGCGATGACGATGCTCGCGACAGGCCAGAGCTGGAAGAGCGCGACCCCCGACCAGAGGGAGCGGCTCAGCCAGGAATTCAAGACGCTGCTGGTGCGCACTTATGCCAGCGCGCTTTCCGCCTACGGCGATCAGAAGCTGGAGTTCCGGCCCCTGCGCGCGAAGCCCACCGACAAAGACGTGATGGTCAACGTGCGCGTGCTGCAACCCGGCGCGCAGCCGGTGGCGATCGACTACAGCATGGAAAAAACACCGGCCGGCTGGAAGGTCTACGACGTCGCGGTGGGCGGGGTCAGCCTGGTCGCGAACTACCGCACCGAGTTCTCGAAGGTGCTGCGCGAGGACGGCGTCGAGGGCCTGATCCGGACCCTGCAGGCGAAGAACCGCCCGGGCGAGGTCACGGCGCAGAAAAAGTGACGCGGCGCTCTGGTGCCGGCTGACGGGATCGAACCGCCGACCTTCGGTTTACAAAACCGCTGCTCTACCAACTGAGCTAAGCCGGCCCT
>CAYOVM010000039.1:0-20339 GCA_964407355.1 uncultured Enterobacteriaceae bacterium
CGATCACGCGCTCGCCGTTTCTCGCGTGCACTGTCGTGTCGAGATCGCCATGGAACACGATGGTCGGAATTGTGTGGAACGCCGACGCGTGGTAGCGCGGATCCAGCGTGGCGTTGAGTCCCCGCATGGCGGCGAGCGCTGAGGGAAGGTCGCGCGCGGACGCGTAGGGAAGCCCGGAATGGATGCCGACCGCCGCATACAGGTCGGGATAGGCATGCCCCATGATGGCCGCCATCGCGCCGCCGGCCGAAAGCCCGGCGACGTAAACCCGTTTCGAATCCACGTTGTAGCGCGCGATGACTTCGCGCGTGATCCCGGCGATGAGCGAGGGCTCGCCGTGATCGCGCTCCTGGTTGGAGGCCTTGAACCAGTTCCAGCATCTGGAAAGGTTGGCGCCGATCGCCTGCTCGGGATAAGCGACGATGAAGCCGAGCTCGTCGGCGAGCTCGTTCATACGCGTTCCCGCCGCGAAGTCGTCCGGGTGCTGCTTGCAGCCGTGGAGCATTACCACGAGCGGCCGACGCTTCCCTTCGTCCAGCGCCGGAATGTAAGTTTTATAGGTGCGCGTGCCTGCGCGATTGGTGTACGCGGCCCGCACGAACCGTCCGACGCGCTTCGGCGCGGCGCGGCGAACGGGCCGAAAAGCGAGACGTTTCGCGAACTTAAACCATCGTGAAAGCATTCGTACAGAACCTCCCAATCCCCAAGTTTGACAGCATCCCCAAGCCGGTGCTGCATCGCAACAATATTTATTGTTTTGGCTCGGGCATGAGCGAATCTAATGCGAGCGACAAGGAAACGGCAACTGCGGCTAGGCGATAATTCGGCGCGCTTCCAGCCCGCTATTCCATCCGATGATCATCGACATCCACGGCCATTACACCACTGAGCCGCAGGCGCTCCTCACATTCCGCGACAAGCAGCTCGCCGGGCTCGCCGACCCGATGCGCAAGCCCGCGACCACGGATCTGGGCATCACCGACGAGCAGCTCCTGAAAAGCGTCGAGCCGCAGCTCAAGCTGCAGAAGGAACGCGGCAGCGACATGACGATCTTCTCGCCGCGCGCGGCCGGCATGGCGCACCACGTCGGCACCGAGGCGACGGGCGTCGAATGGACGCGGATGTCGAACGACCTCATCCACCGCATCTGCACGCTGCTGCCGGACAACTTCGCGCCGGTGGGCCAGCTGCCGCAACACCCCGGCGTTTCGCCGAAGAGCTGCCTCCCCGAGCTCGAGCGCCTGGGAAAGCTCGGCTTCGTCGGCGTGAACCTGAACCCCGATCCGGCCGGCGGCTACTGGACCGATCCGCCGCTCACCGACAAATGGTGGTACCCGGTCTACGAGAAGCTGTGCGAGCTCGAGATGCCGGCGATGATCCACGTCACCTCGTCGTGCAACCCGTGCTTCCATTACACGGGCGCGCATTACATCAACGGCGACACCACCGCCTTCATGCAGCTTCTCCAGGGCAACCTCTTCAAGGATTTCCCGGCGCTCAAGTTCGTCATCCCGCACGGCGGCGGCGCGGTGCCGTTCCACTGGGGCCGATACCGGGGCCTCGCGCAGGAGATGAAGAAGCCGCTGCTCGCCGAGCACCTGCTGAAGAACGTCTTCTTCGACACCTGCGTCTACCACTATCCCGGGATCGAGCTGATGGCGAAGGTGATCCCGGTCGACAACATCCTCTTCGCCTCCGAGCTGCTCGGCGCGGTGAAGGGCGTCGATCCGGAGACCGGCCACAACTTCGACGACACCAAGCGCTACATCGACAAGCTCGGGATCTCCGATTCCGACAGGAAGAAGATCTTCGAAGGCAACGCCCGGCGCGTGTATCCCAGGCTCGATTCGCTACTCAAGAAAAGGAAGGAAGCCCGATGAGCGCCTCGATGCGCATTCTCGAGATCCCGAAGCGTCCCGACGCGAAGCTCGTCGCCGAGCTCGCGCAGATGGTTACGCCGCATCTTTCCGACAGCATGGAGCGCCTCTACGCGGCGGGGCCGCAGCTGCGCCCCATGCACAAGGAAGGCAAGCTCTGCGGTCCGGCGTACACGGTGAAGACCGCCGCCGGCGACAACCTGCTCGTGCACAAGGCGATCGACACCGCGAGGCGCGGCGACGTGATCGTGGTCGATGCCGGGGGCTTTCTCGACAACGCGATCATCGGCGAGCTGATGATGTCGCGCGCGCGCCAGCGCGGGGTCGCCGGGATGGTGATCTGGGGCGCGATCCGCGACTCGGCCGAGATCGGCGCCGGCACCTATCCCGTGTTCGCCGCCGGCGTCACGCACCGCGGCCCGTACAAGAACGGCCCCGGCGAGATCAACGTGCCCATCGTGATCGGCGGCCTCGCCATCAGCCCCGGCGACATCATCGTCGGGGACGCCGACGGCCTCGTCGCGATCCCGCTCGCGCAGGCGGAGGCGATCCTCGCCTCGGCGAAATCCATCCTCGCGAAGGAGACCGCGGCGATGAAGCAGATCCTGGAGGGCACGGTGGACCGCGCCTGGGTCGACAAGGCGCTGAAAGAGAAAGGCTACGCCGTCTAGGGGCCCGTGAGCGTTCCGCGAAACGATCCCTGTCCCTGCGGCAGCGGCAAGAAATACAAGAAGTGCTGCGGCAGCGTGATCGCGCTGCAGCCGGTCGAAACCGCCGCCCGGGGCGCGCGAAAGGGCGCCGCCGCGGCGTCCCGGCGAAGCTGCGGAACCTGCACGGCGTGCTGCGACGGCTGGATGGCCGGCACCATCCGCGGCCACGAGATGAAAGAAGGCCAGCCGTGTTTCTTCCGCGGCGAGCACTGCTGCACGATTTACGAAACCCGCCCCGAGAGTCCCTGCCGCACCTTCATCTGCGGCTGGCTGCAGCGCGACAGTCCGTTTCCCGACGACTTCCGGCCCGATCAGCTCGGCGTCCTGATCGCGCCGATCCGCTGGCGCGGCCAGGCGGCGTACATCCTGCGCTCCGCGGGCCGCGACCCCGACGAAGCGCTGCTCGACTGGATGCGCGCCTTCAGCGAGCGAAGCGGCAGCCCTTTCTTCTATGAGATCGGCGGGGAGCGCTTCGGCTTCGGGCCGATGCAATTCCAGCTCGAAATGCAGCAGAAGCTTCAACGCGGCGAGAAGCTCTGGTAAAACCGGGGGGAGGAGGAGGGCGCCATGGCCGAAACGATCGAATTCACGCTCAACGGACGGCGCGAGCGGGTGCGCGCCGAGCCCGAAACGCCGCTGCTCTATGTCTTGCGCAACGACCTGAACCTTTCGGCGCCGCGGTTCGGCTGCGGCCTTGCGCAGTGCGGCGCCTGCACGGTCCATCTCGACGGCACCGCGATCCGCTCCTGCGCGACGCCCGTGGGGTCCGCCCGCGGCGCGAAGGTGACCACACTTGAAGGCCTTGCCCCGAAAGGCGCTTTGCATGCAGTCCAGCAGGCCTTCATTGACGAGCAGGCCGCGCAGTGCGGCTACTGCATCAACGGCTGGATCATGACCGCGGCGGCGCTGCTCGAGGCCAACCCGAACGCGACCGAAGAGGAGATCCGCCGCGGCCTTTCGGGGCTCAAGTGCCGCTGCGGCACCCATATGAGCATCCTGCGCGCGGTGAAGCTCGCCGCGAGCCGCATGGCGGCCGGCCGCGCGCCGGCGAAAGCGTAGGAGGCACGATGGACCTCATCGTCACCCAGCAGGGCCTTACGCACGGTGTCTCGCGCCGCGATTTCCTGAAGGCCGGCGGCGCGATGGTCGTTTCGTTCGCGGCGCCCGGCTGCGCGACCAGAGCGGTCCCTTCCGCGCCGCCTCTTCCCGCGGCCGGCGGCGTGTGGCCGGCGAAGGTCGACCCGGCCGCGCTCGACTCGTGGCTGCGCATCGGCGCCGACGGCAGCGTCACGGCGTCGGTCGGCAAGATCGAGGCGGGGATGGGCATCGGCACGGCGTTCGCGCAGATCGTCGCCGAGGAGCTCGACGTGCCGCTCGAGCGCGTGACCATCCTGATGGGCGACACCGCGACCACCGTCGATCAGCGCGGCACCGGCTCCTCGAACGGAATTAGCGATGGCGGCGCCGCGTTGCGGCGGGCCGGCGCCGAAGGCCGCGCGGCGCTGCTCGCGCTCGCGGCGGATCGGCTGAAGCTGCCCGCGCAGGAGTTGCGCGTGCGCGACGGTGTCGTGTTCGCCGCCGCGGATCCGTCGAAGCGCGTGTCGTACGGCGAGCTCATCGGCGGGCGCCAGTTCGGCGTGACGGTGGGCGAAAAGCCCCGCACCAAGGATCCGAAGGAATACCGGGTCGCGGGTCAGCCCGTGCCGCGCCTCGACATCCCGCCGAAGGTGCGCGGCGAGTACCGCTACGTCGGCGACCTGCGCGTGCCGGGCATGCTGCACGGCCGCGTGATCCGTCCGCCGGAAGCGGGCGCGAAGCTGCTGCGCGTCGACGAGAACGCCAAGCTCCCGGGTCTGGTGAAGGTGGTGCGCCGCGGCGATTTTCTCGGCGTGGTGTGCGAGCGCGAGGAGCAGGCGATCGCCGCCGCGGGCGCCCTGAAGGTCGAATGGTCCAGGCCGGCGCCGATGTTCTGGGGAAGCTACGACGAGCTCTACCGCTGGCTGCGCACCGAGAGGCCCAAGGCGAGCAAGACCGAATCGGTCAGGGGCGACGTGGATGCGGCGCTCGCGCGCGCGGAGCGCGTGATCGAGCAGCGCTACGAATATCCGTTCCAGTCGCACGCGTCGATGGCGCCCGCCTGCGCGCTCGCCGACGTGCGCGAAGGCGGGGCGGTGATCTGGTTCGGCGGGCAGAAACCCTATCCCATGCGCGCCGCCGCGGCGCAGCTGCTGAAGCTGCCCGCGGAGAAGGTCCGCGTCATCTGGCTGCCGGGGCCGGGCTCCTACGGCATGAACGACGCCGACGATTGCGCGGCCGACTGCGCGCTGCTCGCGCAGGCGACCGGGCGTCCGGTCCGCCTGCAGTACACGCGCGGCGAGGGCACCGGCTGGGATCCCAAGGGACCGCCGGTCTCGGTCCGGATGCGCGCCGGCATGAGCCCGCAGGAGGTGCTCGCCTGGGACTACGAGGCCTGCGGCTTCTCCGGGCGCGTGCGCAACAACGGCACCGAGCTCGCCGGCGATACGCTCGCGGGACAGCTCGTCGGCGGCCACAAGGCGAAGAGCACCGACTGGCCGCAGTTCTCCGCGGAGTCGTACGGTTTCGCCAGCGTGCGCAAGGTAAGCCACACGATCGACTGGGACCGCTCGATGCCCACCGGGCTGCGCACCGCGCACCTGCGCGACCCGGACGGCATGGCGACCTGCTTCGCCTCGGAATCCTTCGTCGACGAAGTGGCGTACGCGGCCGGCGCCGATCCGGTCGAGTTCCGCCTGCGCCATCTCACCGACGCGCGCGACAAGGCGGTCGTGCAGGCGGCGGCCGAGAAGGCCGGATGGCAACGGCGCACCGCGCCGCGCGCGCCTAAGAACGGACGCATCGCGCTCGGCCAGGGCCTTGCTTATGCGCCGCGCAACAACGCGACAGTCGCTATCGTGGCCGACGTCGAGGTGGACCGCGAGACCGGCCGCTACCGCGTGCGGCGCTTCACCTGCGCGCACGATTGCGGCTTCGTCGTGAACCCGCGCAGCCTGCAGGGCACCATCGAGGCGAACCTCATCCAAGGCATGAGCCGCGCGATGCACGAAGCGGTGCGCTTCGATACGACGCGCGTGCTCTCGAACGACTGGATCACCTACCCGATCGTCGACATGCTGGAAGTTCCCGACGCCATCGACATCGTGATCCTCGGCAACCGCCCCGAGGCCCGCTCGCGCGGCGCCGGCGAGCCCGCGACTCGCCCGGTTGCCGCCGCGATCGCGAACGCGCTGCACGACGCGCTCGGCGTGCGCCTGCGGCGCGTGCCGCTTACGCCCGAGGCGGTTCTCACAGCCTTGCGCGCTTAGAGAAACAGCTCCATTTAGAAGAACAACCCTATTCGGGCTTGATCTTCGCGTCCTTGATGACTTTCGCCCACTTGGCGGTCTCGCTCTTGAAGAGCTTGCCGAGCTCGTCGGGGGTCATCGAGTCGGGCTCGAGGCCCTGCTCGCGCAGCTTCTCCTGCATCGCGGGCGTGTCGACGATCGCGGCGATCTCCTTGCTCAGGCGATCGATCGCCGCCTGCGGCGTGCCCGCGGCCGTCACGAAGGAGTACCAGGTGACGACCTCGTAGCCCGGCACGGTCTCCGCGATCGTCGGCATGTCGGGAAGCGAGGGTGCGCGCTTCGCGCCGGTGGTGCCGAGCGCGCGCAGCTTGCCCGAGTGCACGTGCTGCAGCATCGAGGGCAGGGCGTTGAACATGAACTGCACGTTGCCGCCGAGCAGATCGGTGACGCCCGGCGCGCTGCCCTTGTACGGCACCTCCACCGCCTCGATGCCGGTCATGAAGTTGAACATGATGGCGGCGAGGCCCTGCGTGGTGGCGGAGCCTAGCGAGGCGAAGTTGAGCGAGCCGGGCTTCGCCTTGGCGAGGGCGATGAATTCCTTCGTGCTCTTCGCCGGCACGCTCGGGTGCACGACCAGCACCATCGGCGTGTTGCCGATCATGCCCACGGGCGCGAGGTCCTTGAGCGGGTCGTAGGGATGGCTCTTCATCAGCGAAGGCGTCATCACGAACACCGGCGTAGCGAGGCCGAGCGTGTAGCCGTCCTTCGGCGCGCTTGCGACCGCCTGCATGCCGATGGTGTTGCTCGCGCCGCCGCGGTTCTCGACGACGACGGGCTGCTTGATCCGCGCCCCGAGCTGCAGGCCGACGAGGCGGGCGAGGATGTCGGCGCCGCCGCCGGCCGGGTACGGCACGATCACGCGGACCGGCTTGGAGGGAAAGTCCTGGGCGCCGGCCTGCGGCGCGAAGCCGAGCGCGCAGAGGAAAACCGCGGTGAAAAAGCTAGGAGTGCGAAGAGTCGTCATCGTCGTGTTGGTGAGTGTGGGTGTGTTTGTGCGGCCCGTGGCCATGGTCGTGGTCGTGCATCAGGTTCTTCGGAACGTCCGGAAACATCTCGCGCGCGCCGAGCGCCGGCGCGCCCGCCCATTCGACGCCGCCTTTCTTGCGCGCAGCGGCGAACAAATCCTCCCAGGCGAGCCCGGCGGGATCGCGCGCCACCTCGAGCCGTTGCGCGAGCGCCGCGAGGATCAGCTTGCGGATGCGCCGGCCGTCCCAGCCTTCGCAAAGCCGCGCGAGCTCCATGGTTTTTCCGGGATCCTTTGTGAGGGGAAGCAGGGCGGGCCACTGTACCGCAAGCTCGCCCAGGGCGCTTTCCAGGATCTTCGCGATCGTCTCGACATCGGGCAGGGAGAAGCGCATCACCAGATCGGCGCGCGACAGGAACGCCTCGTCGACCGCGTCCATGAAGTTGGTCGTGGTGACGAAAAGCACCGAGGGCAGGCTCTTCGCGATCTCGTCGATGCCGAGCAGCAGCGCGTCGGTCGCGCGGTGCACGTCCACCGGGTTCGCCTCGAAGGAGGCGCTCGAGCGGCGCACCGCGAAGCTCTCCACCTCGTCGATGAGCACCACGGTGAACGGCCGCCGCGCGGCGATCTCGGGAATGGTGTCGGCGAGCAGGCGCGTCACGTTGCGCTGGCTCTCGCCGAGCATGTCGCTCGGAAACGCGTGCGGGTTGATCTCCACCAGCGTCGTCGCGCCCTCGCGCGCGAGCGCGAGCGCCGCGACCTGCGCGAGGCCGCGCGCCATCGTCGTCTTGCCGGTTCCGGGCGGCCCCGCGAGGACGATGAGGCCGTGCGGCAGGCCGGCGAGCATCGCGAGCTTGCGGCCGTGCCGCAGCGTGAGCAGCGCCTGCCCGAGAAGGCGCTCCTTCACTTCGCGCGGCGCCACGATCGCGTCCCAGTCGCGGTCGTGGTGCTCCGCCGGCAGGACGTGCATCGACAGCACGCCGTGGGGCAGGGCGCCGGAACGCACGCGTTCCATCATGCCGAGGCGCGGTCCATCACTCGCCGGGGCGCCGGTCGTCGGGCCACTGGATCTGCGAGAGCTCCTGCATGGAGATGAGGGTGTCCTCCGCCTCCTCGAACAGCACCATCGGGTCCATCAGCGCGCGCATCGTCTCGAGGATCGAGTCGAACATGTGGATGCGCACCAGGCGGCACTGGTTCTTCGGGTCGTCGTTGAAATGCTGGTGCCACAGGAAGTGGTCGACGACGATGAGATCGCCCTTCTTCCACGGGTGGTGCTCGCCCTTGTCGGGCGCGGTGCCCATGAAGCTGTGGCCGCGGCCCTCGACCACGTAGAGCCAGGCCTCGCCCGGATGGCGGTGCAGGGACTGCGTCTTGCCCGGCGCGAACTGGATCATGACCTGGGTGAGGCCCGAGGCCTCGTTGCCGATGGCGCGGTCGTTGAGGAACTTGGTGCGCGTGCCGCGGGGCGTGGCGAGGATCTCCTGCTCGTCGTACGGCGTGTGGATGCGGCCGCTGCGGCGTTTCTTCGCTTCCGCCGCGACGCGGCGCAGGCGGCGCGCATAGGGATCGTCCCCCTGCATTCCTTGCGAGTACGCGGGCCGGGGCGGCAGCTTGGAGAATTTCTCGTTGCCGGCGTCCTCGATGAGGCTCATGCCGAGCGTCCAGAGCGTCGGCTCCGACGAGTAGCTCATGAAGCGGCCGGGCTTGTCGCCGTCGTTGCCGTGCCGGTGCCAGCTCCATGCCGGTATGTGGATCGCGTCCCAGGCTTTCCAGTCGTAGCGCACGCCGTCGACCTCGGTCCAGCCGCTGCCTTCCACCATGAAGAGAATCGCGTCCCACGAGTGCCGGTGGACCGTGCTTACGGTTCCGGGGTCGACCTCGTGCACGAGCGCGTCCAGGCAGCGCGTCGGGCGATCGCCGTCCCAGCCCATGTACACGCCGCTGCGCAGGCCGCGCGCGGTGCGCTGCAGCATCACGTCTTCCTTGCGAATCACGCTCTGCCGGTAGTTGCGCCATTCCTCGATGAACGCGGCGCGCCGCTTCTTCTGCACGTGGTAGTGCGTGGTGCTGGTCGTGGTGCGGGTCGTCATCGGCCTGTCATCTCCCGTAAGGCTGGGGGCGCAGTATACGGCGCAGGGCCGCGGCGCCGCGGCGGCGTTCTGTTATGAGGAACCGCGTTCCATGAATCTCGCCTTTCAGCATACAATTCGACGATGAGGAGGCTCGGAGGAGGACGGAGTCTGGCGACGCTGGTCGTGGCGGCGGGTTTGCTCGCCGCGATCGCGCCGGCGCACGCGCAGTCCGCGGCCGGGAACCGCGAGGTTTTCGCCTATCGCGGCTCCGATCGCGAGGCCCGTCTCGTCGAGCGCGCGCGCAAGGAAGGAACGGTCGTCGTGTACACCTCGCTCGCACCGACCGAGTCGAAACCCCTCGCCGCGGCCTTCGAGAAAAAGTACGGCATCAAGGTTGATCTGTGGCGAGCCCTCTCGGACAAGGTGGTGCAGCGCAGCATCTCCGAGGCGAGCGCGCGGCGGTACACGGTCGACGTCGTGGAGACGAACGGGCCGGAGATGGAGATGCTGGCGCGCGAGAAGCTGCTCGCCGAGGTCTACACGCCGTACAGCGCCGACCTGCCGCGCAACGCGATCCCGCCGCACCGGCAGTGGCTGCCCGACCGGCTGAATTTCTTCGTCGTCGCTTTCAACACGCAGAAAGTGCACCGCGGCGAGCTGCCCGACTCGTACGAGGGCTTCGCGCATCCGAGATGGCAGGGGCGCATCGGCATCGAGGCGACCGACAGCGAGTGGATGGCGACCCTCATCAAGACCTGGGGCGCGGACAAGGGCATGGCGTACTTCCGCCGGCTCGCCGAGCTCAAGCCCGACGTGCGCAAGGGCCACGTGCTGCTCGCCGAGCTGATCGCCGCCGGCGAGGTCCCGGTCGGGCTCACCGTCTACAACGCCAACGCCGAATCGCTGAAGCGCAAGGGCGCGCCCATCGACTGGGTCCCGGTCCGGCCGGTCGTCGCGCGCGCGCAGGGCATCGGCGCGGCGGCGATGGCGCCGCATCCGCACGCGGCGGTGCTGTTCATGGACTTCGTGCTTTCGCGCGAGGGCCAGCAGCTCTTCGAGTCCATGGGCCGCGTGCCGGCGAGCACCCGGGTGAAAAGCGCGCTCAACAACTTTCCGTTCACCTTGGTGGAGCCCTCTACGGTGCTGGAGGAGTCGGCGAAGTGGGAAAAGCTCTGGGATGACTTTTTCATGAAGAAATAAAGATGGAAGCCCTGCCTTCCCACTGGCTGTCCCTGATCGCGGTGGTGTTCCTCCTCGGGCTGAAGCACGGCCTGGATCCGGACCACCTCGCCGCGATCGACGGCCTGACGCGCTTCAACGCCGCGAACCGGCCGCGTCTGTCGCGCTGGTCGGGGCTGCTGTTCTCCGCCGGCCACGGCCTCGTCGTCACCGCGATCGCGGTGGCGGTGGCCACGGTCGCCTCCGAATGGCGCGCGCCGGCGTGGCTCGAGGACGCCGGAGCATGGATCTCGATCGCGTTCCTCGCGCTGCTCGGTGTCGCCAACCTCGCGTCGGTCGTCAGCACGCCGCGCGGCGCACCGGTCCGTCCGCTCGGCTTGCGCGGCCGTCTTTTCGCGCGCTTCGTCCGCGCCGAGCACCCGGTGCTGGTCGCCGCCGTGGGCGCGGCGTTCGCGCTGTCCTTCGACACCATCAGCCAGGCGGTGCTGTTCTCCATCACCGGCTCCAATATCGCGGGATGGCTCTTCGCCGCGTCGCTCGGCCTCGTGTTCACCGCCGGAATGATGGCGACCGACGCGCTGAACGGATTCTGGGTAAGCCGCATGCTGGAGCGCTCCGGCGCGCAGCAGGCGGCCGCCTCCCGCGTGATGGGAGTCGCGATCGGCGTGGTAGCGCTCGCCATCGCCGCCGCCGGCGCCTGGCGCTACGTTTCTCGAACCGAGCCGCTCGAGTCCTGGGGCCTCGCCCTCGGCATCGCGGTCCTCACGAGCGTGGCGGCGGCCTACCTGCTGGGGCAGCGAATGAACCTGCGTTCCACGTGAGGGATCCCGCCTTGTCCATCGAGCGCCCCAAGAAACCGCGCCCGCGCAAGGCGCGCCTGTCGTCCGTGGCGAACGCCATCCTGCTCACCAAGGCGTTCTCGGAGGACGAGTTCGAGCTCGGCATCAGCGCGCTCGCGCTGCGCCTGGGGCTCGCGAAGAGCACGGTGCACCGCCTCGCGGCCACCCTGGTCCAGTACGACATCCTCGAGCAGAATCGCGATTCCGGCCGCTACCGCCCCGGGCTCGCCCTCTTCGAGCTCGGCGCGCTGGTGCGGCGCAAGATGGACATCGCCAACGAGGCGCGGCCGCAGCTGCGCGCGCTCATGGAAGCCACCGGCGAATCCGTGCAGCTCGCGGTGCTCGATCACATGAGCGTGCTCTACATCAACAAGATGGAGAGCAGCAAGGCGGTGCGCATGTCCTCGAGCGTCGGCTCGCGCGCGCCGGCGCACTGCACGAGCGCCGGCAAGGCGCTGCTCGCCTACCAGGCGCCCGAGGTCGTGAACCAGCTGATCGCGGCCGGGCTCAAAGGCTATACGCCGGGCAGCATCACCTCCGGCGAGGCGCTGCGAACGGAGCTCGCCGCGGTCCGCTCGCGCGGCTACGCGATCGACGACGAGGAGAGCGAGATCGGCCTGCGCGGCGTGGCCGCGCCCATCCGCAACCACAGCGGCGCGGTGGTCGCCGCGATCGGCATGGCCGCGCCGGTCCAGCGCATGAGCAAGAAGCTGATGCAGGGGTGCGTGCCGCCGGTGATAAACGCCGCCGACACCATCTCGCGGCGCCTTGGCTATCTGCCGCCGCTCGGCGCGCGCCGGTCCGAATGAGGGGCGCCGCCGAATGAGCGCCCAAAAACCACACCGCCTCGAGGATCATCTCGGGGGCTTGGACGCGTTGCACGAGCACGACGAGGCGTCGGACCACGACCACGATCACGATCACGACGACTTCGGCCCGGATCCGGATCCGACCGGCAGCGCGCTTTGGCAGCAGGACAACCTCACGCTGGTAAGCGTGGGCATCGACATCGGCTCCTCCGGCACGCAGGTGATCTTCTCGCGGGTGCACATGGCGCGCCGTCCGGAGGATCTGAGCAGCCGCTATTACGTGGTCGCCCGCGACACGCTGTACCAGTCGCCGGTGGCGCTGACGCCTTACTCGAGCGAGGAGCGCATCGACGACCAGGCGATCGGGCGCATCGTCGACCAGGCGTACCAGGCCGCGGGCCTGCATCCTGACAACATCGACACCGGCGCCGTGATCCTCACCGGCGAGGCGCTGCGGCGCGAGAACGCGAAGGCGATCGCCGACGTGATGGCCGACATCGGCGGCGAGTTCGTCTGCGCCACCGCCGGCCACCATATGGAAGCGATGCTCGCGGCCTACGGCTCGGGGGCCGCGAAGGCGTCCCATGACCTCGCAAGACCGCTGCTCAACATCGACATCGGCGGCGGCACCACCAAGCTCGCGCTGGTCGAGGGCGGCAAGGTCGTGCACACCGCGGCGATCCACATCGGCGGCCGGCTGGCGGTGATCGGCGCCGATGGGCGCCTCACGCGCCTCGACCCCGCCGGCCGGCACCTCGCGGCGCAAGCCGGCTGCGACTGGTCGCTCGGCCGGGCCGTGAGCGGCGCCGAGATCGACCGCGTCGTCGACTGGATGGCCGATGCGCTCGTCGCCGCGCTCACGCGCGAGGCGCCGCCCGAAGCGGTGCGCGGCCTGTGGCTCACCGAAAAGCTGGGCGTGCTGCAGGGCGTGCAAGGCGTCATGTTCTCCGGCGGCGTCGGCGAATACGTGTACGGGCGCGAAGCACGCGACTTCGGCGACCTCGGCCGCCGGCTGGGGCAGGCGCTGCGCGAGCGTCTTGAGCGCGGGGCGCTGCCCTGGCCGCTGCTGCCGGCCGGCGAATGCATCCGCGCGACGGCGCTCGGCGCGTCCGAGTACAGCGTCCAGCTCTCGGGCAATACGGTCTACGTTTCCAATCCGGGGGAGCTGCTGCCGCGCAAGAACCTGCAGGTGCTGCAGCCGCAGCTCGCGCTCGGCGAGCGCATCGACTCGCGCGCGCTTGCCGCGGCGATTACCCGGCATTTCCGCGCCTTCGACCTGGTCGAAGGCGATTCCGAGGTGGCCCTCGCGTTCCGCTGGCGCGGCGCGCCGTCGTTCGAGCGCCTGTCGGCTTTCGGGCGCGGCATCCTCGACGCGCTGCCGCGCACCCTCGCCGCCGGGAAGCCCCTGTTCATCATCCTCGACGGCGACATCGCGCAGACGCTCGGCGCGCTGTTCAGGCAGGAGTGGGACGTGCGCTCGGAAGTGCTGGTGATCGACGGCGTGGCGCTCTGGGACTTCGACTACATCGACCTCGGGAGGGTGCGCATGCCGTCGTTCACGGTGCCGGTGACGATCAAGTCGCTGGTGTTCAGCCAGGATCCGCGCACCCCGCAGGGCCGCGACGAGCGCGAACACGATCACGATCACGACCACGGCCATTCTCACCACCACGGCCATTCTCACGATCACGGCCACTCGCACGGCCACCGTCACCATCATCGCCATGACTGAGCGCGCCGGCACCTTTCCCGTAGAAGCCGCGGCCGAGGCGCCGGCGAAGGAGCGCCGGCGCTTCGACTTCCAGTGGATCGTCATCGGACTGTGCGTCGCTATCACCGTCTATGTCGCGGTGGTGCCGCTCGGGTTCCTGCTGTGGCAGAGCTTCTTCACGCCGCGCACGGCCTCCAAGGCGGCGGAGTTCACCTTCGAGAACTACACCACCGCCTACGGCAGCATGGAAACGCTGCGCCTCTTCTGGAGCTCGCTCAAGTTCGCCTTCGGCACGGCGCTGTTCGCGTTCGTCCTCGGAACCGGCCTCGCCTGGATGAACGAGCGCACCAACACGCCGTTCAAGTCGCTGTTCTTCGCGCTGTCGCTGATCCCGCTGGTCATCCCGGGGATCCTCTTCACCGTGGCGTGGATCCTGCTCGCCAGCCCGAAGATCGGCGTCATCAACCTCGGGCTGCAGAGCCTGTTCGGCCTGGAGACGGCGCCGTTCGACATCTACACCCTGTGGGGCATGATCTGGGTCGACGGGCTGCACTATTCGCCGATGGCGTTCCTGCTGATGACGGCCGCGTTCCGCGCGATGGACCCGTCGCTCGAGGAATCGGCGACGATGAGCGGCGCCAACGTGTTCCAGGTGCTCTGGCGCGTCACCCTCAAGCTCACCTGGCCGGCGATTTTCGCCACCATCCTGATCCTCTTCGTGAGGGCGATCGAGTCGTTCGAGGTGCCCGCGCTGCTCGGCCTGCCGGTGGGCATCCAGGTGTTCACCTCGTCGATCTACCAGGCCGTGCACCGCTATCCAAGCCAGATCGGGCTCGCTTCGGCCTACGGGGTGACGCTGCTGATGATCTGCACCGTCGGCATCTACTTCGTGTCGCGGCTCTCCAGCCGCGGCTCCAAGTACGCGACCATGACCGGCAAGGGCTTCCGGCCGCGCCAGATCGACCTCGGCCCCTGGCGCTGGGTCGCGGCCGCCGCCTTCATCGTCTATTTCCTGCTCATCGTCGCGGCGCCGTTCGCGATCCTGCTCTGGTCGTCGCTGCAGAAGTTCTACACGGTGCCGTCCTGGCAGGCGCTGCAGAACCTGACCCTCGACCCCTACCGCTTCATCTTCACGTATCCCAACATCCTGCGCTCGGTCTGGAACAGCCTGGTGCTCGCGTTCACGTGCGCGACCTTGATCATGCTGGTGACCTCGGTCATCTGCTGGATCGTGGTGAAGACCAAGCTGCCCGGACGCTGGCTGCTCGACAACATCGCTTCTCTGCCGATGGTGTTTCCGGGCCTGGTCCTCGGCCTGTCGATCATGATCTTCTATCTGTACGTGGACATCGGGGTCTACGGCACGATGTGGATTCTGTTCATCGCCTACGTGACGCGGTTCCTGCCTTACGGGATGCGCTACAACACCTCCTCGATGCTGCAGATCCACAAGGAGCTCGAGGAGTCCGCGGCGATGAGCGGGGCCTCGTGGTGGACGACGTTCCGCCGCGTCATCCTGCCGCTGCTCAAGCCGGGCCTCGTCGCGGGCTGGATCTACATCATGATCGTCTCGATCCGCGAGCTGTCGAGCTCGATCCTGCTCTACAGCCCGGGCAGCGAGGTGGTGTCGATCGTCATCTGGGAGCTGTGGGAGAACGGGCAGTACGTCGAGCTCTCGGCGCTCGGGGTGCTGTTCATCCTGCTGCTCTTTGTCCTGGTCATGCTGGCGCAATACGTGGGCAGGAAGTTCGGCATCAAGGATTAGGACATTTCAGGGGAAATCAAGCCGTGCTCAAAGTCGACGCGCTATACACCGAATACACCAACGAGCTGGGGCAGGCCGTCAAGGCCGCGCAGGACATCTCCTTCGAGGTGCCCACGGGCGAGTTCTTCACGCTGCTCGGGCCCAGCGGCTGCGGCAAGACGACGACCTTGCGCTCGATCGCCGGGCTCGAGCGGCCGAAGTCGGGCGAGATCGGCGTGGACGACACCGTCTACTACTCCTCGCGCAAGGGCATCTTCGTGCAGCCGAACCGGCGCGGCTTCGGCATGGTGTTCCAGTCCTACGCGATCTGGCCGCACATGAACGTGTTCGGCAACGCGGCGTTCCCCCTGGAGGTCGGCAAGCGGCGCTATTCGAGCGCCGAGCTCGACCAGAAAGTGATGCGCGTGCTCAAGGCCGTGCAGCTCGATCACCTGCGCGACCGCGAGGCGACCAAGCTCTCCGGCGGCCAGCAGCAGCGCCTCGCGCTCGCGCGGGCGCTGGTGATGGAGCCCAAGCTCCTGCTGCTCGACGAGCCGCTGTCGAACCTCGACGCCAAGCTGCGCGACGCGATGCGCTTCGAGCTGAAGCGGCTGCAGCGGGAGCTGCGCATCACCACCGTCTACGTGACGCACGACCAGAGCGAGGCGCTCGCGCTCTCGCACAAGATCGCGGTGATGAGCGAAGGCCGCATCCAGCAGATCGGCACCCCGCGCGAGATCTACGACCGGCCGATCAACAAGTTCGTGGCCGATTTCGTCGGCACCACCAACTTCATCGAAGGCACCGTCAGCGCCGAAGCGCCCGGGGAAAACGCCTACGTGGTGCAGACCGAGATCGGGCCGCTCCAGTCGATCGCGGTGGACCGGCTGCGCGTCGGCGACCGCGTCGTGCTCTCGATCCGCCTGGAGGACCTGGAGATCTCGGAGCAAAAGCCCGACCAGGTGAACGCGCTGCGCGGCACGGTCCACCAGAAGGTCTTCCTCGGCGATAACCTCGAGTTCCAGGTCAAGTTCGGCGAGCGCGTGCTGCAGGCGCGCGTCCATCCGTCGCTGCGCACGCCGATCGGCGAGCCGATCTGGGGCTGGGTGCAGCCCGAGAAGAGCGTCGTGGTGCGCGCGGACCCGGTGAAGGGGGCCTCCTGAAGATGGCTTCCAAAAAGAAAAACCCCATGCCTTCCAAAAAACACGGCCTCAAGCCCGCGGGGCGCTGGGCCTCGGACGTCATCGTCGACCTGCTGCACCGCTACGAGCTGCCTTATGCCGCGCTGAACCCGGGCGCGAGCTACCGCGGGCTGCACGATTCGATCGTCAACTACGGCGGCGACCGGCCGGTGATGATGCTCTGCCAGCACGAGGAGACGGCGGTGCAGATCGCGCACGGCTACGCCAAGGCGAGCGGCAAGCCGATGGTGGCGATCCTGCACAACCTGGTCGGGCTGCTGCACGCGAACATGGCCGTCTACTACGCCTACATCGATCGCGCGCCGATCTTCATCATCGGCGCGACCGGGCCGATGGACGAGACCAAGCGCCGGCCCAGGATCGACTGGATCCATTCGGCGCAGTCGCAGGGCGCCGCGGTGCGCGACTACACCAAGTGGGACTACCAGCCCACCACCATCGACGGCGTGCCCGAGGCGTTCGCGCGCGCCTACTCGGTGATGATGGCCGAGCCGCGCGGTCCGATCTACATGTGCTACGACGCGTGGCTGCAGGAGAAGAAGCTCGAGCACGACGTGCCCCTCCCGCCGAAGACGTTCCAGGCGGTCCCGGCGCCCATCGCGCCGGACCCCGACGCCCTGGCGAAGGCCGCCGACACGCTTGCGCAGGCGAGGAACCCGGTGATCCTCGCCGAGTACGTCGGCCGCGATCCGAAAGGCTTCCACGCGCTGGTGGAGCTCGCCGAGGCGCTCGGCGCGCCGGTGTACGACCTCAACCAGCGGCTCAACTTCCCGGGGACGCACCCGCTCAACCTGTCGATGTCGAAGGACATGTTCCGCTCGGCCGACGTGGTGCTGTGCCTCGACGTGCGCGACTGGGAGCGGCCGACCACGGTGCTGACCAGCACCACGCGCGAGCTGGTGAGCCTCGCGCCGAAGGGCTGCAAGTGGATCGAGCTCGGCTTCGGCGACATGAACATCTCCGCCTGGGCGATGGATTACCAGCGGCTGCTCTACGCCGACCAGCGCATCGTCGGCGATACGACGGTCGCCATCCCGCAGCTCACCAGGCTCCTCAAGGCGCGCGTGCGCGCCAATGGCGCGCTCGGCAAGCGCGTCGCGCAGCGCAGCTCGGCCATCGGCAAGAAGCACGCGGCGCTGCGCGCCAAGTGGGCCGCGGAAGCGAAGGTGGACTGGGACGCGAGCCCGATCACCCTGCCGCGCCTCGCAGCCGAGGTGTGGGAGGCGATCCGCGGCGAGGACTGGGTGCTCACCGCCGGGACCCTGGAGGACTGGACGCGCAAGCTGTGGGATTTCGACAAGCCGTATCGCCACGCCGGCAAGTCGCTCGGCACCGCGACGCAATTCGGCATCTCGCTCGGCGTGGCGCTCGCGCATCGCGACGCCGGGCGGCTGGTGGTGGACATGCAGCCCGACGGCGACCTGATGTTCGACGCGGGCGCGCTCTGGGTGGCGGCCAAGCACAAGATCCCGATGCTGGTCGTGATGTACAACAACCGCGCCTACTACAACGACTGGGAGCACCAGATCCGCATGGCGAAGCTGCGCGGCACGCCGGTGGAGCGCGCCAACATCGGCATGGACCTCGACGATCCCGCGCCCGACTTCGCCACGCTCGCGCGCTCGATGGGCTGGCACGCGGAAGGGCCGATCGAGCGGCCGGAGGAGATCGCGCCGGCGCTCGAGCGGGCCATCGCGAGCGTCAAGGCCGGCCAGCCGGCGCTCCTCGACACCATCACCCAGAAACGATGAGGCAACCGAACCATGCGCCGCACGAAACGGATCGGACAATCATGAACGTCGGCGTGATCGGCGCGGGCCGGATGGGCATGCCCATCATCGGGCACCTGGTGCGCAAGGGATTCGCCACCCAGGTTTTCGATCTCAACCCCGCGAAAGCGGGCGCGGTGAAAGGCCTCGGCGCGAAATGGGCCGCCAGTCCGGAGGCGCTCGCCGTCGAGAGCGACGCGATCCTGGTGTGCGTCGGCTTCGATCGCGAAGTGCAGGAGCTGCTCGCGAAAAACGGACCGCTTCGCGCGGCAAGGCCGGGCACGATCGTCGCGATCCTGAGCACGGTTCATCCGAAGACGGTGCAGCGGCTCGCCGACGAGGCCAAGGCAAGCGGCCTGCTTGTCGTGGACTCCACCGTGTGCCGCGGAGGCGAAGCCGCCGACGAGGGCACGCTGCTGTCGTTCGTCGGCGGAACCGCCGACGTCGTGGCGCGTCTTACGCCGGTGCTGCGGGCTTATTCGGCGGATGTGGTTCACACCGGCGGCGTCGGCACCGCGCAGGTGGCGAAGGCGGCGAACAACCTGATCCTCTGGGCTTGCCTGGTCGCGGACCACGAGGCGCTGGCGCTCGCGCAGCACTACGGCGCCGACATCGAGGCGCTGCGCAAGTCGCTCCTCATCTCCAGCTCGACCAACGGGCCCCTGGAGAAGTGGGGCACGCAGACGATGGCGTGGGCCGAGGACGACATGGCGATCGTCGCCGAGATGGCGGCCGAAGCCGGCATCGCCCTGCCGCAGGCCGGCGTCAACCGCGAGATCTGCCGGGTCCTGAAACCGAAACGCTACAAGCTCGAGCAGTACGGACGCTAAGGAGAGACACCATGAAGCCAGTCGTCAAGGATGGAGGCACCGGCAAGGACGCCACCGGCACGGATGTCACTGCAGATGTGCTGGGCAACGAGTCCCACTACCACAGCAAGAAGGACCGCATCTTCGTGCGCGGCATCCAGGGGCAGTACAGCCTGAAGGACGAGCTCGCGCGGCTGCGCGGCATGCCGCGCGTGCGCAAGGGCTCGCAGATCCGCTTCACCGACGGGCCGCAGACCTTCAGCCGCCACTACGTCGAGCCGAAGGACGGCATCTCGCAGCTCTTCCACCTGCACCTGGAGGAGTACGGCCCGGGCGCGAGATCGCAGAAGCACGGCCATGTCAACGAGGCGGCGTTCTACATCCTCGACGGCGAGGGCTACGAGATCCACGACGGCATCCGCTACGACTGGAAGGCGGGCGACGTGGCGATCGTGCACATGAACTGCGTGCACCAGCATTTCAACGCGAATCCGACCAAGCCCGCCCGGGCGCTCGTGATGAAGCCCAAGCCGATGATCATGTTCATGAACATGCTGTTCCAGAAGTCGGTGATCCCGCGCCCCACCGAGGCCACTCCGGAAGGCGAGGGCTTCGTGCCGCGCCATTTCGAAGAGAACTTCAACCACGAATCCGAATAGAAGGAGCCGAACCATGGCATGGGGCGAATCGAAGGCATGGAAGCGGGGCACGCAGAACCAGGCGCTGTACCAGGCGCTGCTGGAGGACGCGCAAGCGGCGCCCGCGAGGAACGCGAAGCGAAAGAAGGTGGTGCACCCGGAGGACATGCCCTGGGAGCTCTCGCGCCAGGGGCTGCTGAAGCACCTGATGAACGAGGGGATGAACACGCGCATGGAGACGGTGGACGCGTACATGCTGATCATCCCGCCGGGGAGCCGCTCGGGGAAGCACCGGCAGCTCGCGGAGGAGTGCCTGTACGTGCTGGAGGGGCGGGGCTACGACCTGCACCAGGACTATGACGTGGAGATCACGGACACGTACCACTGGGCGCCGCAGAAGGAGGTGAAGCGCTACGAGTGGGAGGCGGGGGACGTGATCTACATTCCGCCGAACACGGCGAGCCAGCACTTCAACGCGGACCCGGAGCGGCCGGTGAGGCTGATCTCGGCGGTGAACCGGATCTACAAGGCGAGCGGGCTGAACGACCTGGAGCAGCTGGAGGACGCGCCGGAGTACCGTCCCGGGGTGAAGGTGACCCCGGAGATGGTGCAGGAGTTCCTGCGCGGGCG
>CAYOVM010000040.1:0-18623 GCA_964407355.1 uncultured Enterobacteriaceae bacterium
CGGCGCGCGGAAATAGCCGAGCACCAGGAATACCGCGACGACTCCGAGGATCCATCCGAGCATGGCCATCTCCTAAGCGGCTTTCTTCACGGTTTGCTTCAGCGGCGCGCCCAGTCCCGCGGCGAGGAAGGCGGTGAGGCGGTCCTCCAGCAGCCGCGCGTCGTAGCGGTCTTCCGGCTTGCAGCCGGCGATGAGCTGCACGGTGTCGGTCGCGGCGAGGGTGTAGGCGAGCGTGCCGAACATGAAATGCATGCGCCATACCAGCTCCTCGCGCGGCATGTGCGGCAGCGCGCGCTCGAGCGCCGACTTGTAGCGCTCCATGGTCGGCACGTAGAGCTGGCCGATCAGCGCGCGGATCGGCTTGGTGGGCTCCGTATACGTGCGCCCGAGCAGCCGGATGAAATTGCGCCCGCCGCCGGTCGCGTCTTCCATGTGCCGCAGGCTCGGGCCGACGAAGGCCCGGATGATCGCCTCGGGAGCCAGGGGCCTGCCTTCGCTTTCCAGCCGCTCGAGCTCGGCGATCCGCGCGCTGTTCATCGGATCGAGCTTGCGCCGGAAGAGCGCCTCGATCAGCGCGTCCTTCGAGCCGAAGTGGTAGTTCACGGCCGCGAGGTTCACGCCGGCGCGCGAGGTGAGCAGGCGCATGGACGTGCCTTCGAAGCCGTGCAGCATGAACAGCTCCTCGGCGGCGTCGAGAATGCGGGTGCGGGTTTCGTGCTGGGGTTTTTGCTGCGGCTTCACGGCGCGAAGGGACATGACGGGCCTGGGTGTTGGGCCTGGTGTTCAGGCAATATTCAAACGAACGTTTGAATATTAGCGGCGCGCCCGCGCCCGCGTCAAGACTATTTCGCGGCTGTCACTTTCCTGAAACGGAGACGGCCTTGCGGATGAAGGCCTTCTTGTCGTCCTTGTCCTCGATCTCGTCGGCGAGGAGCAGGTAGAGCTCGGCTTCGTCCTTCGCCTTCATCGCGGCGCGCTTGACCACCACGCGGGCGACCGCGCCGATGTGCTCGGCGAGGCGGCGCTCCGCGCGCTCCAGGATCGGCAGGGGGAAACGGGCTGCCGCCAGCTCGGTGGGCGGATTGGTCATCCCCTGCGACACCGGCTGGGAGGCCGGGCGCGAGGCGTCGGAAAAGCGCTTTTCGAACGCCGCGCGCGTCTTCGGATCGCCTATCTCGGCGGCGAGCAGGGGAATCAGCTCGGCCGGGGTGGCGGCCTTCTTCTTGGCCTTGTTCACCACGACGCGGGCGATGGGGCCCAGATGCTGGGCGAGCACCGCCTCGAGGTCTTTGAGGAGCGCCGGGTCGAAGACGGAGGCGGTTTGGGCCGGCGGGGGCGCGGGGCTCTGAGGCGTGCGTATGACCAGCGTCTTGGCGAAGTCCTCCTTGGGCACCGGCGCCTTGGGCGCCGGGAGCGCAGAGCGGTCCAGGACCAGGGTTTTTTCGAAATCCTGCGGTGCGGGCTCTTTGGCTCTCGGCTTCGTGGCTTTCGGCGGCCTCATGCCGAGCAGCGCCTCGCGCCATTCCGCCACGGATTGCGGCCGCTGGTCCTCGTGGGGCGCGAGGGCCCAGTCGATGGCGGCCAGGAGCTCGGCGCCGTAGAGGTCGCGGTCGCCGGTGTTAAGGGCGGGCGGCATGGTGTCCTCGCGCACCCGTGCGACCGCCTCGTGCGGGCGGTTGCCGGTGATGATCCAGTAAAGGACCCCGCCGAGCGCGTACAGGTCGCTCCAGGGCCCCTGGTTGCCGGTCGCGTGGTACTGCTCGAAGGGCGCGTAGCCCGGCGAGACGATGGCGGTGCGCTCCGCGGCCTGCATCCGCGCGGAGCCGAAGTCGAGCAGCACCGGCGTGTCGTCCTCGCGCACGTAGATATTGCCGGGCTTGATGTCCCGATGGGTATAGCCCGCCTTGTGCACGACCTCCAGCCCCTCGAGCAGCGGCATGAAGAACGCGCGCAGGTGCGCTTCCGGCAGCGGCCGGCGACCCTTGATCCAGTCGGCGAGCGGCGCGCCTTCGACGAACTCCATGACCATGTACGCCGTGCCGTTGGCCTCGAAGAAGCGCATCACGCGCACGATGTTCGGGTGGCGGAAGGAGGCGAGGGTGCGCGACTCGTCGAGGAAGCGGCGCTTGCCCCAGCCGAAGGTCTCTTCGGTCTCCTTGGAGCTCGGCGAGATGGTCTGGTCGGCGCCGCGCGTCGCGATCTCGCCCGGCAGGTACTCTTTCAGCGCGACCTGCAGGTTCAGGTTCTCGTCGCGGGCGAGATAGGTCAGCCCGAAGCCGCCGACCCCGAGCAGCTTCTCGATGCGGTATTCCTGGAGGCCGTAACCCCGGGGAAGCTCTTGTGCGGCCATGGGAGTGGTATCGGTGAGCGCTTATCCCTTGTCGATGAGGCTGATCGCCTTCTCGAGGCTGCGGCGCATGCGGTTGAACGCCTGGCCGAGCTGCGACACCTCGTCGCGGCCCTTGTCCGAGAACTCGGAGACTTCGAGCTTGCCTTTCGAGATCTGGTCGGCGGCGTGCGAGAGCATGGTGATGGGCTGGACGATCATCAGCGTCAGCATCACGTTCAGGATGACGAAGAGCACCGCGAACACCACGGTGAGCGAGGTCATGAACGTGACGAAGGCATGGTTGGCGTTGCGGATCGGCAGCTCCATCGGCACCGATACGATCTGCGCGCCGATCACCTCGTTCAGCTGCCAGCCGAAGCCGTTGCTCGGGCCGTAGATCTTGACCATCGCGGCCGGCGCCATCTCGGCATTGGTATGGCAGCTGAGGCAGGCGGGATCCTTGATCTGGAACGGCCGGGCGAGGTACAGGGAGCGGCCCGTGGGCGTGTCGCGCATGCCGGAGACTTCCGTGAGCCCCGGCGTGTTGCGAAAGGCGTTGACGATGTCGGTTTCCCACTCGACGGCGCGGTTGCGCGGGTTGGTGGGATTGAGCGCGGCTTCCTTGTAGGCGTAGTCGGGATACTTCTTGCGCAGCAGGTTCATGATCTCGGTGGCGCCGAACGCCGGCACGCTCTGCGGCAGGAACTTGTCCGGATCGACCGCGAGGTTCGGCCGCACCTGCGAGACCGTGTAGTTGCGCATCGAGAGCGAGGCTTCCATCATCACGCCCGCGTTGCGCACCACTTCGTCGCGCGCGTTCTTGTGGAGCAGCTCGTAGGAAACGTAGCCGGTGACGCCGAGGCCGACGACGAAGACGGCGATCAGCACCAGGTTGAATTTCAGTCGCAGACCCATGCTTTTCTCCCTTTGACCCTGTGTAAGGTCTTCGTGTGACTTATTCCCGACCCGCCTTATACGTACGGCGGCGGGCTTCGGATGAGCTTACCTCCGCCGCGGGTATTTTGGGTCAATTGTTGAAATAAAATGCGCGGCTCCGGCATCGGATCATTCCCAATGGCAAGCGAAGGTCAGCAAAGCCAGGCGCCCGCGCAACGCCTGCGCGGCAACGAGTGGCGCGTGCTCGGGCTGCTCGCGCCTTACGTGCTGGAGTACAAGGGGCGCGTGGCGCTCGCGCTCGCCTGCCTGATCGCCGCCAAGCTCGCCAACGTCGGCGTGCCGCTCGTCATGAAAGAGGTCGTCGACGGCCTCGATGCCAAGATCGCGGTCGTGGCGGTGCCGGTCGCGCTGCTCGCGACGTACGGCCTGCTCAGGTTCTCCGCCACCCTGTTCGCCGAGCTGCGCGACGTGGTGTTCATCCGGGTCACGCAGCGCGCCATTCGCCGCGTAGCGCTCGGCGTGTTCCGCCACCTGCACAGCCTGTCGCTGCGCTTCCACCTCGACCGCCAGACCGGCGGCATGACGCGCGACATCGAGCGCGGCACGCGCGGCATCTCGACGCTGCTGTCGTATCTCATCTTTTCCATCATTCCGGTGATCCTGGAGTTCGTCCTCGTGGCGGCGGTGCTGATCGCGAAGTTCGACTGGCGCTTCGCCGCGGTCACCTTCGGCGCGGTGGCGGTCTACATCGCGTTCACGGTCGTGATCACCGAGTGGCGCATGCAGATCCGCCGGCGCGCCAACGAGCTCGATTCGCGGGCCAACACGCGCGCCGTCGACAGCCTGCTCAACTACGAGACGGTGAAGTACTTCGGCAACGAGGACTTCGAGGCGCGCCGCTACGACGAGCAGCTCACGAAGTACGAGGCCGCCGCGACCCGCAACGAGGCTTCGCTCGGCCTGCTGAACATCGGCCAGAGCCTGATCATCGCCATCGCCGTGACGGCCCTGATGCTGCTCGCGGCGGGCGGCGTCGCGAGCGGCAAGTTCACGCTGGGCGACCTCGTGCTGGTCAACGGCCTGCTCATCCAGCTCTACATCCCGCTGAATTTCCTCGGCATGGTGTACCGCGAGATCAAGCAGGCGCTGCTCGACATGGACCGCATGTTCGGCCTGCTCTCCGAGAACCGCGAGGTGGAGGACAAGCCGGGCGCGCCCGAGCTGCCCCCCGGTCCCGCGGCGGTGGAATTTTCAAACGTCGCTTTCTTCTACGAGAAGGCGAGGCAGATCCTTTTCGACGTGAGCTTCACGATTCCCGCCGGGCATCGCGTAGCGGTGGTCGGCCACTCCGGCTCCGGAAAGTCCACCCTCGCGCGCCTGCTCTACCGGTTTTACGATGTTTCGGGAGGAAAAATAAAAATCAACGACGCCGACATCCGCGACGTGAAGCAGAAAAGCCTGCGCGCGGCGATCGGCATCGTGCCGCAGGACACGGTGCTCTTCAACGATACGATCCTCTACAACGTCCGCTACGGCCGCCCGGAGGCGACGGACGAGGAGGTGTTCGAGGCGGCGCGCGCGGCGCACATCCACGAGTTCATCGAATCGCTGCCGAAGAAATACGAGACCCCGGTCGGCGAGCGCGGGCTGAAGCTCTCCGGCGGCGAGAAGCAGCGGGTCGCGATCGCACGGGCGCTCCTCAAGAACCCGCGCATCCTGATCTTCGACGAAGCCACCTCGGCGCTCGACTCGCGCTCCGAGAAGGCGATCCAGGCCGAGCTCGAGCGCATCTCCAAAGGACGAACCACGCTAGTGATCGCTCACCGCCTTTCGACCGTCATGGATGCCGATCAGATCCTGGTTTTGAGCCAGGGGCGCATCGTGGAGCGCGGAAACCACGCTCAACTTCTTGACGCCCAAGGCGAATACGCGCGGATGTGGGCGCTGCAGCAAGAGGAGAGCCACGCCATGGCGCGCCTGGAAGAAGTCACGTCTCACTGAGACCGGAATCCCGCCGTTTTTGTTGCCTCTGCCCGACAAGCGCAATAGTTCACAAAGTTTATAGAAGTAACGCCCTACTGTCTGATTTGGCTTGCGTTTTTTGGACGACGTCGTCTAAACTGCGACGCGTAACATGTGCCATTCGGTGCATGGTTGAACTACAACGAAAACGCCGGGCCCAGGGGAAGATCGTCGCCATGCCGCAACACCAGAGAACTCTGCATCCGCTCGAAGGAATCGTCGCCGGCTGCGCGCTTTTCCTCGTGCTCGCTTTAACCGTCGGATTCGCTCAGGCGGCCACCGATAACCGAACTAAAGCGCGCGCGCAGAAGGTCACGATCGCCCAGGGCGGTGGCATGCAGAAAGTCAGCTTCCGCTCCGCCACCGTCCTCGTCCAGGACGCCGACACCGGCGAAGTCGTGATCACCAAGAACAGCGATGCGATCGTGCCGATCGCGTCGATCACCA
This sequence comes from uncultured Enterobacteriaceae bacterium, assembly GCA_964407355.1. Classification (GTDB taxonomy): domain Bacteria; phylum Pseudomonadota; class Gammaproteobacteria; order Burkholderiales; family SG8-39; genus SCGC-AG-212-J23. The sequence continues at coordinate 5,696 of CAYOVM010000040.1, forward strand.
AGTTGATGACGGCCATCGTGACCCTCGACCGGGGCGTCGACCTCGAAGAGGGCGTGATGCTCTCCAAAGAGGACGGCGACCGCCTCAAGGGCACGAAGTCGCGCCTGAAAACCGGCGCCGTGCTGACGCGCAACGACCTGCTGATGCTCGCGCTGATGGCCTCGGAGAACCGCGCCGCCGCCGCGCTGGGACGCAGCTATCCCGAAGGCCGCGAAGCGTTCATCGCCGCCATGAACCAGAAGGCGGTCGAGCTCGGCATGAGCGACAGCCGCTTCGTCGATGCGACCGGGCTCTCCAAAGGCAATGTGTCGAGCGCGCGCGACCTCGTGAAGCTGGTGAACGCCGCGCACGGCTACGAGCTGATCCGCGAGTACTCGACGCGCGACCGCGCCACCGTGACGGCGATGGGCAGGAAGCTCAGTTTCCGCAACACCAACGGCCTGGTGCGCAACTCGCAGTGGGAAATCGGCCTGTCGAAGACCGGCTATATCAGCGAGGCGGGCCGCTGCCTCGTGATGCGCGTGCGCCTCGCGTCGAAGGACCTGATCGTGGTGCTGCTCGATTCCTGGGGCAAGCAATCGCGGATCGGCGACGCCAACCGTATCCGCAAGTGGCTCGAGACCAACGCGAGCCGCCGCAGCAGCAGCTGAAGAGCTAGGCGGCCTTCAGGCCGTGAAGGGCGAACAGCCCTTTCCGGTCCATCCATAGCTTCTCCGCGCTGAATCCGGCGCGCGCCGCGATCGCCTGGAATTCCTCCACCGAGTACTTGTACGAATTCTCCGTGTGGATCGTCTCGCCGCGCGCGAACGAGAAGCGGTAGCTGCCGACCTTGACGACCTGCGCATCGAGGGACGCGAGGTGCATCTCGATGCGCCCCAGCGGCGCGTTGTAGAAGGCGTAGTGGCGCCAGCGCCTCAGGTCGAAGCCGGCGCCGAGCTCGCGGTTGATCCGCGCGAGCAGATTCACGTTGAAGGCCGCGGTGACCCCCCGGGCGTCGTTGTACGCCGCGTGCAGCACGCCGGGATCCTTTTTCAGGTCCACGCCGACGAGCATGGCGCCGTCGCGGCCGACCTGGCCTCGCGTCCTGCGCAGAAATGCCTGCGCTTCCTCGGGCGTGAGATTGCCGATGGTCGAGCCCGGGAAATACGCCACCCGCCGCGTGCGCGGGCGCAGCGCCGGGATCTCCAGGGGGCGCGAAAAATCGCCGCTCACCGGCTCGATCCTCAGCCATGGGAATTTGCGCGCCAGGCTGCGCGCCGCGCGCTGCAGCGCCGGCTCGGAGATGTCGATCGGCAGGTAGGCGGCCGGCCGCAGCGCGCGGATGAGCAGCCGCGTCTTGAGGCTTTCGCCGCTGCCGTATTCGACGAGCGCGCAGCCGCGCCCGGCGAAGCGGGCGATCGCGCCGATATTGGCGCGGGTCAGGGCGAGCTCGGCGCGCGTCACGTAGTACTCCGGCAGGCGGCAGATGCGCTCGAAGAGCTTGCTGCCTTCCGCGTCGTAGAAATACTTCGGCGGCAGGGACTTCTGCGGCAGGGAAAGCCCGGCGACGACGTCTTCGAAGAATGTTTTCATGAGCGAAAACAGCGAGGGAAAAACAGGGACAGACCCCATTTTTCTCGTGCGGCCTAGGCGACCCCGATCCGGGACGAAGGCCGGTGCCCGATGTTGCGCGAGATGCGGTCGGCGGTTTCCTTGATGAGCGGGCCCCACTGCGCTTTCATGCGGTCCGCCGGCGTGGAAAGCGACAGCGCGGCGACGAGGTGGCCGCCGTCGTCGCGGATCCCGGCCGCGACGCAGCGCACGCCGATCTCGGCCTCCTCGTTGTCGGTCGCCCAGCCCTGGCGCTGGATGCGCTCGAGGTCGCGCTCGAGCAGCGGCACCCCGGCGAGCGTGTTCTTGGTCTGCGGCGCGAGGCCGGTGCGCTTGGCGTAGTCGCGCAGCCGCGCGAACCCGTCCTCGAGCAGGAAGAGCTTGCCCGCGGCGGTGACGTGCAGCGGCGCGCGCGCGCCGACCACATGCACTACGCGCATAGCCGAGCGTCCCGAAGACGTGCGCTCGACGTAGACGATCTCGTCGTCGTGGCGCACCGAGAGGTTCACGGTCTCGCCGGTCTGCGCGTGCAGCTCGCGCATCATCGGCAGCGCGAGCTCGCGCACGCTGATGCGCGATTTCACCAGGTTGCCGAGCTCGAGCAGGCGCATCCCCAGGCGATAGCTCCCCGGCTCGACCCGGTCGACCAGCCGGTCGGCCGAGAGCGCCGAGAGGATGCGGTGCGCCGTCGACGGGTGCAGCTGCGTGTACTGCGAGATCTGCTTCAGGCCGAGCGGCTCGGGGTGCTGAGAGAGCACCTCCAGCAGGCGCGCCATGCGCTCGATCACCTGGATGGGATTCTTCTGCTCGTCTTTCACCGGCATGAGAAGGATTTTATCTCACGATGTGAAATGCGTAGAATCTTTGCATGCCCGTCGTCACCAATATCGAAGACCTGAGGGAGATGTCGAAGCGGCGCATCGCCAAGGCGATTTTCGACTATGTGGACCGCGGCTCGTATTCCGAGGCGACGCTGCGCGCGAACCGCGCCGACCTGGAATCGCTCACGCTGCGACAGCGCGTCGCGATCGACGTCGACCGGCGCTCCACGCGCAGCAGCATGCTCGGGCAGGAAGTCTCGATGCCGTTGGCGCTCGCGCCGGTCGGGCTGACCGGGCTCAACTGGAGGAACGGCGAGATCCTCGCGGCGCGCGCCGCCGAGCGCTTCGGCGTTCCCTATACGCTTTCGACGATGTCGATCTGCTCGATCGAGGACGTGAAGAGCGCCGTGACGCGCCCGTTCTGGTTCCAGCTCTACGTGATGCGCGACCGCGGCTTCTCCGGCTCGCTCATCGAGCGCGCGAAGGCGGCGGGCTGCTCGGCGCTCGTGCTCACGCTCGACCTGCAGGTGCAGGGCCAGCGCCACCAGGATTTGAAGAACGGGCTGGCGGTGCCGCCTCGGCTCACCGCGGGGACCGTGCTCGACATTCTGAAAAAACCCGGCTGGGCCCTGAATGTGATGATGGGCAAGCGCAAATCCTTCGGCAACCTCGAAGGCCGCATTCCGAACGCCGACAGCCTCACCACGCTGTCGCACTGGATCGCCGGGCAGTTCGACCCGACGTTGAGCTGGAAAGACGTCGAGTGGGTCAAGAAGGCGTGGGGCGGCAAGATCATCCTCAAGGGAATCCTCGACGTGGAAGACGCGAAGATCGCCGCCTCCACGGGCGTCGAGGCGCTGGTGGTCTCGAACCACGGCGGGCGCCAGCTCGACGGCGCCGCCTCGTCGATCCGCGCGCTTCCGGAAATCGTCGACGCCGTCGGCAGCCGGATGGAAGTGCTGTTCGACGGCGGCATCCGCTCCGGGCAGGATCTGCTGAAGGCGCTCGCGCTCGGAGCGAAAGGCGCCCTGATAGGTCGCGCCTATGCCTACGGGCTGGGCGCCATGGGCGAAAAAGGCGTCACCCGCGCACTCGAGATCATCCGCAACGAGCTCGACGTCAGCATGGCGCTGTGCGGCCTGCGCGACGTGAAGGACGCAAGCCCCGCGATCCTGCGGCCGAGCTAGCGCCGCCCGCGCTGGCGCGAGCAGTAATAGCGGTCCGATAACAAAGCCTTACACCGAATCAGGGATTGCCTGATCGGCCCCTGATATCCGTGCAGATACCCTGTGGATTCGATTCCAGGGGAAGTCCATGAACACCGCAAAACTCGCAATCCTCGCGCTGTTTTCCGCGGCGCTCGGCTGCACGTCGGCGGATGCGCAAACGCCGTCCGGCTCCGCCATGAAGGCGTCCTACAAGATTCTGCATGTCATGAGCTACCACTCCCCCATGGGGTGGTCCGACGGGCAGTTCGCGGGCTTCAAGGACGCCATGGCCGGGCTGCCGGTGGAATACCGCGTATTGCGCATGGAAGCGAGCCTGCATCGCTCGGATCCGGCCTGGGCTAAGGCGAAGGGCCGCGAGGCGAGCGAGCTGATCGCGGCCTGGAAGCCCGACCTTGTCTATGCCAGCGATGACGACGCGCAGGAGCATCTCACCCGCCGCTTCGTCGGCAAGGACCTGCCCTTCGTGGTGAGCGGCGTGAACAAGGATCCCGCGGAGTACGGCTTCGTCGGCAGCAAGAACGTCGCCGGCGTGCTGGAGCCGGTGCACATCATCGAAACGCTCCGGCTGCTGCAGGCGATCGTGCCGGGGGCGAAGCGCTTCGCGATCGTCAGCGAGGACGCGCCGACGATGGTGGCGCTCGCCGCGGATATCCGGCGCGAGCTCTCGCGCATTCCCGGCACCGAGGTCGTCGCGCTGGACGTCGTACGCACAGTCGAGGCCTACCAGCGCGCGATCCTGTCGTACCAGGAGCGCGCCGACGCGGTGTGGCCGCTTGCGGCGGACGGCCTGCTCGATGCGCGGGGGAAGAGGGTGCCGCGCGAAGCGGTGACGCGCTGGACCGTGGAAAACAGCCGCCTGCCCGATGCCGGCTTCTGGAGCCATCGCGTGGAAGGCGGCACGCTGGTCGCGGTGACGGTGTCGTCGCGCGCGCAGGGCCTCGCCGCCGGGCGCCTGGCGCGCGCGATCCTGGTCGAGGGCAAGACGCCCGCGCAGCTCGGGTTCACGCCCGACGCGAAGGGCGTGCCCATGGTGAGCCTGGCGCGCGCCAACCGGCTCGGCCTCAAGGTGCGAAGCAGCGTGCTGCTCTCGGCCGAGGTGCTCGAGAAGTTCGAGTGGGACAAGAAATGAACCTGGGACTGCGCGCGCGCATCATCCTGATCGCGAGCGCGGTGATCGTGTTCGCGGTGGCGGCGATCACCGTCGCCGCGGGGCTGGACCTGTCCAAGGATTACGCGCGCGCTTTGCAGGGCCGCTCGCTCGCCATCGCGAAGAGCCTGCGCGTGCAGCTCGACCGGCTGCTCCAGTACGGCATCAAGCTCGAGGAGCTGGTCGGCTTCGAGGAACAATGCACCGAGGTGGTCCGGATCTACGAGGGCACCCGTTCCGCGTTCGTCGCCACCCCGGACGGCAGGATTCTCTTCCATAACAACCCGGCGAGGATCGGCTTGAAAGTCGAGGATCCGGCGCTCCTGCGCGCGCTGCTCGACCCGACGCAGACCGTGGTCAAGACTTCGTTTCGCTCCGAGACTTTCTACGCCATTCTCGAGCCGGTCGTCTCGCGAACCGGCGATCGCCTCGGCGCCGTGATCATCACGATTCCGACGTCCCATGTCACGGCGGCGATCAGGGAGCTCGCCTTCTACGGCCTTCTGGTCGGGCTCGCAGTGCTCGCGATCGCGTTCATCGTCCTGTTCGGCGCGATCTCCAGGTTCGTCACCCATCCCCTGGGCCGGTTGCTGGAGGCCGTCAACCGGATCCGGCGCGGCGAGGCGGATTTCACCACCCGCGTGCGGGTGCGCAGCACGGGCGAGATCGGCACGCTGATCGACGGATTCAACAGCATGCTCGACCATATCGAGAAGCGCGACGCGCAGCTCGTCTCGCTCGAGAAGCTCTCGCGCAGCGAGGCGAGCCTCGCCTACGCGCAGCAGCTCGCTCGCGTCGGCAACTGGGAATGGTCCGCCGCGGACGGCCATATCCACTGGTCGCCCGAGCTCTTTCGCATCCTGGGCGTCGATCCGCAGGCCGGACCGCCGACCTTCCACACGTTCCTTTCGCGCCTGCCCGACGAAGAGAAGCAGCGGGCGAAGGCCTGGATCATGTCGGTGCTCAAGCAGGGCGGGAAGCACAGCCGGGAGCACCGCTTCATCGGACGCGACGGCAGCGAGCGCGCCATCTACGAGCAGGTCGAGGCCCTGCACGCCGACGGACGCGCGATCCTGGTGCGCGGCACGGTGCAGGACATCACCGAGCGCAAGGAGACCGAGCGCAAGATGCACGACCTTGCCTACTACGACAGCCTCACCGGGTTGCCCAACCGCGCGCTGTTCAAGGAGCAGCTCGCGCGCGCGATTCGCGTCGCCGAGCGCCAGCAGGAACGTCTCGCGGTGATGTTCCTCGATCTGGACCGGTTCAAGCAGATCAACGACTCGCTCGGGCACTCGGTCGGCGATCAGCTTCTGAAAGAAGTCGGAAAGCGGCTCGGGGCCTGCCTGCGCGCCACCGACAACGTCGGTCGCGACCGCGGGGACGACGCCATGGCGCGGCTGGGCGGCGACGAGTTCACGGTGCTGCTCACCGAGCTTGCGCAGCCGGAGGACGCCGGCAAGGTCGCGCACCGCATCGTCGAGGCGCTGGCGCGGCCGTTCTCCATCGACGGGCAGGAGCTTTTCGTGTCGGCGAGCCTCGGCATCGCGGTCTACCCGGCCGACGGCACCGACGTCGACGCGCTGCTGAAGAGCGCCGACGTCGCCATGTACAGCGCCAAGGAGCAGGGGCGCAACAACTATCAGTTCTACAGCCGCGAGCTCAACGCGCGCGCGCTCGAGCGTCTCGACCTCGAGCGCGACCTGCATCGCGCGCTCGAGCGGCGCGAGTTCCATCTGAACTACCAGCCCCTGGTCGAGGCGCCCGGCGGCAAGGTCGTCGGCGTCGAAGCGCTGCTGCGCTGGCGCCACCCGCAGCGCGGGCTGGTTCCGCCGAACGCGTTCATCCCCATCGCCGAGCACTCGGGTCTGATCGTGTCGATCGGCGAATGGGTCCTCGCGGAGGCTTGCCGGCAAGGCCAGGCATGGCGCGAAAGCGGCTTGCGGCTCGAGATGTCGGTCAATGTGTCGGGTCTTCAATTCCGCGAGGGCCGGCTGGTGGACACCGTGGCGCGCGCGCTCGCGGCGACCGGCTTCGATCCGGCGCTGCTGGTCCTCGAGGCGACCGAGACCATCATGCTGGAGAACCAGAAGACCACGCTCGCCGTCCTGCAGGCCCTCAAGGACCTGGGCGTGCGGGTCGCGATCGACGATTTCGGCACCGGCTACTCGTCGCTTTCCTACCTGAAGCGCTTTCCGCTCGACACGCTGAAGATCGACGCGTCGTTCGTGCGCGATCTGGACGCGGGCCGCGGCGATCACGCGATCGTGTCGGCGATCATCGCCATGGCGAAGAGCCTGGGCTTGCGCACGCTCGCCGAAGGCGTCGAGACCGTCCGCCAGGCCGAGCTGCTGATGTCGCTCGGCTGCAGCAGGATGCAGGGCTATTTCTACAGCCGCCCGGTCGCGCCGGCCGAAATTCCCTCGCTGGTGCGCGCCCTACCCGCGGCGCAGGGCGGCGCGTTTCGCGAAGCGTCCCGGGTCCAGAGCGTCGGCTAGCGCCGCCTCGAGCGGCGAGGGCTCGCCTTCGAGAGCGCCCGCCAGCAGCTCCGCCGCCAGGGTCGACCAGATCAGGCCCCGCGATCCGAACGCGAGCGCGCCGTGGATATTCGCGTCGATCCGGCCCACGAGCGGCAGCCGGTCGCGCGCCACCGACCTGAACGCCACGCGATTGCCGAATTCCCCGGCCTGCACCTTGATCGAGAGGATCCTCTCGAGGCGCTCGATATTTCCGGCATCGCTTTGAGCGCGCGGCTCGCGATCGTCGTCGTCGATGTCGAAGCTCGCGCCCACCACGCACACGCCGTCGACCGGCGGCAGCACCATCCCGCCGCGCAGCACGACGACACGCGGAGCTTCGAAGGCTTGCTCGGGCAGATAAGTGAGCTGGCCGCGCACGCGCCGCAGGCGTGCATGCGGAATGCGGTGCAGCGCGTCGTCGGCGGTCGCGAGAATCGTGGTTCGCGTTTCCGAGATCACTTCTTTCAAGGAAGAAATTTCAGTGCCGAAGACCCTCCGCAATCTCGTGCCGCAGGCATCGAGCAGCGCATTCACGAGCGATCGGGGCTGGATCCAGCCCGCCTGCGGGAACCACAGGCCGCCCGCCGCGACCGGCACTCCGGCGTGCGCCGAAGCTTCCTCGCGCGTCACGAGCTGCGCGTACTGCGGCGGCAGCGCGAGCGCCGCGACGGACGCTTTCTGGGAGATTTCTTCCTTCTCGTTTCTCGCCAGCTGCAGCGCTCCGCAGGGATCCCAGCGCGCCGCCGCAAGCCCTTTCCAGCTTGAAAGGGAAAGAAGAAAAGCCGCCCGGGTGAGCCGGGCGAACAGGCTGTCGTCGGGCGTGACGATGGGATGAAACGTTCCGGCGTGGTTGCCCGAAGCCTCCTGCGCCGGCCCGGGGTGCTTCTCGATCAGCGTGACCTCCCAGCCGCGCGCGCACAGCCGCTCGCACACGGCGGCGCCGGCAAGGCCCGCGCCGACGACCGTCGCGGTTCTCGTCGTTGCAGAAATGACTTCATTTCCGGCTCGCAGAAGGCGGGCGCGAAGCATCTCCTTCTTGAAGCCGAACCCCGGGCCTTTCTCGACTTCGAAACCGGTTTCCTCCAGCGCCGCGCGAACCGAAGAAGCGACGCTCCAGGTCGCCGCGGTCGCGCCGGGCGCGGCGAGGCGCGAGATCGCGCGCAGCGTCTGGGGCGACCACATCTCGGGATTCTTCGCCGGCGAGAACCCGTCCAGGTAGATCGCGTCGGCCGCCAGTCGCAGGTCGCGCAGGATTTTGATATCCGCAAGGAACAGCGTCAGCGTCACGGCTCCGCCTTCGAATACGAGGCGGTGCCCTCCCGGCACGAGGACCGGCCAGCGCGCTTCGAGCTCGGCCGCCTCGGTCGCCAGGTCGGGATAATTTTTTAAAAGAGCTTTCAAATCGAAAAGCGGGAACGGATGCTTTTCCACCGAAACGAAATGCAATCTGCGGCAGCGCCTCGGATCGCGGCGCCACGCCTGCCACGTCGTGAGGAAATTGATGCCCAGGCCGAATCCGGTCTCGAGGATGACGAAGCGCTCGCGTCCGGCCCAGCGCTCCGGCAGGTGATTGCCTTTCAGGAAAACGTGATGGGCCTGAGCGAGGCCCCCGGCGGCGCTGTGATAGACGTCGCCGAAAGCTTCGGAGTAGGGCGTGCCCTCCTGGTAGGCCGGACGGGCGGGGACGAGCGGCTGCGGCATGCGCTATTGTGCGGACAACGACGCCGAAGCCCAAGGAGGCCGACATGAGTTCCGCAATTCGCGCGCTTTTTGCCGTGTGCGCCTGCGCCGCGCTCGGCGCGGCCGCCGTGCAAGCCGAGGCCGCCGGGCCCATCGACCCGATCGGGCCGGACAAGGTGGTCTATCACCTGAGCGCGGGGCTCGAGCAGGCGAGCGACGGCCTGCGCAACATCCGCAATCATCTCGAGGTGAATCCGAAGGCGCAGATCGTGGTGGTGGCGCACAACGTCGGCGTCGACTACCTGATGAAGGGCACGAAGGACAAGAACGGCAATCGCTACCAGGACATCGTCGAGAACCTCGCCAACCAGGGCGTGCGCTTCAGCGTCTGCGAGATCACGCTGCGCCAGCGCGCGCTGAAGCGCGAGCAGTTCATCGAGGAGGCGGCGTTCGTGCCCTCGGGCGTCGCCGAGATCGCGCGCCTGCAGAGCCGCGAGGGCTACGCGTACCTGCGGCCTTGAGGTACATTATCGCGCCCGCACGCAGGAGCCCCGCCGATGAACAAGCCCGCCGAACTGAAGCTCGAGACCGTCCCCGCATGGATCGACGGTAAAGCCGTCCACCCCTCCGGACGCTTCGGAGACGTCTTCAATCCCGCCACCGGGCAGGTCACGAAGCGCGTGCCGCTTTGCGACGGGAAAGTCATCGACGAAGCGGTAAGAGCGGCGGCCGCGGCGTTTCCCGCGTGGCGCGATACCCCGCCGCTGCGGCGGGCGCGGATCATGCAGAAATTCCTCGAGCTGCTGCAGAAAAACCAGAAGGCGCTGGCCGCGATCGTCACGGAGGAGCACGGCAAGACGCTTCCCGACGCGATGGGCTCGGTGCAGCGCGGCATCGAGGTCGTGGAGTTCGCCTGCGGCATTCCGCATCTGCTGAAGGGCGAGTACTCGGAGAACGTCGGCACGCAGGTCGACACGCACACCGTGCGCCAGCCCGTCGGCGTCTGCGCCGGCATCACGCCGTTCAACTTCCCGGTGATGGTGCCGCTGTGGATGTTCCCGATGGCGATCGCCTGCGGCAACACCTTCATCCTCAAGCCCTCGGAGAAAGTCCCTTCCGCCTCGGTGCGCATGGCCGAGCTCTTCAAGGAGGCCGGGCTGCCCGACGGCGTCTTCAACGTCGTGCATGGAGACAAAACGGCTGTGGACGCGCTCCTTTCGCACGAAGGAATTTCGGCGGTTTCCTTCGTCGGATCGACGCCGATCGCCAAATACATCTACGAGACCTGCGCGAAGGGCGGCAAGCGCGTCCAGGCGCTCGGCGGCGCGAAGAACCACGCCGTGGTGCTGCCCGACGCCGACCTCGAGTTCGCGGCGGACGCGCTGATCGGCGCGGCCTACGGCTCCGCCGGCGAGCGCTGCATGGCGATCAGCGCCGTGGTGGCGGTGGGCTCGTCCGCGGATCCCCTGGTTCGCCTGCTGGAGCAAAAGGCAAAAGCGATCAAGGTCGGCCCGGGCGACAAGGACGGCACCGACATGGGGCCGCTCATCACGCGCGAGCACCGGGACAAAGTGCTGTCTTTCGTGAACAAGGGAAAAGCCGAAGGCGCGAAAGTCGTGCTCGACGGCAGCCAGGCGCCGGTCAAGGACGGCTTCTTCCTCGGCGCCACGCTCTTCGACCATGTGAAGCCGGAAATGGAGATCTACCGGAACGAGATTTTCGGGCCGGTGCTGGTCGTCCTCAGAAAAAATTCATTGGAAGAAGCGATCGAGCTGATCAACAGCAATCCGTACGCCAACGGCACGGCCATCTTCACCGAGTCGGGCGGCGCGGCGCGGCGCTTCGAGAACGAGATCCAGGTCGGCATGGTCGGCATCAACGTGCCGATTCCCGTGCCGGTCGCGTTCTACTCCTTCGGCGGCTGGAAGAGCTCGCTCTTCGGCGACCTGCACGTGCACGGCGCCGAAGGCGTGAAGTTCTACACGAGGACGAAAGTGGTGACGACGCGCTGGCCGCACCAGGACACGCCCGCGCCGGGGCTCAATATGCCGACGCTGGGATAGGGAGACGGCGATGTTTCGCTTTTTCTATCCCGTCTTTTTCCTGGTAATTTTTTCAGGCGCGGCGCAGGCGCAGGAATATCCCTCGAGACCTGTCCGCTTCATCGTTCCGCTCACGCCGGGTTCCGGCGCCGATATCGCCGGCCGGATCGTGGCGCAGCGGATGAGCGCCGACTGGAAGCAGCCGGTCGTGGTCGAGAACCGGCCGGGGGCGGGCGGGCAGATCGGCACCTCGGCGGTGATCAAGTCCGATCCCGACGGCTATACGCTGCTCGTGCAGTCCTCCTCGCATGCGGCGAACCCGGCGATCTACAAGGCGCTGCCCTACGACCCGCTGAAGGACACGATCGACGTCGCGATCCTGGGGAAGACGCCCTATGTCATGGTGTCGGCCGCCGGCGGCCCGTTCAAGAATCTAAAAGCGCTGATCGAAGCCGCAAGGGCGAGGCCCGGCGAGATCCCGTTCGCGTCGGCGGGGATCGGCACTTCCACGCATCTCGCGGCGGAGTATCTGGTCGAGCTCGCCGGGCTGAAGATGATCCATGTCCCCTTCAAGGGCTCGCCCGACGCGATGCAGGACGTGCTCGGCGGCCGCGCCGCCTTCTACATGGCCCCCATCAACGCCGGCATGAACCTCGTGAAGGACGGCAAGCTCGCGGCGCTCGGCGTCTCCACCAGGACGCGCGCCGAGGTCCTGCCCGAGGTCCCGACCCTCGCCGAGCAGGGATTGAACGATTACGACATGACGCTGTGGTTCGGCCTGTGGGCGCCGGCCGGCACGCCCGCGGCGGTGGTGGAGAAGCTCAATGCCGCGGTCAACCGCATCGCCGAGCAGCCGGAGGTGCGCGAGCAGTTCGCGAAGCTCGGCATCCATCCGGCGCCGATGAGCCCGGCGCAGTTCGCGAAATTCGTGCGCAGCGAGATCGAGGTCTACAAGCGAATCGTCCGGCAGGCCAACATTCAGCCCCAATAGAACATGCGCCCCCTTCTTCTTACGTTGTTTTCCCTCTTTCTCATGAGCTCGAACGCGAACGCGCAGCAGACCCTGGTCCTCGCCACCGCGACGCCCGGCGGCGGCTTTCCGGTCTTCGGCGAGGCCTTCGCGTCGGTCCTGAACGCGCAGGAGCCGGCGCTGCGCGTCGAGCCGAAGAACACCAAGGGCAGCACGGAGAACGTGCCGCTGCTCGAGGCGGGCCAGGTCGAGCTCGGGCTCGTCGCCGGCGAGCTCGCCAGCGTCGCGCTCGCGAAGCCGGGCACCGCGCTTCGCATCATCACGGCGATGTACTCCTCGCCGGGAATGTTCATCGTGAAGGGCGACAGCCCTTACCGCTCGATCTCCGACCTGAAAGGCAAGCCGGTCGTGCTCGGCACCGAGGGCTCGGGCATCACGGTGCTCGGCCGCACGGTTCTGGACGCTTTGGACGTTTCGGTCGAGAAAATCATCCTGCAGAAAGCAGCCGACGGCCCGCCCATGCTGATGGACGGCCGTGCCGCCGCGGTCTGGGGCGCGGGCGTGGGCTGGCCGGCGTTCGCGGCGCTCGCAAGACAGGGCGGGCGCTTCATCGCTCCCGACGCGGGCGAGATCAAGCGGATCCTCGCGAAGCAGCCCGCGCTGCAGCCCGTGACCCTGCCCGCGAACAGCTACGCGGGGCAGGCGCAGTCGCTGCCTTCGGTGGGCTCATGGAGCTACGTCTTCGCGACCGAGAAGCTACCCGTGGAGACGGCGTACCTGCTGGCGAAGGCCATTCATCGCGCCGAGCCTCAGCTCGCGGCGCGCCTCGAGCAGGCGCGCGAGACGACGATGGCGAACACGCTCGCCGCCGCCCCGCGCCAGGACCTCATCCACCCGGGGGTGCTGAAGTATCTGCGCGAGGCGGGTCTG
>CAYOVM010000040.1:18723-20067 GCA_964407355.1 uncultured Enterobacteriaceae bacterium
TTGACCCCGGACGCACCGCGAGCACGCTACCCGCGAGCGGCTGCTGCTCCAGCTCGGCTTTTTGTAAATTCTGCGCGGCGGTGGTGATGTAGAGCGTGTCGAAGCGCGCGCCGCCGAAGCAGCAGCAGGTCGGATTGCGCACCGGCAGCTCGATCACGCGGTCGATTTTTCCCGCGGGCGTATAGCGCACCACGCGGGCGCCGCCGTACTCGGCGTTCCAGAGGCAACCATCGGCATCGACGCAGGAGCCGTCGGGGGAGCCCGGATTCGCGCCGCAGTCGAAGAACACCCGCTCGTTCGACATCTCGCCGGCCTGCGCGTCGTAATCGAATCTCCAGATCACGTCGCGCGCGCTGTCCGCGAAGTACATCGTGCGGCCGTCCGGGCTCCACGCGAGGCTGTTCGGTATGACGAGGCCGGTCCGGACGCGCGCCCACGTGCCTTCGGGCGAGACGCGATAGAGCGCGCCCGAAGGCGTGCGCGGCGGGTCGGCGACCATCGTCCCCGCCCAGAAGCGTCCGGCGCGATCGCAGCGGCCGTCGTTGAAGCGGTTCAGCGGCAGATCGGGTTCGGGCTTCGCGATCTCCCGCCTCTGGTTCTTTTCCGGGTCGAAGAGATACACGCCGGATTTCATGGCGGCAATCAGGCCCGCCTTCTCGCGAAAGGCGAAGCTCCCCATCGCTTCGGGAAGGGCATAGGTCGTGACGGAACCCTTGAAGCTCTTCAGGGCGGCCGCGAGGATGTCGACCCACCACAGCGTGCCGGTGCGCTCGTCCCAGAGCGGACATTCGCCGAGCAGCGCGCGTTCCCGCACCACGCAATCGACCTGGAGCGCCATTTGATCGGTGTCCGACACCGATTTAGTCAGTGGAGGTGGGGTTTCTTGAGGAAGGCGTTGCGGTCGGACGATTGCAGGAGCAGGTCGGCGACGCGGTTCTTGCGAAGGGTTTTCAGGGGCACGTTGCAGCCGGCGGGGCCCAGGCGCCAGACTTTGCGCCAGAGGTCCGCGAGGCTCGACGGCTTCTCGCCGGCGACTTCCAGCACGACGTCGCCCACCTTGATGCCGGCGCGCTCGGCGGGGCCGCCGGGGGCGACGCCGGCGACCACCAGGCGCGCTCCGGCCTCCGTCGTGTACATGCCAAGCCAGGGCCGCGGCGGGCGGTTGACGCGGCCGAGCTTCAGCAGGTCGTCGAGGATCGGGTCGAGCAGCTCGACGGGCACCAGCATGTTGCCCTGGAGCGTGCCGGCATCGACTTTCTCCTGCACCAGCAGCGAGCCCAGCGCGAGCAGATCCCCGCTCGAGCCGATGAGCGCCGAGCCGCCCCATTGCGGGTGCGCGGGCGC
>CAYOVM010000041.1:0-20001 GCA_964407355.1 uncultured Enterobacteriaceae bacterium
ACGATCTTGCCGATGTGCTGCGAGCTTTCCATCAGGCGATGCGCGTCGGCGGCCTGGGCGAGCGGGAAGGTCTTGAAGACCTGGGGCTTGATCTTGCCGGCCTCGATGAGCGGCCAGATCTTCTCGCGAAGGCTTTTGGCGAGGGTGCCCTTGAACTCGACCGGGCGCGGGCGCAGGGTCGAGCCGGTGACGGTCAGGCGCCGGCGCATGAGCTCGTTGATGTCGAGCTCGGTCTTCGGGCCGCGCAGGAAGGCGATGAACACCAGGCGCCCGTCGTCGGCGAGGGCTTTCAGCTCCTTCGGCACGTAGTCGCCGCCGACCATGTCGAGGATCACGTTCACGCCTTTGCCGCCGGTCGCGGCCTTCACTTCGGCGAGAAAATCCTGGGTCTTGTAGTTGAACGCCTTCTCGGCGCCCAGGCGCACGCAGGCGGCGCACTTCTCGTCGGAGCCGGCGGTGGCGAACACGCGGTTGCCGGTGGCTTTCGCCATCTGGATCGCGGTGACGCCGATGCCGGAGCTGCCGCCCTGGACCAGAAGCGATTCGCCCGGGGCGAGCTTCGCGCGGTCGTAGACGTTCCCCCAGACCGTGAAACAGGTCTCCGGCAGCGATGCGGCCTCGACAAGCGAGAGCCCCTTCGGCACGGGCAGGGCCGTCGCCTCCGGGGTGGTGCAGTACTCGGCGTAGCCGCCGCCGTGCACTAGGGCGCAGACCTTGTCGCCAGGCTTGAACGTCGTCACCGAGGAGCCCACGGCGGCGACTTCCCCGGCAATCTCGAGCCCGGGCAGGTCGGAGGCGTCCGGCGGCACCGGGTAAAGGCCCATGCGTTGCAGCACGTCAGGCCGGTTTACCCCGGCGGCGGCGACTTTGACGAGGAGCTCTCCCGCCTTGGGAACCGGCAGCGGCCGTTCAACAAGCTGCAGGACTTCCGGGCCGCCGGGCTTGCTCACCTCGACCGCGCGCATCTTGGAGGGCAGTTGCATGGGAAGGTAGATTTCGCGGCGAAAGCGGCGGATATTACGCGAACAAGGAGATTCCATGCCGCAATTTCGCGTCGAGTTCGTGGTCGATCCCGCGTCCGGGCAATACCTCGCCGAGATGTACCACCCGGAGAATCCGGCGGAGCTGCTGATGCGCACCGAGGCGCTCTATCCGAGCCAGGCCGCCGCGGTGCTGGGCCTCATCAACCTCTTCAAGAACGCCGTGTTAAATTTTCCGCCGCCCACTGCAAGTCCACGTTCCCGCCCGAAAGCACCACCCCGACGCGCCGCCCCGAAGAAGAGGTCTTCTTCTCGAAAAGCGCGCAAGCCGCCAGCGCGCCGGTCGGCTCCACGACGATCCGCAGCCGCTCCCAAAGGTAGAACATCGCGCGCAAAAGCTCGTCGTCGGTGACGGTGAGCATCTCGTCGACGTACTGAAGCACGAGCGGGAACGTCAGGTCGCCGGGCGCCTGCGTGCGCGCGCCGTCGGCGATGGTATCGGGCACGTCGATCTTCACGATTTTCTTCTGCTGGAAAGAGAGATTCACGTCGTTCCCCTTCGCCGGCTCGACGCCGACGACGCGGCAGCGCGGCGCGAGCTGCTTCGCGGCGATCGCGCAGCCCGAGAGCAGGCCCGCGCCGCCGCAGGGAACGAGCAGCGCGTCGAGCGCGCCGGTCTCCTCGATCAGCTCCTTCGCCGTGGTGCCCTGTCCCGCGATGACGTGCGGATGGTTGAACGGCGGGATCACCGCGAGGTTTCGCTGCGCGGCGATGTCCGCCGCCACCTTTTCCCGCGACTGGTGCTTCTCGTACAGGATGACTTCGGCGCCGTGGCTGCGCGTGCCCTCGAGCTTCACCTTCGGCGCGTCGGCCGGCATGACGATGACGGTCTTGACGCCGAGCATCTTCCCGGCAAGCGCCACGGCCTGGGCGTGGTTCCCCGAGGAAAAAGCGAGCACGCCGCGGCGCTTCTCCTCATCGGAGAGCTGCGAAAGCGCGTTGAACGCCCCGCGAAACTTGAAGGCCCCCATGTTCTGCAGGTTCTCGCACTTGAAGAACACCTGGGCGCCCACGCGTTCGTCGATCGCCGCCGAGCTCAGAACGGGGGTGCGGACCGCGTGCGGCTTTATCCGCTCGTGCGCCGCGGCGATGTCCTGGTAGGTGACGCTCATGCCCGCGGCGATGGTAGCATTCCGCGCATGTTCTCCTGGAAACGGCCGGACAACCTCGGCCCGCGCGGGGGGCGCCTCGCGCCCTGCAGGGGCACGCCGAACTGCGTCTCGTCGCAGGCCGATCCGGCCGACGCCGAGCATTCCATCGCGCCGATCCTGTTCAAGGGCAGCACCGTCGAAGCCATGGTCGCCGCGAAGCGCGCGATCGAGTCGATGGCGCGCGCCTCGATCGTGCGCGAGGAGCCGAGCGGCGCGTTTTTCTATCTGTACGCCGAGTTCCGCAGCAGGCTGCTGGGCTTCGTGGACGACGTCGAGCTGCTGTTCGACGAGGAGGCCGGCGTGTTCCACGTCCGCTCGGCGTCGCGGCTCGGCCGGCGCGATTTCGGCGTCAACCGGAAAAGGATCGAAGCCCTGAGGAGCAAGCTGCAATCGCAAGCCGGCTGAATCGCCGGAGGACGAAACGTGCGTAAGGCGCTTGCACGGACCTGTTGAGCGGCCCAAGATCACCGGGTGCTCGCCTTTCCCGATAGGAAATACCGGCTCTGGTTCGTCGCCGCGGCGCTCGGCCTGTCGGCGGTGATCGTCGCGGCGGTGCGCAGCTACCGCGCGATCGACGAGGAGCTCACGCAGGCGGTGCTTTCCAGGAGCTCGGGCGTCGCCTATCTCGCGGCGACCACGCTCGCGGAGAAGTTCGACCGGCTCACCGATGTCGGCACCGCGCTCGCCACGCGGGTGCGCTTTCGCGAGCTGGTGGTCGCCGGCCGGTGGGACGAGGCGATCGCGATCCTGAAGGCCGTGCCGCAGGATTTTCCGTTCATCGACCGGGTCCAGCTGTTCGAGCCGCGCGGCAGCCTGATGGCCGGCATCCCGGCGGCCACGAAGGCCGCGAGCTTCGCGAAGAGCGAATGGTACGCCGGCGTGAGCGCCGGCTGGCGGCCCTATGTTTCCGCGGCCTATCTGCGCACCGACTCTCCGCAAGCCGAGGTGTTCGCGGTCGCGGTGCCGATCTTCGGCAAGGACGCCGAGGTGGCCGGGATCCTGCTCCTGCAGCTGCGCCTCGACCGGTTCTTCGACTGGGTGGAGCGCATCGAATCGCCTCGCGGCGAGACGATCTTCATTGTCGATCGCGCGGGCAAGCTCGCCTTTCATGCGGCGCGTCCGTCCCCGCCCGCGCTCGTCGACTTCAGCGACGCGCCGGGTGCGGCGCGCGCGCTGGCGGGGCGGGCCGGCGTGGAGCGCGCCTACGGCGCGTTCGACAAGGAAGAGGTGATCGCCGCGCATATGCCGGTGGGCACGCACGGCTGGGGCGTCGTGGCGCAGCAGCCTGTGCGCCTCGCCTTCGGGCAGAAGGACCTGCTGCTCGGACTGCTGCGGGTCGCCTACGTGCTCGCCGCGCTCCTTCTCCTGATGGCGGTGTACCTCGCGGCGCGCGTCGCCGGCGAGCGCCAGCGCGTGAAGGAAGAAGGCGCGATCAAGGCGGGTCTGGAAAATCGGGTCGCCGAGCGCACGGCGCAGCTCGAGACCGCCAACCGCGAGCTCGAGGCGTTCTCCTATTCCATCGCGCACGACCTGCGCGCGCCGCTGCGCGCGATCGACGGCTTCTCGCGCATCCTGGTCGACGAATTCTCCGCAGCCCTGCCCGCCGAAGGT
The DNA here is from genome assembly GCA_964407355.1 of uncultured Enterobacteriaceae bacterium. Lineage (GTDB taxonomy): Bacteria > Pseudomonadota > Gammaproteobacteria > Burkholderiales > SG8-39 > SCGC-AG-212-J23. Next base: position 3,803 of record CAYOVM010000041.1, read on the forward strand.
CAGCGCCAGCTCGCGGTCGTGCGCAGCAACGCCCAGAAGATGGGCCGCCTCATCGACGACCTGCTCGCCTTCGTGCAGCTCACGCGCCAGCCGCTGAGGAGAAGCGCGGTGGACATGCGCTCGCTCGTGCGCACGTGCCTGGACGAGCTGAGCGAGGAGCGCCAAAGCCGGGCCGTCGAGGTGACCGTCGCGGAGCTTCCCGACGCCCAGGCCGACGCGGCGCTGGTGAAGCGGGTCTGGCTGAACCTGATCTCCAACGCCCTCAAATACACGCGCAAGCGGCCCGATGCGTCGGTGCGGATCGGGTCCCGCCCCGAGGCCGCGGAAGTCGCGTATTACGTCAGCGACAACGGCGTCGGCTTCGACATGGAGTACGTGGACAAGCTCTTCGGCGTGTTCCAGCGGCTGCACCGGTCCGAGGACTACGAGGGCACCGGCGTCGGTCTCGCGATCGTCGCGCACATCGTGCAGCGCCATGGCGGGCGGGTGTGGACGCACGCCGAGCCCGGCCGCGGCGCGACGTTCTACTTCACTCTGGGTCAGAGCGCGAGCAGGTCCTTGGGGTAGGGCACGACGTTCGGCGCGAGCGTGCTGGGCGGCTGGCGGCGCAACGCTTCGGCATCCGGCGTCCGCGCCATCCGTTGCGCGTGGCGCACGTTCTTCTGCATCTCGTCGAGATACGGGTTGGAGCCGCCGAAATGCCCGCCCGCGTACTCGTAGGCGCGCGCGAGCTGGAAGTCGAGCCGCTTCGAGGCGTTCTGGTAGAAGAGCGGCGTCTTGCGCACGAGGTCGTTGCCCGAAGCGAAGCTCGGCAGCAGCCGCTGGCCCGCCAGGCGGCGCCCCGCCAGGCCGCCGAGCACGAATTCCGGAAACAGCCGGTCGCGGCATTTCTCCAGATAGCAGCGGTCCGACATCTGCGCGATGATGTCCGCCGTGCCCAGCATGTGCCCCACCCGGCGCAGCAGCGCGTCGGAGACGCGGATCGTTTCGGCGGGGCGCTCGTAGCCGGTGTAGTGCACCAGGGTCGCCGTTGTGCGCGACAGGTGCCCGAGGCCGAGCTCCTTCAGATAGCGGCGCAGGAACCGGGCCCCGCGCGAGACGTGCGTCAGCGTGTATTCGGCGCCGTAGCGGTGCCTGCGGTCGTGGCGGCGGCGCAGGTAGCCGAAATCGTGGAACAGCGCCGCCAGGACGCCGCCCGTGAACACCTGGTGCTCCAGCCGGGCGCCGCCGCTGCGCTGGCGCTCGTAGCCGTCGAGCAGCCGCGCCATCGCGAGCGTGACGTCGAGCACGTGCTGGATGTCGTGGTACTCGGTGTCGCAGGCATGGTAATCGGGATGCTCGCCACGGTAGAACGCCGCCGCGTCGGCGAAGGCGCGCGCGAGCGGCTGCGCCGGCGCGTCGCCGTATAGGCCTTTGAAAATGCGCACGACTTCGCCGCCGACGGCCGCCGGGTCGGTGGTGCAAATGGAATCCGTTACGTCGTAATCGCTGCGACGCATGTAGTTATTGTTTTAGCGAGGAGCCCGCCAGGAACGCCGGGAGCCCCTTCCCCATGACCAAGTATAGGGATAGGATGCGCGCAAAGGCAGACGGCGACCATGAAGTTTGTCACGGGACCGGAATCTCCCGGTACGGATCATCTGTTCAGGAGCGCGTGTGGAGTGTCGGACTTCGCGCTGACCGACGAGGAGAAGGTGCAGATCCGCATCCGTCTCCAGGAGCTCGAGATCGAGCACCACGATCTCGACGACGTGATCCGCAGGCTCTCGGGCGACCCCACGCAGGAGCAGCTCCAGCTGCGCCGCCTCAAGAAGCGCAAGCTCGTCCTGAAGGACCAGATCCAGAAGCTGCGGGCGCGGCTGATTCCCGACATCATCGCTTAGCAGGGGATCACGCTGGCGTGATAGCTTTGGTCCAGCGCGTCGCCGGGGCGAGCGTCGCCGTCGGCGGCGAGACCATCGGCTCGATCGGCCCCGGCATCCTGGCCCTCGTCGGCGTCGAGCGCGGCGATACCGGGACGGAAGCGGCGAGACTCGCAGAGCGCGTGCTCGGCTACCGGATCTTCGCCGATTCCGCCGGCAAGATGAATCTGTCCTTGAAAGATATCGGCGGGGGCCTGCTCGCCGTTCCCCAGTTCACCCTGGTGGCCGACACAAACAGCGGCACGCGCCCGAGCTTCTCCAGCGGCGCCTCGCCTGAAGCCGGAAAAGCGCTGTTTTCAACTTTCGTGGAGAAAGCAAAAGGACTGCACTCGAGCGTCCAGAGCGGCCGCTTCGGCGCCGACATGCAGGTCAGCCTGGTGAACGACGGGCCGGTGACTTTCTGGCTGCAGGTGCCTTCGAAGAATAAGTCCTGAACTTCGCCGGGCCGACGATCTCGATCATCTCCAGGTTCTTCGAATGGCGGATCTCGCGGTGCTTGATGCGCGGCGGCTGGTAGAAGCAGCTGCCGGCCTTCATCATCACCCGGCCGACGCCTTCGTACTCGAACAGCACCCAGCCCTTGAGCACGTAGACGAACTGCAGCTCGCAGTCGTGGCTGTGCCACTCGCCGTGCGGCGCCTTTCCCGGGCGGGCGCGGATGACGTGGGCGAGCAGCTTTCCCCGCGTCGCGCGCTTGATGCCGAGGTCGCGGTATTCGAAATAGCCGCGCAGCCCGCGCTTCAGAAAAGCGGAGCCTTCGAGATGAGAAACGCGCAGCGCCGCGCGGGCCATGGCGAAGAATTCTAAGGTAAGCTGAAAAGCTATGTTCGAGCAGTTCGTCGGCACCAAGCCCGTGGAGGAGCGGCATCGCATCGATGTCGCCTCGCTCGAGAAGTTCCTGGGTTTCAAGATCCTCCGGCTCGACCAGTTCAAGGGCGGCCAGTCCAATCCCACCTACCGCATCAGCGCCGCCGACGGGAAAAGATACGTCCTGCGCAGAAAGCCGCCCGGCAAGCTGCTGCCTTCCGCGCACGCGGTGGATCGCGAATACAAGGTCATCAAGGCGCTGCACGGCGTCGGCTTCCCCGTGGCGAAGCCCCACATGCTGTGCGAGGACGAGTCGGTCATCGGCACCGCGTTCTACGTGATGGATTGCGTCGACGGCCGCGTGCTGTGGGACCAGTCGCTCCCCGGCATGTCGAAAAGCGAGCGCGCCGCGATCTGGGACGAGCTCAACCGCGTCATCGCGCAACTCCACAAGATCGATTACGAAGCGGCCGGGCTCGCCGATTTCGGCAAGCCCGGCGACTACGTCGCGCGCCAGGTCTCGCGCTGGAGCAAGCAGTACCTCGCTTCGCAGACGCAGAAGATCGAAGCCATGGACAAGCTCATCGCCTGGCTGCCGGACAACATCCCGCCGGCGAGCGCGACCTCGATCGTGCACGGCGACTTTCGCCTCGACAACGTCGTGTTCCATCCGAGCGAGCCCAGGATCCTCGCGGTCCTCGACTGGGAGCTCTCGACGCTCGGCGACTCGCTCGCGGACTTCTCGTATCACTGCATGAGCTGGCACATCCCGCCCGGACAGTTCCGGGGGATCGCCGGCCTGAATCTCGCGGAGCTCGGCATTCCCGGCGAGAGCGAATACGTGGCCCGGTATTGCGCCAGATCAGGAAGAAAGGCCATAGAGCCCTCACACTGGGACTACTACATGGCGTACAACCTGTTCCGCATGGCGGCGATCCTGCAGGGCATCGCGAAGCGCGTGCTCGAAGGCACCGCGGCGAGCACCCACGCCGCCGAAGCCGGCTCGCGCGCGCCGCTGCTCGCGGGGCTGGGATGGGCGCAGGTCGAGAAAATTCTGAAGCGGGCCGCCTAGGAGGGCGCATGGATTTCGAATTCACCCCGAAGGTGCAGGAGCTCCGGAAGCGGCTCATCGCTTTCATGGACGAGCATATCTATCCGAACGAACCGGCGTACTACGCGCACGTGCGCGGCGAGAAGCGCTGGACGCCGGTGCCGGTCATCGAGGAGCTGAAGCCGAAGGCGCGCAAGGCCGGGCTGTGGAATCTCTTCCTGCCGCATTCCAAGCGGGCGCCGGAGGGGCTGTCCAACCTCGAGTACGCGCCGCTGTGCGAGATCATGGGCCGCGTCACCTGGGCGCCCGAGGTGTTCAACTGCTCCGCGCCCGACACCGGCAACATGGAGACGATCGAGCGCTACGGCAGCGAGGCGCAGAAGAAGGAATGGCTCGAGCCGCTGCTGCGCGGCGAGATCCGCTCGGCCTTCCTCATGACCGAGCCTCACGTTGCATCATCCGATGCGACCAACATCCAGACCCGCATCGAGCGCAAGGGCGACGAGTACATCATCAACGGCACCAAGTGGTGGTCGAGCGGCGCCGGCGATCCGCGCTGCAAGGTCTACATCGTGATGGGCAAGACCGACCCGGACAATGCCTCGAAGCACAGCCAGCAGTCGATGGTGCTGGTGCCGGCGGGCACGCCCGGCATCAACATCAAGCGCTTCCTCCCGGTCTTCGGCTACGACGACGCGCCGCACGGCCACATGGAGATCGAGCTGAAGAACGTGCGCATTCCGGCCTCGAACATCCTGCTCGGCGAAGGCCGCGGCTTCGAGATCGCGCAGGGCCGCCTCGGGCCCGGCCGCATCCACCATTGCATGCGGACCATCGGCCAGGCCGAGCGCGCGCTGGAGAAGATGTGCAAGCGCGCGAGCGCGCGCGTCGCCTTCGGCCGCCCGGTGGCCGACCAGGGCGTCACGCGCGAGCGCATCGCCGAGTCGCGCATCATGATCGACTCGGCGCGCTTCATGGTGCTGCACGCGGCATGGAAGATGGACACCGTCGGCAACAAGGTGGCGCGCAAGGAAATCGCCATGATCAAGGTGCTCGCGCCGAACATGGCCTGCCAGGTGATCGACTGGGCGATGCAGGTGCATGGCGGCGGCGGCGTCTCCGACGACTTCGGCCTCGCGAACGCCTACGCGCACGCGCGCACCCTGCGCTTCGCCGACGGCCCCGACGAGGTGCACCGCAACGCGATCGCCAAGATGGAGCTGGGCGAGCAGACGACTATTGAAGAAGCGACCAGAAAAAGATAGATGAATTTGCGTGGCAAGATCGCCGTGATCACCGGCGCGGCGAGCGGCATCGGTCGTGCAGCGGCGCTGCGCTTTAAAAAAGAGGGCGTGGCGGGAGTGGTCCTCGCCGACTTGTCTTCGGAAAAACTGCAGCCTGTCGCGGCGGCAACCGGCGGGCTCGCGGTGCAATGCGACGTCGCAAAAGAGGCCGACGTCCAGCGCCTCGTGCGCGAGGCGCGGTCGCGCTTCGGGCGGGTGGACGTCTTCTTCTCCAACGCGGGCATTTTCCGGCAGGGCGACATCCATGCGCCCGACGCCGAGTGGGAGCTCAACTGGAAGATCCACGTGATGGCGCACGTCTACGCCGCGCGGGCGGTGGTGGACGAAATGGTCGAGCGTGGCGAAGGCTATTTTGTCGTCACCGCCTCGGCCGCGGGCCTCTTGAACATCGTCGAATCGGCGAGCTACGGCGTGACCAAGCACGGCGCCGTCGCATTCGCGGAGTGGCTGGCGATCGCCTACGGGCGAAAAGGGCTGCGCGTGTCCTGCCTGTGCCCCCAGGCGGTGATGACCGGCATGTTCACGGGCGACGGCGGCTCGGCGGGCGTCGACGGCGCGCTCAGCGTGGACCAGGTGATGGACGAGCTCGTGAAGACGATGGCCGCCGGGAAATTCCTCGTCCTGCCGCACCCGAAGGTGCTCGATTACGCGCGCATGAAGACGGCCGATTACGATCGCTGGCTGGGCGGCATGCAGAAGCTTTTCCAGAAGCACGTTGAAAAGCGCTGACGCGCTCGTCCTCGGCGCCGGAATCGTAGGCGTCTGCGTCGCGCTGCACCTGCAAAAGCGCGGACGCTCGACCGTGCTGGTGGACCGGCGCGGCCCGGCGGAGGAGACCTCCTTCGGCAACGCGGGGCTCATCCAGCGCGAAGGCGTCTACCCGTACGGCTTTCCGCACGACTTCGGGGCGCTCGCGCGCTACAGCCTGAACCGCACGATCGACGCGCACTACCATCCCTCGGCGATCCCGCGGCTCGCGCCGTTCCTGTGGCGCTACTGGACGCATTCACGCCCGGCACGGCATGCGGCCATCGCCCGCTCGTACGCGAAGCTCATCGAGCACTGCATCAGCGAGCACGACGCGCTCGCCGCCGAAGCGGGCGCCCAGGGGCTGCTCAGGCGCAACGGCTGGATGAAGCTCTTTCGCAGCGAGCGCGAGCGCGACGCGCGGCTGGACGAAGCGGCGCGCTGGCACGGGGAATTCGGTCTCAACCATCGCGCGCTGTCGGCGAAGGAGCTGCAGGCGCTCGAGCCGCATCTCGCCCCGGTGCTGGTCGGCGCGCTGCACTGGACCGACCCGGTGAGCGTCACCGATCCGCAAGGGCTCGCGCTCGCGTACCTCGCGCTCTTCGAGCGCCTTGGCGGCCGGTTTGTCCAGGGCAACGCGCTGAGCCTTGCCGAAGAAGGCAGGGGATGGGCGCTCAAGACCTCGGAGGGAAAGGTTTTCTCGGAACAGGCGGTCATCGCGCTCGGTCCCTGGGCCGATGCGCTCACCCGGGCGCTCGGCTACGACCTGCCGCTCGCGGTGAAGCGCGGCTATCACATGCACTACCGCGCCGCCGGCCGCGCCACGCTCGACCATCCGGTTCTCGACACCGAGCGCGGCTATTTTCTCGCGCCGATGCTGCGCGGCATCCGCCTCACGACCGGCGCGGAGTTCGCGCTGCGCGACGCGATCCGCACGCCCGTGCAGCTCGGCCGCGCCGAGCCGATCGCGCGCGAGCTGTTCCCGCTCGCCGAGCGCCTCGACACCGAGCCGTGGATGGGCGCGCGCCCCTGCACCCCCGACATGATGCCCGTCATCGGCGGCGCGCCGCGCCACCGCAACCTGTGGTTCGCCTTCGGCCACGCGCATCACGGGCTGACGCTCGGGCCGGTGACCGGCCGCCTCGTCGCGGAGATGGTGGCGGGCGAGACGCCCTTCGTCGATCCGGCGCCGTATCGCGCGGAGCGGTTCTAGAATACAAGCGGGAGACGTCCATGCTAAAGCTCTGCGGGTTCCACGTCAGCAACTATCACAACAAGGTGCGCCTCGCGCTGCTCGAGAAGGGCATCCCGTTCGAGGAGGACGCCAACTGCCGGCCTTCGCAGAAAGAGGAGTGGCTCGCGCGCTCGCCGATCGGCAAGGTGCCGATCCTCGAGCTCGACGGCGGGCGGCGCATCGCCGAGTCGGAGGTGATCTGCGAGTACCTCGAGGAGGCGTATCCGCAAAAGCCGCTCCTGCCGAAGGATCCCTACGAGCGCGCCAAGGTGCGCGAGCTGGTCACCTTCATCGAGCTGCATCTCGAGCTGGTCGCGCGCCGGCTGTACGGGCCGCTCTTCTTCGGCGCCCCGCCCCTCCAGGAAGACGTGAAGGCGGCCATCGAGAAGGATCTGGCGAAGGGCGCTCGCGCGCTGAAGGCGGTCGCGAAATTCGACCCGTATATCGCCGGCCCGGATCTGACGCTCGCCGATTGCGCGGCGTTCGTCAGCCTGCCGCTGGTGACGCTCGTGACCAAGCTCGCGTTCGGCCGCGATTTCCTCGATGAGCTGCCGAAGATGAAGCCCTACCTCAGGATGCTCGGCGAGCGTCCGGCGTTCGCGAAGGTGAACGAGGACCGCAAAAGCGCGCAGGCGGCGGCCGCGGCGCGCGCGAGAAGTTGAGCCTTTTCCAGGAGTACCTGCGCTTCGTCGTGACGCTGGTCGCGGTGCTGGACCCGTTCCTGGCGATCCCGATCTTTCTCAGCGTCGCGGCGCAGAGGGGGCCGGCGGGCCGGCGGCGCCTGGCGAATGCGGTGACGCTCACGGTGCTCGCGGTTCTCACGTGCGCGGCGATCTTCGGCGAAGCGCTTCTCAAGGCGCTCGGCACGAGCCTGCCCGCCTTCCAGGTCGGCGGCGGGCTGGTGCTGCTCCTGATGGCGCTCGCGATGCTGAACGCGCAGGCGGGCGGCGTGCGCCAGTCGAAAAAGGAGGCGGAGGAGCTCGAGTCGCGCGATGCGTCGGGCGTGGTCCCGCTCGCGGTGCCGCTGCTCGCGGGGCCGGGCGCGATCAGCACGACGATCGTCGCGGCGCAGGCCGGCGACGCGCTGAACACCGCCGGCCTCGTGCTCTGCATCGCGCTCGTGTGCGCGCTCCTGTGGTCGATCCTGCGCGTCGCCGAGCCGATCGGCTCGCGCCTGGGGACGACCGGCCTCAATATCGCGACCCGGCTCCTCGGCCTGCTTCTCGCGGCGATCTCCATCGAGATGATGGCGGGCGGGCTGAAAGCGCTGTTGCCCGGGCTCGCCTAGGCCCGTTCAGCGCCAGGCGTGCCAGAGCATCGACGCGCCGCCGAACACGATCAGCCCTTCCATGAACAGCACGTGCAGGTGGGCGTGGATCCGCGTCACCAGCCAGGCCGCGATCGCGCTTCCCGGGATGCTCGCCGCGCCGATCACCACGCCGGCGATGAAGGCTTCCTCGTTCAGCAGGTCGAAGCGCTGAAACAGCACCGCCTTGCACAGGTCGAGCGCGATCGTGGAAAGCGCATCGGTCGCGAGCACCGCGGGCCCGGTGAGGCCGGCGCCCAGAAGAAGCGAAACCTGGATCATGCCGGTTCCGGTGGCGATGCCCGACGAGAGGCCGAACACGCTCGCCCCCACGGCGAGCCCCGTCGAGCCCAGGACGATCCTGCGGCGCTGCAGATAGCGGCGCACCGGCACCGAGGCGATCACGGTCACGCCGAGCACGGTGCCGATCGTGCGCGCGTCGAGCACGCTGTAGAGCCAGGTGCCGAGGATCAGGAAAGGCAGCGCGCTGAGGAGCAGGATGCCGAGCGCGCGCCGGTCGAGGCTCTTGCGGTAGAACCAGAAGCGCCCCGAATTGATGATCACCCCGGCGACCGCCAGCACCGGCACCACGGCCTTGACGCCCATCAGCGGAACGAGCGCGGTCGCGAGGATGATGCCGGTGCCGAAGCCGCCCATGCCGCCGACCACCGCCGCGGCAAAGCCCAGCGCCGCGACCGCTGCCAGCGTGAGCGGATCGAGAATCAGGGTTGGCGCGGCAAGGGTTCGCGCGGCACCGGGCGCGGGCGCCCGTCGCGGTCGATCGCCACGTAGGTGAGCGTGGCCTCGGTGACCTTGACCACGGTCGGATCGGAGGGCCGCCGCTCGGCGAACACCTCGACGTTGACCGTGATCGACGTATTGCCGATGCGAAGCACATCGGCATAGAACGAAAGCACGTCGCCGATCTGCACCGGCTGCTTGAACACGAATTCCTTCACCGCGACGGTGGCGACCCGGCCGCGCGCCACGCGGCCGGCGAGGGTGCCGCCCGCGATGTCGACCTGCGCCATGATCCAGCCGCCGAAGATGTCGCCGTTCTGGTTCGCGTCGGCCGGCATCGGCACGACGCGCAGCGCCGGCTGCTTCTCCTGCGGCAGCTTCTCAACGGCGGGAAGCATTTTTTATCGATTTCAATGGCTCGAGGCGACAGCGCCCGGAAGATGGCGACGCACGAAGCTGCCCTTCATGATGCGGCCGTTTCTGGAACGCTCGCCGAGGAGCTTGGTTCCATCCGGCGATAATTTGTACGAGACGTTCACGCTCGATCCCCTGCCTTCCATGGTGGCGTGCAGCACGCCGTCATCGCCGATGGTCCCCTGCACGCGCCGCCAGCCCCGGGCGGTGCCGCTCTGCGATTGCGCGGGATCGAAGCTGTAGATGAACGAAACGGTTCGTCCCTCGATCCGCTCGACGACGAGCGTATGGGCCAGGGGCGTTTGTCCCGCCCAGGTTCCGCCCCAGGCGCCGGAATACGCGGCGATCGCGGCGGGCACGTCGGGCGCGGGCGCCACGATCTTGATGTCCGCCGGCAGCGCCGTCGAAGGCGCCGCGCTTGCGACGGCGGAAGCCGAGATGCCGAGGGCGGCGTTTATGCCGGAGGCCAGCTCGCGGATCCAGACGTTGTAGTTCTTGTGGATCGCCCGGAGGGTCCGCCCGGTGACGCTCTTCTGCTGCTCCTTGTAGAGCAGATTCGCGCTGTCGAGATAGCGGATGGCGTAGCCCCCCTGGTCGTAGGTGAGCTCGATCCTCATCGTGTGCTTGCCGCTCACGGTGCGCGTCAACTCGAAGCGGCCGTCGCTCTCCGAGAGCGTTTTCCAGTCCTTGCTGGCCGCGACGATGGCGATCACCTGCCGCGTCTTTTCCTTCGTCGGCTCGCCGGCGCCGGCACGAAACTCCGTGCGCAGCGGGTCATCGATCGCCGCAAGCCTGGAATCGCTGAATTGGGAGGACTGCGCAAGTACGGCGAGCGGCGTCAGCAGCGCGATGAAACCAAGAAATCGCTTCATTTTTTCTCCCCTCCGGAACCCCCGGATGAGGAGATTTTACTTGCGCGGCTGCTTCCTGGACGCCAGATATTGCACGGGCCCGCCGCGGAACGGCGCGAAGCCGGTGCCGAAGATGAGGCCGGCGTCGACGAGCTCGGCGTCGGCCACGACTTTGTCGGCGAGCGCCGCCTGCGCCTCCATCAGGTAGGGCTCGATCAGGGATTCGACGAGCGCCTCGTCGTAGGCGTCGGGCTGGCCTTTCACAGGCTTGCCGTTCTCGTAGCGGTAGATTCCCTGGCCGGTCTTCTTGCCCAGGTGGCCGAGGGCCACCTTGTTCGCGAGCAGCTGCGGGATGTCGGCTTGCGAGCTGCCGGGCTTTGCGAGCGACTTGCCGGCGGCGAGGCAGATATCGAGGCCGACCGTGTCGGCGAGCTCCGCCGGGCCCATCGGCATGCCGAAGTCCTCCATGGCGCGGTCCAGGGTCTCCGGCCGCACGCCTTCGTCGAGCATCCGGAACGCGTTCTGCATATAAGGCCCGAGCACGCGGTTCACCAGGAAGCCCGGCGAGTCCTTCACCGGCAGCGGCAGCTTGTCGATCTGGCGCACGAAGGCGGCGGCTTTGCGGGCCAGCTCCGCGCTGGTTTTTTCAGTCGCCACGACTTCCACGAGCTGCAATTGAGGAACCGGGTTGAAAAAATGGATTCCCACGAGGCGCGAAGGATCCTTGAGCGCGGCGCCGATGTCGGCGAGCCTCAGGCTGGAGGTGTTGCTGGCGAGGATCGCCTGCGGCTTCGCGCGCGCCTCGAGCTTCGCGAAAAGCTGCCGCTTCGCCTCGAGGTTCTCGAAGATCGCCTCGATGATCACGTCGGCGCGCGCCGCGCCGGCGCCGGAAACGTCGGGAATCAGCCGGTCGAGCGCGTCGCGCACCCGCCGCGGGTCGCGCAGGCGGCGCTCGAAGAGCTGCGCCGCGCGCTTGATCGCCGGCGCGATGCGCTCGGGCGCGGTGTCCTGCAGCGTCACGGTCAGTCCGCGCATCGCGCAGATCGCCGCGATATCGCCGCCCATGACGCCGGCGCCGACCACGTGGACGTGGCGCGCCTCGAAGTCAGACCCCTTGCCGGCGGCCTTGAGCCGCTCCTGGAGGAAGAAAATGCGGATCAGGTTGGCGGCGGTCGGATGCGAGAAGAGCGCCTTGATGGAGGCGGCCGGATCGTCGGGCGCGATGAACGGATTGCCGTCGTATCGCCTCCAGAGCTCGAGGATCGCGTAGGGCGCCGGATAGTGCTCCTTCTTCGCCCGTTTGGCGACCTGCTTGCGCGCCTGGGAGACGAACACGCCTTTCAGCAGCGGGGAAAGCATCAATGCTTTTCCCATCGAAAGCTTCTTCGGCGGCGGCGCTTCGAGCGTAACCATGCGCGCCGTGTTCTCCAGGATGCGAAGCGGCACCGCCTGGTCGACCAGTCCCATGCGCTTCGCGCGCCGGGCGTCGACCGATTTTCCGGTGAGCATCATGTCGAAGGCGGCGGCCGGGCCGACGAGCTTGGGCAGCCACTGCACGCCGTGCCAGGCCGGCATGATTCCCAGCAGCACCTCGGGGAACATGAACCGCACCTTCGGGTCCTCCAGCGCCACGCGGTAGCGGCAGGCGAGCGAGAGCTCGAGGCCGCCGCCGACGCAGAAGCCGTTGATCATCGCGGTGGTGGGGAAGGGCAGATCGTGCAGCTCCTGGAACACGTCCCAGCCCAGGCGGACGAAATCGAGCGCCTCCTCGGGCGACTTGAAGCGGGTGAACTCCTCGACGTCGGCGCCGGCGATGAAGCCTTCCTTCGCCGAGCGGATCACCAGGCCTTTGGGATTCGACGCCTTTATTTCCTTGAGCGCGGAAGAAAGCTGCGTCAGGGCGTCGCGGGAAAACGTGTTCGCCGATTCGCCCTGCTTGTCGAAGGTGAGCCAGGCGAGCCCCTGGCGGTCGGTTTCCCAGCGCCAGTGCTTGCCGAGGGTGTTTACGGGGGTGTCGAATGCCGCGCGTTCCATGAGTTCCTCGCCGTTTCCTAGAACGCTTCGACCAGCATCGCGCCGCCCAGGCCGCCGCCGATGCAGATGCTCGCCATCCCGCGTTTTGCGGAATTCGCCCTTAAAGTTTTCACGAGATGAAGAACGATGCGGGCGCCCGAAGCGCCCACCGGATGGCCGAGGGCGATGGCGCCGCCGTCCACGTTCAGCTTTGCTTCGTCGAGGGCTCCGAGCGGGCCGTCGAGCCCGAGCTGCTCGCGGCAGTACTTGTCGTCCTTCCAGGCCGCGAGGCAGCCCAGTACCTGCGCGGCGAAAGCCTCGTTGATCTCCCAGTAATCCAGATCGTTCAGCCCGAAGCCGTGGCGCTTCAGGATCGGCGTCGCGGCGTGCACCGGCCCGAGCCCCATCTGCGCCGGGTCGAGCCCGGCCCATTGCGAGTCGACGATGCGGCCGATCGGCTCCAGGCCATGCTGTTGGACGGCGCTCTCGGAAGCGAGGATCAGCCACGCGGCGCCGTCGGTGATCTGCGAGCTGTTGCCGGGCGTGACGTTGCCGTATTTGCGGTCGAAGAAAGGCTTGAGCTTCGCGAGATTCTGCATCGACGCATCGCGCCGCACGCCGTCGTCGAGCGCGTAGGTGTCGCCCTTCGCGTCGTAGAGCGCCTCGACCTCGCCGCCGCCGGGCGCGAGCCGGCCTTCGTCTTGAGCCTTGGCCACTTTCAGATGGCTTTTTACGGAGAAAGCATCCATCTGCTCGCGCGTGATGCCGAAGCGGTAGGCGAGGTTCTCGGCGGTCTGGCCCATCAGCAGGCCGACCATCGGATCGGTGAGGCCCTTCATGATGCCGATGACCGGCTGCAGCAGGGATTGCAGAGGAAGTTTTGTAAATTTAGAAAGCTTTTGACCTGTTGAGCGCGAAGCGGCGAGATCTGAAAACCACAAAACCATCTTCTCGGAATACAGGAGCGGGGCGCGCGAGAGCGCGTCGACGCCGCCGGCGAGCACCAGGCTCGAGCGGCCGGCGAGGATGTTGTTGATCCCCGAATCGAGCGCCTGCATGCCGGAGGCGCAGTTGCGCATCACGGTCCAGCCCGGCACCTTCTGCCCGCAGCCCATGCGCAGCGCGGCGACGCGGCCGATGTTCACCTCGTCGACCGAGGGCGCGGCGCAGCCGAGGATGACTTCGTCGAGCTCGGTCGGCGCGAACTTCTGCCGCGCGAGCAGCGTGCGTCCCGCCTGCGTCGCGAGGTCGCTCGCGGAGAAGGGGCCGGGGCGGTTCTTCGACTTGAGGAACGGCGTCCTCGCGCCGTCGACGATGTAGACCGATTTCGTGTCCATCAGGCGGCCTTCGCTTTGAGGATCGCTTCGGAAGAAAGCTTCTGCAGCGCTTCGGCGCGGCCGAAATCCTGCGGGAAATCGTCGACCTTGATCACATTGCGGCGCAGCGCTTCTCTGCGCTGCCACTTCTGCAGCTCGTCCGACGTGAGAATGCCCAGCTCATGGGCGGTCGCGGCGGTATCGATGCCCGGGCGGCTCTCCAGCCGGCCGCTTTTCATCGCCTCGCGCAGCTTCCGGTCGATCGGCTCGCAGGCGAGCTCGGCGAGGAACGCGGCTTCGAGCACGCAGGTCGCGTCGGTCTCGTTCTTCGAGACGAACACGCTCGCCGTCAGCCGGTCGCGGGCGGCGCCGGGCTCGAGCACGAGCTTCGCGCACTCGCGGTTGCGCGCGTCGAGCGGCGGCCGGAACGTCATCCCGCGCGGCAGCAGCACCCAGCGCAGCAGCCGGGCGAGCGCCTTCACCGGGAAATTCGACAGGATCTGGTCGATCGCCTGCTGCGCGTCGTACAGCGCGTCGCGCACCGACCAGCGCAGCAGCGGCAGGTCCTCCTTGATGCGTCCCTGGTCCTCGTAGTGCTTGAGGGTCGCGGAGACGAGATACATCATCGAGAGCACGTCGCCGAGCCGGCCGGAGATCTTCTCCTTGCGCTTCAGCGCGCCGCCCATCGCCAGCATCGAGACGTCGGCGAGGAAGGCGAAGGCGGCCGAGAGCCTCGATACATGGCGGTAATAGTGGCGCACTTCGGGAGAGGCGTTTTTCGGATAAGGCGCGAACGCCGAATTCGCGAGGCCGAAGGCCCAGGCGCGGATGCCGTTCGAGAGGGTGTGGCCGATGTGGGACGTGAACGCGTCGTCGAACTCGATCGACGCCTCGGCGCCCTGCATCTCCTTGGCGGCGCGCATCTCGCGCAGCACATACGGATGGCAGCGGATCGCGCCCTGGCCGAAGATGATCAGGGTGCGCGTGAGGATGTTCGCGCCTTCGACCGTGATGCCGACGGGCAGCACCTGGTAGCCGCGCCCGACCCAGTTGTTCGGGCCGAGGCAGATGCCCTTGCCGCCGTGGATGTCCATGGCGTCGTTGACGCACAGGCGGGCGCGCTCGGTCATGTGGTACTTGGCGATGGCCGAGATCACCGAGGGCTTCTCGCCCGCGTCGACGCAGCCGGCGGTCATCACGCGCGTGGCTTCCATGAGGTAGGCGTTGGCGGCGATGCGGCCCAGAGCTTCCTCCACGCCTTCGAGCTTGCCGATCGGCGTGCGGAACTGCTGGCGCACGCGCGCATAGGCGCCGGTGACGCGCGCGAGCGCCTGCGCGCCGCCGACCGAGGACGCCGGCAGCGAGATCGAGCGTCCCGCCGCGAGGCAGTTCATCAGCATCATCCAGCCCTTGCCCGCGTACTCGCGCCCGCCGATGATCCAGTCGATCGGCATGAACACGTCCTTGCCGGAGTTCGGGCCGTTCTGGAACACGCCGTTCAGCGGCAGGTGGCGCCTGCCGATGTTCACGCCCGGAGTGTTGGTGGGAACGAGGGCGCAGGTGATGCCAAGATCCTTTTCCCCTCCCAGCAGGCCCTCGGGATCGTAAAGGCGAAACGCCAGGCCCAGGAGCGTCGCCACCGGGCCGAGGGTGATGTAGCGCTTGTCCCAGGTGACGCGCATGCCGAGCGTCTCCTTGCCTTGCCAGATCCCCTTGCACACCACGCCGTAGTCGGGAATCGAGGCGGCGTCGGAGCCGGCCTCCGGGCTGGTCAGCGCGAAGCACGGAATCTCGAGGCCTTTCGCGAGGCGCGGCAGGTAATGGTTCTTCTGCTCGTCGGTGCCGTAGTGCAGCAGCAGCTCGGCCGGCCCGAGCGAGTTGGGCACCATCACGGTGACCGCCGCGGCGTTCGAGCGCGAAGAGAGCCTGGTGATCACCGCGGAATGCGCGAGGGCGCTGAAGCCCAGCCCGCCGTACTTCTTCGGGATGATCATGCCGAGGAAGCCCTGGTCCTTGATGTACTGCCACACGCGCGGCGGCAGGTCGTAGCGCTCGTGGGTGATCTCCCAGTCGTCGCACATCGAGCACAGCTCGTTCACCGGGCCGTCGACGAACGCCTGCTCCTCGGCGGAGAGCTTCGGCGCCGGGGTCGCGAGCAGCTTGTCCCAGTCGGGCCGGCCGGAGAAAAGATCGCCGTCCCACCACACCGTGCCCGCGTCGATCGCCTCCTTCTCGGTCTGCGACATGTCCGGCAGGATGCGCCGGTAGACCGCGAGGATCCTGTTTGAAATAAGCGCTCTTCTCAGTACAGGCACATTCAAGGCCAGTGCAACGATCGCGAATGCTGCGAAAAGAATAACGTTTGCCGAAAAGCCAAAACCGGCAATGAAGCTCAGATACAGGGCGAGCAGGCCGCCGGCGAGCGTCCACCACAGGATCGGCGCGCGGAAATAGCCGAGCACCAGGAATACCGCGACGACTCCGAGGATCCAT
>CAYOVM010000042.1:0-15850 GCA_964407355.1 uncultured Enterobacteriaceae bacterium
CTCGAGATCTACTCGTTCGAGCGCGACTTCCTCTCCGGCTTCGTCGCCCGCCTCGAACGCCGCACGTCCTTCGACCTCTCCGTCACCGAGCGCCACCTCTTCATGACCGTCGACGGCGCTACCCTTAGCGGGCAGATCTCGCGCCATCAACTGTAATTGCACGGAGTTTTGGAGAGGCGTAACGTGCGGGCCACAAGAACAACACCTCCCATGAGGCGCGCTCTACTACTCCTCGCTGTTCTCCTGGGCGCCAACGCCTCGGCGAACGAGCCATCCTGTGCCGAAGGCCGGCCCGGGGCGCGCTATGCCGGGCCGATGATCGACGCGATGGCGCAGATCGAATCGGGCATGTCGGGAACGGTGACGCGCGCGATGGATAGATCGGGCGTGACGCGGATGGCGCTCTTCGCGCGCCTGCATCGCAAGCGCAATGGCGAGGCGGACGTCCTTTCGCTGAAAACGCGCTTTCCGCAGCGCTTTTTCATGGGAACGCCGAAGCCCTTCGACCAGCGCGGCGACCTCAGCGGCGGATTCGTGGAGCAGACGAGCGCGCATCTCCAGGATGAGCGATACCGGTTCGTCGGCGAAATCCTGTTCGCGCACGCGGACAAGAGCCATGGGGAGCAGACGGCGGCGGGCGAGCGCTACGTCGCGCCGGACGGCAAAAACGTGGCGAGGCTGCTCGCGGCCTCGGAGCAGCGCCGCGTGCCGGTGATGCTGCACTGGGAAGTTTACGACTGGGATCGCGACTGGCCCGCGTTTCACGCGCTCTATTCGCGCTTCGCGAATGTCACGTTCATCTGGCCGCACGCCGGCTTCGCTTCGCACGAGCAGGTGGCGACCGTCCTGTCGGCGCACGACAACGTGATGGTCACGCTCTCGAAGAAAGAGAAAGTCCAGAGCGCGCTTTCCAGCGAGGAGAAAGCCGAGCTCCTCGGAGAGCCGGTCGTGGACGCATGCGGGAAGCTGACCCGGGAATGGCGCGATCTGTTCGCCCGGTATCCGGAGCGGTTCATGTTCGCGACCGATGCCCACAAGGACTTCCGCTGGGCGAAATACACGGAGGTCGTCGAGCAGTGGCGCCTGATCCTCGGCCAATTGCCCGATCCGCTCGCCCAATCGCTCGCCTGGCGCAACGCCGAGCGGGTGTATACCGCGCCACGCTAGAATGAAACCGGAAGAACTGGAAATGTCGAGGCCTATGAGGGATCAGCCATGCGCAAGCTCGCCGGATTGTTCGCCGTCCTCTTCTTCGCAGGGTGCGCGATGAATCCCTCCGCGCCGCCCGCGGCGAAATCGGAATTGACGCCGACCGGCAAGCTCCGCGTCGGCCTCAACTATCAGAACTTCCTTCTCGTGCTCGGGAACGCGCCCGACGGCACGCCGCGCGGCATCGCCCCCGACCTCGGGCGCGAGCTGGGGCGCCGCCTCGGCGTGCCCGTCGAGTTCGTGCCGTACAAGACCGCCGGGGCCCTCGCCGACTCGGTGTCGACCGGCGCCTGGGACGTCGCCTTCCTCGGCGCCGAGCCGGCGCGCGCCAACGTGATCGCCTTCAGCCCGGCGTACCTCGAGATCCCGGTCACCTTCCTCGTGCCGCCGGGCTCGCCGATCCGCACCATCGCGGAGGTCGATCGCGAAGGCGTGCGCATCGCGGTGTCGGAGAAGAGCGCCTACGACCTGTACCTCACGCGCACGCTCAAGCATGCGAAGCTCGTGCGCATCCAGGGCATTCCCGCCTCCTACGAGCAGTTCGTGGCCCAGAAGCTCGAGGCGTTGAGCGGCCTGAAGCCGCAGCTCGCCTCCGATGCCGAGAAGCTGCCGGGCTCGCGCGTGCTCGACGGCCAGATCACCGGCGTGCAGCAGGCCATCGGCACCCCGAAAGCCCGCGCCGCGGCGGCGAAATACCTCGCCGAGTTCGCGGAAGACGTAAAGGCGTCGGGCTTCGTCGCCAAGGCCATCGAGAACAACAAGGTGCGAGGAGTCAAGGTAGCGCCGCCCGGATAAACGCGCTAGAAACCGGGGATGCGCCTCCTCCTCGTCTGGCTCGTCAACACCGTCTCGCTTATCGCAGTCGCCTACCTGATGCCGTCGATCAGCGTCGCCAGCTTCTGGACCGCGCTGATCGCGGCGCTGGTGCTCGGCCTCGTGAACGCCGTCATCCGGCCGATCCTCGTGATCCTCACCCTGCCCGCGACCATCCTCACGCTGGGGCTCTTCATCTTCGTGATCAACGGCCTGCTCTTCTGGTTCGTCGGCTCGTTCATCGAAGGCTTCCACGTGCAGGGATTCTGGGCGGGCTTCTTCGGCGCGATCGTCTATAGCCTGATCTCCTGGCTGCTCTCCGCCCTCATCCTGCCCGCAGGACCCTCGAAGCACGCCGTAGCGCGATGAGCACCTTCCGCGAAGCCCTCGGACGCCACCTCCTCGCGATCGAGGAGCGCGACCTGAAAGCGCTGGCCGACACCGTCGCCTCGCCCGAGCTCTACCTCGTGATGTCCGACGGCAAGCTCGGCCGAACCACGAGCGAATTCCTGGATGCGCACCGGGGCTGGTTCGAGATGAAGAACTGGCGCCTCGAAGTAAAGCCTGTCCACATCTTCGATACGCCCCAGATGGGCATAGCCCTCCTCGCGCTCGAATACCGCGAAACTCCGCCCGGCAAGCCGGCGACGCGCCAGGAGAGCCTGCTCACGCTGGTATTCCAGAACCGCAACGGGAAATGGGTGATGGTGCTGGACCAGAACACGCCGGTTCGGTGACGCTTTAACTGCGGCGCGCGGCGCGCGATTGCGCGGAGAAGAGCTTCTCGAACGCGGGGGCGTCGAGGGGCTGGCTGAAGAGGTGGCCCTGCCATTCCTCGCAGCCGAGGGCGAGGAGGCGCTCGAGCTGGGCTTCCTTCTCGACGCCTTCGGCGGCGATGGCGATGCCGAGGGACTTCGCCATCGCGGCGATGGCGCGCACGATGGCCTCGTCGGCGGGATGCGATTCGATCTCGCGCAGGAACGAGCGGTCGATCTTCAGCTTCTGGATCGGCAGCAGGCGCAGGTAGGAGAGGCTCGAATAGCCGGTGCCGAAGTCGTCGATGGAGAAGCGCACGCCGAGCTCGCCGATGCGGCGCAGGGTGTCGATGTTCTCGGCGACGTTGGACATCAGCACGCGCTCGGTGACCTCGAGCTCGATGCGCCGGCCGTCGAGGCCGTTCTCCTTGAGGCAGCTGCGGATCTTCTCGAAGTAGCCGCCGCCGAGCGCGAGCTCCGGGGCCGACACGTTCACCGCGAACCAGGGCTCCCCGGGGAGCTTGCGCTGCCAGGCGCCGGCCTGCGACAGCGCCCGCTCGAGGGTCCACTCCCCCAGCGCGCGGATGAGGCCGGACTCCTCGGCGAGCGGCACGAAATCCTCCGGCGGCAGCAGGCCGCGCTCGGGATGGTTCCAGCGCACGAGCGCTTCGGCGCCGACGACTTTGTTCCTCTGCCGCACGACCGGATGCCAGTGCAGCGCCAGCTCGCCGCGCGCGAGCGCGCTTCTCAGCTCGTTCTCGAGGCGCAGCCGCTCCACGGCGCGCGCGTTCAGGCCCGGCGAGAAGTAGCGGAAGCCGCCGCGCCCGCTCGCCTTCGCGTGGTACATCGCCACGTCGGCGTTCTTCAGCAGCTCGGGGAAGTCGCGCCCGTCGCCGGGATAGATGGCGATGCCGATGGAGGCGGCGACCGTGAGGGACTCCTGCTCGATGTCGAAGGGCCGCGCGAGCGCGTCCACGATGCGCTGCGCGATCACGCCCGCGTCCTCGATCGCCTTGACCGGCTGCAGCAGGACGAAGTCGTCGCCGCCCAGGCGCGCCAGCGTTCCTTCCTGCACCTGGCCCTCCAGGCGCTCGGCGACGAGCCGCAGCAGCGCGTCGCCCTTGCGGTGATCGAGCGAGCTGTTCACCAGCTTGAAGCGGTCGAGGTCGATGCACAACATCGCGAGCAGCGAGCGGGACCGCGCCGCCGAAACAATCGCCTGCGCCGCGCGGTCGGCGAGCAGGATGCGGTTCGGCAGGCCGGTGAGCGCGTCGCGGGTGGCGAGGTACTCGATGCGCGCTTCCGCGAGGCGCCGCGCGGTGACGTCGGCGGCGGTGCCGCGATAGCCGGTGATGTTGCCCGCGGCGTCGCGCACGGGCACGCCGCTCACCGACTGCCACGCCACGCCGCCCGCCTTGGTGACCGAGCGGTGCACGAGCTCGCGGAACGCCCCGCCCGCGAGCGCGTTCTTCGCGAACCACTCCTCGACGCCGCCGGCCTCGCCGAGCGGCATGAAATCGCGCGGCTTGCGGCCGAGCATCTCCGCGCGGGTATAGCCCAGCACCGCTTCCACCCGCTCCGAGAGGTAGGTATAGCGCCAGCTCGCGTCCGTTTCCCAGACGTACTCGCGCGAGAGGTCCGCGACGTCGTCGAAGCGCAGCGTGCTCTCGCGCATCGCGCTCTCGGCGCGCCGGCGCGCGTCGATGTCGGCCACGGTGCCCGACATGTGCAGCGCCCGGCCGTCCGGATGGCGCTCGGTGACCCGGCCGCGCGCGTGCAGCCAGCGCCAGCCGCCCGACTTGTGGCGCATGCGGAACTCGCGGTTGAGCTCGCCGTGGCCGCCTTTCAGGCAGGCGACGAAAGCCTGGCGGAACGGCTCCTGATCGTCCGGGTGGATCAGGCCGAACTGCTCGTCGAGGTCCGTGATCTCGGGCGATTGCTGGTGGCCGAGAAAGCGCACCCAGCCGTCGCCGCCCGTAACCCGATGGCGCTCCAGGTCGATGTGCCACTCCGCCAGGTTGCCGCCGTCGAGCGCGAGCTCGAGGCGCGCCTTCGCCTCGAACAGCTTCCTCTCGGCGCTCCTCTGCTCGGTGATGTCGCGGCCGACGCCGCGGTAGCCGAGGAAGCGGCCGCCGGCGTCGAGGCGCGACTGGCCCGAGACGATGTGGATCTGGCGCGCGCCGCGCTCGTCCGCGCGGGCGATCTCGAGGTCGAAGAACGGCAGCTGCTGCTCGAGGCGCTCGAGGTGCGCCTGCAGGGCGCGCGGCTCGACCTCGATCTGCGGGATCTCCCAGAAGCGCTTGCCGTAGGTGGGGCTGTGGCCGAAGAAGGTCTGCACCGGCGCGCCGCCCGAGAGCCAGACGATGCGGTGCTCGGTGTCGGTCTCCCAGAACCAGTCCGCCGAGAGCTCGGTGAGGCTGCGAAAGCGGCCTTCGTTCTCGGCGAGGCGCGCCTTCTCGCGCGACGATTTCCTCTGGGAAAGCGCGAGCACCGCGTACACCACGCCGCCGGAGAGCAGCGCGAGGAGAACGGCGTCGAGCACCGGGCTAGCCGGCGTCGCGGACGGGCGGCGCCACCTTGAGGACTTCCTCGATGGTGGTGAGGCCCGCGCCGACCTTCATCGCGCCGCTGATGCGCAGCGGTTTCATGCCTTCCTTGAACGCCTGGTCGCGGATCGCCGCCAGATCCGCCCGCTCGTTCACCAGCTTCTTGATCTCGTTGCTGAAGAGCAGCGTCTCGTAGATGCCCACGCGGCCCAGGAAGCCGGTCATGCGGCATTCGAGGCAGCCCACCGGCTTGTAGAGCTGCGTCGGGCGGTTGGACTTCCAGGGAGCGACCAGCGCGTCCCAGGTCTGGTGGTCCTCGGTGCGGTGGAAGTCGGTTTTCTCCTTGCAGTGCGGGCACAGCGTGCGCACCAGGCGCTGCCCCATCACCCCGTTCAGCGTCGCGTTCAGCAGGTACGGCGGCACGCCGAGCTCGAGCAGGCGCGCCACCGCGCCGGGCGCGTCGTTCGTGTGCAGCGTGGAGAGCACGAGGTGGCCGGTGAGCGCCGACTGCACCGCCATCTCGGCCGTCTCGAGGTCGCGGATCTCGCCCACCATGATGATGTCGGGATCCTGGCGCATCAGCGCGCGCACGCCCTCGGCGAAGCCGAGCTCGATCTGCTGCTGCACCTGCATCTGGTTGAACGAGGGCTCGACCATCTCGATCGGGTCCTCGATGGTGCAGACGTTCACCTCGATCGTCGCGAGCGTCTTCAGCGTCGAGTAGAGGGTGGTGGTCTTGCCCGAGCCGGTCGGCCCGGTCACGAGCACGATGCCGTTGGGCTTGAGCGTCATCTCGTCCCAGCGCTTCTTGTCGTCCTCGGAGAAGCCGAGCTCCTTGAAGTCGCGCACCAGCACTTCCGGGTCGAAGATGCGCATCACCAGCTTCTCGCCGAAGGCGGTGGGCAGCGTCGACAGGCGCAGCTCGATCTCCTCGCCGTCGAGCGTGCGCGTCTTGATGCGCCCGTCCTGCGGGCGGCGCTTCTCGACCACGTCCATGCGCGCGAGGATCTTGATGCGGCTCGTCATCGCGATCAGCACCGCCGCCGGGATCTGGTACACCTGGTGCAGCACGCCGTCGATCCGGAAGCGCACGATGCCCTGCTCGCGGCGCGGCTCGACGTGGATGTCGCTCGCGCGCTGCTCGAAGGCGTATTGCCACAGCCAGTCGACGATGCGCACGATGTGCGCGTCGTTGGCGTCGAACTGCTTGTCGGTCTTGCCGAGCTCGACGAGCTGCTCGAAGTTGGACAGCGCCGAGCTCGAGCCGTGGGTCTTGTTCGCGCCCTTGATCGACTTCGCCAGGTTGTAGAACTCCACCTGGTAGCGCTCGATGTCGAGCGGGTTGGCGATGACGCGCTTGATGTCGCGCTTGATCATGCGCGCGAGCTCGGGCTCCCATTCGCGCAGGCCGGGCTCGGCGGTGGCGATGATCGCCTCTTTCGCGCTCACGCCGACCGGCAGGATGTGAAAGCGCGTCGCGTAGGCCGAGGACATGATCTCGGTGACGCCGGCGAAGTCGATCTTCAGCGGGTCGATGTGCAGGTACTCCATGCCCACGCGCTTCGCCAGCCACTCCGAGAGGAGCTCCAGCGACAGCAGCTTGTGCGGCGGCGCGACGTGGCGCCACTTCTGCTCGGCGATCGCAACGAGCGGATGCAGCGTTCCGCGGTAGTAGCGGCGTTCCTTCTTGAGCTGCTCGGCGGCCTCGGCGGTCGCGATCCTGTCCTCGACCAGCCAGTCGAGGACCTCGGCGAGCGCAAGACGGCGATCGAGCGGCGTTTTGACTGCTTGTTGCATCGAATCAAAACTATACCGGAAAGCCCGCGTGCCGCCCGAGGGTAGAATGCCGCACTCCCATAGGAAAAAAGTCCCTCCGGTGAGCAAAACGCTTACTACAGGCGTCAGATTGCGTGAAGTCTGGGCGTGGAGCATGTACGACTTCGCCAACTCGGGCTACACGACGGTGGTCATCACCGCCGTGTTCAGCGCGTACTTCGTCTCGGTGGTCGCCGGGAACGCGCCCTGGGCGACGTTCGCCTGGACCGCCGCGCTTTCGCTCTCCTACGCCGCGATCCTCGTCACCGGCCCGCTGATCGGCGCCTGGGCGGATGCGCATGCCGCGAAAAAGCGCTTGCTCCTGATTTCGACAGCGGGCTGTGTTGTCTTCACCGCGCTACTGTATTTCGCCGTTCCCGGGGCCGTTGCGCTGGCCTTGGCGCTGGTCGTTCTGTCCAATTATTTCTTTGGCACGGGAGAAAACCTGATCGCGGCGTTTCTGCCGGAGCTCGCCGATTCGGAGGCGATGGGACGCGTCTCGGGCTGGGGCTGGGCCTTCGGCTACCTTGGCGGGATGGCGGCGCTCGGGCTGTGCCTCGCTTACATCACCTTCGGGCAGAAAAGCGGCCAAGGGCCCGCGCAGTTCGTGCCGGTGTGCATGCTCATCACGGCTGCGTTCTTCGCCGTCGCCGCCGCGCCGACGTTCCTCTTTCTCCGGGAGCGCGCGCAGCCTTCCGGCGTCTCGTTGCAAACGCCGTGGAAGCGGCTGCTGCAGACGCTCGCGCAGTCGCACCGGTACCGGGACCTGCGCCGCTTCCTCCTCTGCATCCTCTTCTACCAGGCAGGCGTCATGACGGTGATCGCGCTCGCCGCCATCTACGCGCAGGAAGTGATGAAGTTCAGCGCCCAGGAGACCATCGTCCTCATCCTGCTCGTGAACATCACGGCGGCGATCGGCGCCTTCGCGTTCGGCTACGTGCAGGACTCGATCGGCCATGTGCGCGCCATCGCGCTCACCCTGCTCGCGTGGATCGTGATGATCGCGATCGCGTTCTTCTCGCAGACGAAGGGCACGTTCTGGCTCGCCGCCAATCTCGCCGGCCTGTGCATGGGCTCGTCGCTCGCCTCCGGACGGGCGCTCGTCGGCTACCTCGCGCCGCCGGCGCGGCTCGCGGAGTTCTTCGGCCTGTGGGGCCTCGCCACGAAAGCGGCCTCGATCTTCGGGCCGCTCACCTACGGCGCGCTTACATGGGCCTTCGGCGGCAACCACCGCCTGGCGATCCTCGCGACCGGCGGCTATTTCGCGATCGGCCTCGCGCTGCTCTTCAAGATCGACGTGCCGCGGGGACGCGCGGCCGCCCTCGCCGCGCATTAAAACCGATAGCCGAGGCCGAGCAGCAGGACGTCGGTATCGCGGTGATAGCCCGACATCACCCGGTTGAAGGTGGCGCGCACCACCCACGATTGACCGAGGCGGTAGCTCGCGGTGAGCGACAGCAGGCCCGACAGGACCACGCCGCTCGCGGCGCGACGATCGTCGATCGCGAGATAAGGACCGAGGCCCGCGCCGAGGGTCAGCCTCTCGTCGTAGAAGCTCGGCTCGAGCCAGCCTTGCGCCGCCACGCCGCGGCGATGGGTGAGCCCGCCGCCGTCGCCCTCGTCCAGGACGAGGATCGAGCCGCGCGCCGCGGCGGGGAATGCGGGGCCGCCGAGCGCCGAGCCGAGCGTGCGGCGGTATTCGATCGCCTTCGCCCACGCGCGCTCGGACTCGTAGCTGTTCACGATGGAGCGCCCGCCGAGCAGCGTCAATTCCTGCTCGCGTGACACCTCGCCGGATCCGCCCGCGCCCACCGAAGCCGAGCGCTCGTCCGGATCGAGCCGGTAGCCGATGCCCACCAGCACCGTGCTCGTGTCCATGCCGCCGCCGTTCACCAGCACGCGGTTGAAGCGCAGCTGGTAGAGCCACGGGCTCGAAGCCGAGCGCAGCGTCGCGGCGAGGCTGTAGACGACGCCCCAGCCGCGGCGATCCTCGTAGCCCGCGCCGGAGCTCGCCGGCACGGTGTCGAAATAGTGATAAGGACCGATGCCCGCGGCAAGCGAGAAGCGGCGCGCGAGCAGCTCGCCGCTCGCGAGCCAGAGCTGCGGCACGAAGCCGTCGCGATGATGTCCCGGAACATGGCCTTCGTTCAGATAGGAAACGCTCGCCGAAAGATGGCGGCCGAAATCGTGCGAGTACGACAGCGCGAGCGCCGCCGTCCTGTCGGTCGCCACGCTCGAGCGGGCAACGCCGATCGCGCCCGTGAGGTCCTGCGCGCGCGACGCGAGCGGCGACAGCAAGAACGCGAGCAGCAAGAGACGCCGGGCGCCGCGCCGCGGATTTCTTCTTCGCATCTATTGCGAGTGGTTTTGCGCGGCATCGTTCCATGGCGATCCGCATCCGTAAGGAGCGGGCACAGGTATTGCAGCGGTTCGCTCCAGTCACGCCGGAGGTCAGTCATGCAAAAAATTTCGAAGCTCCTCGCGCTTGCGGCAATCGCGGCGTTCTTGCTCGGCGGATGCGATGCCGTCGACAAAACCCGGCAGGGCGCGGCGAAGCCGCAGAATCCGCCGCTCGTGCTGGGCGCGAGCGCCTCCGCCTCGGGCGGCGCGAGCCAGCCGCCGCAGATCGAGACGAAGCAGTCGGGCGGCCGCGCCCCGGTGGTCCAGCTGCCGGACTTCACGCCGCTCATGAAGATCGACGGCCCTGCGGTCGTCAACGTCATCACCACGAACAAGCTCGCGAAGAACAACGGCCGCGCCCGCGGCCCGGGGCGCGGTCAGGCGCAGCCCGAGGACGATCCGATGCTCGAGTTCTTCCGCCGCTTCATGCCCGGCCCGGGCGGGCCCGGCGGTCCGGGCGAAGGCCCGGGCGAGCCGCGCGGCGGTCTGGGCTCGGGCTTCATCATCAGCAGCGACGGCTACATCCTCACCAACGCGCACGTGGTGGCGGACTTCGACGACGTCACGGTGAAGCTCGCCGACAGCAAGCGCGAATTCAAGGCAAGGGTGATCGGCGTGGACAAGCGCACCGACGTCGCGCTGATCAAGGTCGAGGCGACCGACCTGCCGACCGTCACCCTCGGCAATTCGGCGCAGCTCGAGGCCGGCCAGTGGGTCGCGGCGATCGGCTCGCCGTTCGGCTTCGCCAACACCATTACCGCCGGCATCGTCAGCGCCACCGGGCGCTCGCTGCCCGACGAGACCTATGTGCCGTTCATCCAGACCGACGTCGCCGTCAATCCGGGCAACTCCGGCGGGCCGCTGATCAACCTCAAGGGTGAAGTGGTCGGGATCAACTCGCTCATCTACAGCCGCACCGGCGGCTACATGGGCGTCTCGTTCGCCATCCCGATCGAGGTGGCGCTCGATGTCGCGAAGCAGCTCCAGGCGAGCGGCAAGGTGACCCGCGGCCGCCTCGGCGTGGGCGTGCAGCCGGTGACGAAGGAGCTCGCGCAGTCGTTCAGGCTCGACTCTGCGACCGGCGCCGTGGTGACCTCGGTCGAGCCCGGCAGCCCGGCGGCGAAAGCCGGCATCAAGGTCGGCGACATCATCCTCTCCTACAACGGCAAGACGATCGACGAGCCGAGCGAGCTCCCGCGCCTGGTCGGCGCGACAAAGCCCGGCGAGAAGGCGCAGCTCGAGGTGTGGCGCGGCGGCAAGCGCGAGCGCCTGGCCGTGACGGTCGGCGAGATCCCCTCGGAAGTCGCCACGAAAACAGGCGAGAAGCCGTCGAAAGAAAGCGCTTCGACGGATCTCGGCTTGGCGGTGCGCGATCTCGCGCCCGAGGAGCGCAAGGCGCTCGGCGTCGACTACGGCCTCGTGGTGGAAGACGTGACCGGCGGCTCCGCCGCGGGCAGCCGGATCCAGGCGGGCGACGTCATCCTCGCGGTCAACCAGGACCGGTTCCGCAGCGTCGAGGAGTTCAACAAGCTGATCGCGCAGCGCAAGAAGGGCGAGAACGTCGCCCTTCTCGTGCGCCGCGGGGATGCTTCCGTCTACGTTCCGATCGAAATCGGCACGAGTTAACGTTCAGGACGAAATCAGGGACAGACCACGATTTTCCTTAGCGACCGCGTGAAAATCGTGGTCTGTCCCTGTTTTTTTTCCTACTCGCGTCCGACGCGCTGGGCGGCGCGGCGCCGGCCCGACATGGCGCCGGCGACTGCGGCGAGCAGCGACAGCACCATCGCGCCGAGGCCCACCCACGCGGCCGCGCGGCTGGCGGTGAGATCGAAGCTGAACTCGGGCACGAGGCCCATGCCGCTGCCGGCGAACAGCGCCATCAGCAGAATGCTCACGATCCAGACGAGCACGCCTTCGAACATCCCGGTGGCGCGGTCGTAGACCATGCCGGTGCGCGTCGAGACGAGGCCGCCGAGGAACAGCGACGCGAGCAGCGAAATCCCGCCCCAGACGGCGGCGATGGTCGCGAGGCGCCCGGTGTCCGCCGTGCTCGGGTCGAGCGCCGATATTCCGACCGCTACGCCGAAGGCGCTCAGCAGGATCAGCGCGCCCATCGTCACCAGCACGCCGCCCCAAACGCCGCCCCAGGACACCCGCAGTCCGTCGAGCCCTCCGCTGCGCGCCAGCGTCGCGGGCGACACCCGCCGCCGCTCGCCCGTGCGCCGCTCCGCATAAGGACTTTCACTCATTACCGTCGCCATGGTTGCCGCCTTTCTCCTCTTCAGGAGTAGAAGTTATAGCCGCATGCAAGTGTTACAGGGCCGCGTCCCTTTTCGGGACGCCATGGTCTTCTCCGAGCAAGCCGCGCTCCATCCCCGGGCGCGAAGGTTGCAGCGGAATCGGCGTGTCGACGACGCGCACGGTTGTCCTGGGGCTGCTGGCGAGCTTGCTTGGCGCGTGCGACGCTCCGGATCCGGGCCGCGCCGGGACGCGCTACGTCGTGGCGCTGGACGATCGCGCCGACGCCGCCGGAGCGTGGACGCCGCTAGGGCTGCAGATCATGGAAGTGCCGCAGGCGGCGCAGAAGGCGCTTGGCGTCGCGCACGGCGTGATGGTCACGAAAGTGCGCGGGCCGGCGAGCCGCTCGCGCATCCTTCCGGGGGACGTCATCGTCGGCGTGAACCAGAGGCCCGTCAGCGGGGTGGAAGAGTTCAACAAGGTCGTGGCTTCGCAAAGCCACGGGACCATCGGAGTGCTGGTGCGTCGCGCCGAGGCCGACCTTTACATCGCGCTCGAAATCCAGGACGCCGCGATGGAAAGCGGCTCGGATGCTTCGCGCGGCGCGGGCGCGCCGCCGCCACGGGAGAGCTTCAAGGCCGGGCGGCCTACAGGTAAGCCTCTGCGCACTTGATGATCTCGGTATTCGAGGGCCTGCCCAGGCAGTGGCGGGCGTCCTCGGTACGGCGCTCGCCGCCCCGCGCCTTCTTGGCGCCGGCGGGCTTGCCCGCCTGCGCCACGGGTTTCGGCGTCTCGGCCGGCTTCACGGCTGCGGCGGCGGGCTTCGCCGGCTCCGCGGCCGGCTTCGCCGCCGGCTTTTGCTCCTGAGCGAGCGCAAGCGAGCTGCATATCATCGCGGTTACCGCCAGCCATGCGATGCTTTTCATAGCGCCTCCTTCAATCGGTCCGTCGCCCTGACCCCGCACTATGCTAGCCCTTTTTCAGGTTTTCAGCTTCGCCATGAACTGGCGGATGCGCTGTGCATTAATGCCCACGTCGCTGCGCCCGACGCGGGAGACCGAGCGCACGTCGACCCGGCTGCCGCCCCCCGAAGGCGCGACGCGGATCACGATGTCGTCCTTGAAGCCGTACCACATCGTGCGGTCCGTCGCCTCGATCCGCCCTTCGGCCGGATTGGAAGCGACCAGCGTCCATCCCATGCTCTCCGCGGTGTCGAGCGCGCGCGCAAACGCCACCTGCGGGGGCACGCTGAGAAGAAGCGGCTGGATATCGGGATAGGCCTTGCGCTGCTGCTCGGCGATTTCCTTCCCGCCGTAGACGGCGGTGTTCTCCGCGTCCTTGCGCAGCGGCAGCACCGCGACGAAGGCCGGCGGGTTCTCGATGTCGGTGGAGATATCGTGGATGCGCGGCACCGAGCGCGCCCGCTCCTGCCACTTCCAGGGCACGTAGAACGTCGCAAGGCCCACGGCGAGCGCCGCGATCAGTCCGAGCGTCCAGCCCTCGCGCACCTTCGGGATCGCGATCGCGACGATCGCCAGCGCCGCGGCCGCGAGGCCCGCGTACGCCGCCCAGGGCTGCAGCCCCTGCAGGCCGGTGCGGAAATGCCACCAGCCCATCCGATATCCCAGCGGCGCGCCGAGCAGCAATAGCACCGCGGCGAGGGCGGTGAGAAGAACCAGCATCCTGAACGGGGTGACGAGTTTCACGCGCATCCCTCCTGTCAGGGGGACATCTTAGCCCTTCCGACTTTGGGTATCATTCGCCCTCCCCTTTTCAAGACCCCTCCCCAGGAGAACTTCATGACGATCAAAGTCGGCGACAAGCTGCCTGACGGCAAGCTGATGGAATCCACGGAATTCGACTCGGGCACGCAGTGCGCGATGCCGCCGAAGGAAGTGAACGTCGCGGACGCGGTGAAGGGCAAGAAGATCGCCATCTTCGGGCTGCCGGGCGCCTACACCCCCACCTGCTCCGCGAAGCACGTGCCGGGGTATGTGCAGAACATGGACCAGCTCAGGAAGAAGGGCGTGAACGAGGTGTGGTGCGTGGCGACCAACGACGCGTTCGTGATGGCGCACTGGGGCAAGGACCAGAAGGCGCTCGGCAAGATCCGCTTCCTCGCCGACGGCAGCGCGAACTGGGCGAAGGCGCTCGGCCTCGAGCTCGACCTCAACGCGCGCGGCATGGGCACGCGCATGAACCGCTTCTCGATGCTCGTCGACAACGGCACGGTCAAGCAGCTCAACGTCGAGGGCCCGGGCAAGTTCGAGGTCTCCGACGCCGCGACGATGCTGAAGCAGATCTAGGTCACTTTTTCTCGAGCTCCCTCGCGATCGCCTCGGCGGGAAACTCGATGTTCAGGCGGCGAAACGCCGTGCGGATGAAGGGCAGCATCTGCTTCAGCACTTCCCGGGTGCGCTCGGCGCTCGCGTTCTCCAGCGCCTTCAGGACGTAGGCGATGTTGCTGGAGGGTGCCGGCGCCGCCCCCGGCGGGATCGTGATCGAGACGTTCACGCCGTCGGGGACGTCGAACCGGCCGCTCTGGTCGACGGCATGCGCCGCGGTCTTGGCGGCGCGATCCAGGCGCGCGAGCGCCGCTTTCGCCAGGTCCTCGAACGAGTCCGCCTTGTCGTGGCTGAGCGAGGCGATGCCGATGTACGTGGTGAGCTTGATCACCTGATCGTTGTGCCGGACGCGCGCGTTTTCGAGCTGGTCCTTGAGCCGGCGCGCGAACACGAGCGCCTGCTCCGCCGAGGTGCTCGGAAAGATGATGGAGAACTGGGCGTCGGCGGTGCGCCCGATGGAGTCCTCGGCGCGCAAGGTTCCCTGCACCAGCTTCGCGACGCGCGCGAGGAGCTGGCCGATCAGCTCCTTGCCGGTCCTGCGCTCGATATCGGCGTAGTTTTCGATGCGGAAGGTCACGACGGACAGCGCGGTGCTGTGCCGGCGGGCGTGGGAGAAGTGCTTGGCGCCCTCGGTGAACAGGTAATCGGCCCTGAAGGTGCCGGTGAGCGGATCCCAGATCTCGTCGACGTCGCTCAGCTTCAGCGCCTGCAGGTCGTTCTTGGCCTGCACCAGGCTCAGCAGGTTGTCGATCCGCGCCACGATCTCGGCGCCGTCGCTTCCCTTGGTGATGAAGTCGTTGGCGCCGGCGGCGCGGGCGCGCCTCTTCATCTCGTCGTCCTTGTTGCCGGAGATGATGATGACCGGAAGGTCGCGCACCCGCGGCACGGTCGAGCTGCGGATGCGCGCGAGCAGGCCGAAGCCGTCCAGCACGGGCATCTGGATGTCGGTGATCACGGCGACGATCTGCGAATCGCCGTCGATCGCGTTCCAGCCGCCCTCCCCGTCGACCTCCTCGCGCACTTCGAACGTGTCCCGGATGACGCGCCCGATCGCGGTGCGCACCATCTTCGAATCGTCGACGATCAGCACTTTTTGATAAGCCATGGCTCCCCTGACCCGGGCCTGCATCCCCCGGATGAGCGATGATGACAAATTCCGCGTTGGCCGGGTGGAAATAAAGAGTTACAACTGCGCGGTCAGCCCGGCGGCCCGATGGGGCGTTTCTGGTGTGGTATTCCCACAAAAAGGATCCGACATGCTGAAAACGCTTACCCCCCTCCTCGGCGCCGCCCTGCTGACCGCGGCAAGCACGCTGTACGCTCAGACTCCCCCTCCTGCCGACGCCGGCAAGGGCCCGCAGCGCCGGGGCTTCGACTGCTCCCAGGCCAAGGATCCAAAGGCCTGCGAGGCGCAGCGCAAGGAGATGCGGGAGAAGATGAAGGCCGCCCACGAAAAGGCCGCCAAGGCCTGCGAAGGCCAGAAAGACGGCGCGCACCGCGACTGCATGCGCAAGGAGTTGTGCGCCCAGTCGAAGGACCCGGCGAAGTGCGAGGCGCGCGCGAAAGAGCACATGCAGAAGCGCCAGGAGCGGCGCCAGCAGGGCGAGAAGAAGTAACCCCCGTTCGCTGAAGCTCACGGCCCCCTTGTCAGGGGGCCGGCTTTTTTTACTCGCCCCCCTGACAAGGGGGGTGGCGCGAAGCGCCGGGGGGTTGCTTTTCGATCGCT
>CAYOVM010000042.1:15950-19733 GCA_964407355.1 uncultured Enterobacteriaceae bacterium
GATCGCTGAAAGCAACCCCCGTTCGCCTTCGGCTCACCGCCCCCTTGTCAGGGGGCCAACCATCGCGCGCCGGTTAAAATCCGGCGCTCGATGGCGTTCGACCGTTCCGCTTACGCCGAGGGCTTCCGGGCGGCGCTGCCGGTGCTGCTCGGCATCGTTCCCTTCGGAGCGATCACCGGCGTGGCGATGGTCGCGAGCGGCATCGCGCCGCTCGCGGCCATGGCGATGTCGATCTTCGTGTTCGCCGGCGCGTCGATGGTCGCGACCGCGCAACTGCTCTCGCAAGGCACGCCCGCGGCGCTGATCGTCCTCGCGACGCTGTTCATAAACATGCGGTTCATGATGTACAGCGCCTCGCTGCGCCTGCATTTCGCGCGGCTGCCGCTGCGCTGGCGGCTCATCATCGCGTATCTTCAGGCGGACAACGTCTACGGCCTGACGCTCGCGAGGTTCGCCGAGCGTCCGCAGGAGCGCGGCAAGCTCGAGTTCTTCCTCGGCGCCGGGATCCCGATCTGGATCGCCTGGCAGGCGGCGGTGCTCGCCGGGATCCTGATCGGCGCCGGCGTGCCGGCTTCCTGGCGCCTCGAGTTCGCCGCGCCGCTCGCCTTCATCGCCATGACCGTGCCGCTGCTGCGCGACCGGGCGATGGTGGCCGCGGCGCTGGCGGCGGGGATGACCGTGGTGGCCGCGAGCGCCCTGCCGCTGCGGCTTAACGTCATCCTCGCGGCGATCGTGGGGATCGCGGCGGGTCTTCTCATCGAAAAAGCGCAGGCGCGCCCGCGTCCCCTGTGACCCCGGGGACGATCTGGCTGACGCTGGCGGGCATGGCGGTGGTCACCTACCTCCTGCGCGCCTCCTTCCTCCTCCTGCCGGAGGACGTGGCGACGCCGCCGCTCCTGCGGCGGGCCCTGCGCTACGTGCCGGCGGCGGTGCTCACCGCGATCTGGGCGCCGGAACTGCTGCTGCAGAACCAAGTCCTATACCTTGGGCTCGAAAACGAGCGGCTTCTCGCGGGACTGGTGGCGATCGCCGTGGCATGGCGCTGGCGCCTCACCTCCGCTACGATTGCCGCCGGCCTCGCCGCGCTGCACTTCTTTGATTGGCTGATATGAAACGCTTCGCCTGCGCCGTCTTCCTTGTTGCCTGCTTCGGAATCTCCGGCGTCGGAACCGCCGCGGGCCAGAGCGCCGGCAAGGCCTCCCTGCCGCAGAAAACCGCCGCGATCGAGGGCGTCACCGAGTACCGTCTCGCGAACGGCCTGCGGGTGCTGACGCTGCCCGATCCGGGCATCGACACGGTCACGGTGCACATCACCTACCTCGTCGGCTCGCGCCATGAGGGCTACGGCGAGAAAGGCATGGCGCATCTTCTCGAGCACCTGCTCTTCAAGGGCTCGAAGCGCTATCCCGACGTGAAGGAGCAGTTCACGCAGCGCGGCGCGCGCTGGAACGGCACCACCTCGAGCGACCGCACCACCTACTTCGAGACCGTCGCGGCGAGCCCCGCCAACCTGGACTGGGCGCTCGGAATGGAAGCCGACCGCATGGTCAACTCGTTCGTGCGCAGGAGCGACCTCGACAGCGAGATGACCGTGGTGCGCAACGAGTTCGAGATGGGCGAGAACAGCCCCGGCAGCGTGCTGCTGCAGCGCATGCAGCAGCTCGCGTTCCCCTGGCACAACTACGGCAACCCGATCATCGGCGAGCGCGCCGACATCGAGCAGGTGCCGATCGACCGGCTGCAGGCCTTCTACCGCACCTGGTACCAGCCCGACAACGCGCTGCTCATCGTCGCCGGGCGCTTCGACGAAGCCGCGGCGCTCAAGCTGATCGGCAAGCACTTCGGCGCGATACCCAAGCCGAAGCGCAAGCTCCCCGTCTTCTACACCCGCGAGCCGACGCAGGACGGCGAGCGCGCGGTGATCCTGCGGCGCGCGGGCGACAACCAGATGGTGCAGGCTCTCTACCGCGTTCCCGCGGGCAGCCACCCCGATTACCCGGCGATCGACATCCTGGTGCACGTTCTCGGCGATATCCCCACCGGCAGGATGCACCGCGCGATCGTGCAGAAAGGCCTGGCGAGCTTCGTCTGGGGCGGCGAGCGCGGGCTGCACGACCCGGGCTTCATGTACTTCGGCGCATCGCTCTCGAACGCTTCCGACGTCGACAAGGCGCGCGAGCTGCTGCTGCAGACCGTGGAGAGCGTGAAGACGGAGAAGATCCGCGCCGACGAAGTCGAGCGCGCGCGCACCGCGCTGCTGAACGAGTTCGAGAAGGCCGAGACCGAGACCGCCTCGCTGGTGCGCTCGCTCTCCGAGTTCCAGGCGCTCGGCGACTGGCGGCTGCATTTCCTGTATCGCGACCGCCTGAAGAAGACCACCGTCGCCGACGTGCAGCGGGTCGCCGACAGCTTCCTGAAGCCGGCCAACCGCGTGATCGGAACCTTCCTTCCGACCGCGACGCCCGACCGGGCGGAGATTCCGGTGACGCCGGATTTCATGGGCGCCGTCACGCAGTACCGCGGCGGCGAGAGCGTCAAGCTCGGCGAGGCCTTCGACGCCTCGCCCGCGAACATCGAGTCGCGCGTGGTCAGGAAGACGCTCGCGAACGGCATCCGCGCCGCGTTCCTGCCGAAAAAGACGCGCGGCGACCGGGTCGTGGTCAGCCTGACGCTGCATTGGGGCGACGAGAAGAGCCTCGCCAACCGCGACGTGGCCTGCGGCTTCGCCGGCTCCATGCTCATGCGCGGCAGCGCCAGGCACACGCGCAGCCAGCTGAAGGAGGAGTTCGAGCGGCTGAACGCCGCCGTCGGCGTGAGCGCCGAGGGCGCCACCATCGAGGTGCGCCGCGCGAACCTGATCCCCGCGCTGCGCCTCGTCGCCGAGGTGCTGAAGGAACCCGCCTTCCCGGCGGAGGAGTTCGACGAGATGAAGCGCGCGGCGATCACCGGCGCCGAAGCGCAGCGCAGCGATCCGTCGGCGCGCGCCGGCGAGCGGCTGACGCGGCACCTGCAGACCTATCCGCGCGGCCATCCCAACTACACGCCGACTCTCGAGGAGCGCATCGAGTGGATCCGCGCCGCGAAGCTCGAGGACTCGGTCGCCTGCTACCGCGAGCTGGTCGGCGCGACCGGCGCCGATTTCGTCGCGGTCGGCGACGTCGATCCCAACGCGCTCGGGCGCCTGGTCGAGGAGCTGTTCGGCGGCTGGCGCACGCCGAAGCCTTTCGAGCGTGTGCCCGCGCTGTATTTCGACCGCCCGGCGCTCGACAACGACCTGCTCGTCCCCGACAAGGCGAACGCCGTGCTGCGCGCGGGCGTGAACGTCAGGATGCGCGACGACGATCCGGACTTCGCCGCGCTGGTCGTCGCGAACCACCTCATGGGCGGCTCCTCCACCGCCCGCATCCCGGCGCGCGTGCGCGAGAAGGAAGGCCTCTCCTACAGCACCTTCACGAGCTTCAGCTCGAGCCCCTTCGACGAGGCGGCCTCCTTCCGGGTGTCGGCGATCTTCGCGCCGCAGAACGGCGCGCGCGTCGAGCAGGCGATCCGCGAGGAGCTCGCCCGCGCGGTCCGGGACGGTTTCAGCGCCGACGAAGTGGAAGCCGGCAAGAAGGCGCTGCTCGAGGCGCGGCGCATGGCGCGCACGCAGGACCGCGCGCTCGTCGGGCGCCTGGGCATGTACTCCTTCGCCAAGCGCACCTTCGCCTGGGACATCGAGTTCGAAGCGAAGATCGCCGCCCTCACGCCCGCCGAGGTCAACGCCGCCTTGCGGCGCCACGTCGA
>CAYOVM010000043.1:0-8777 GCA_964407355.1 uncultured Enterobacteriaceae bacterium
GTGCCGACCGCGATGATCTGCAGCTCGGCGTGGGCGACGCTCGCCGCCACGTCGGTGGAGAAGCGCAGCCGTCCCGCCTGCCGGTTCTTCTTGACGATCGGCTCGAGGCCGGGCTCGAAGATCGGGATCTCGCCGTCGTTCAGGCGCGCGATCTTGTCCTGGTCGAGGTCGAGGCAGAACACCGAATTGCCCGCGTCGGCGAGGCAGGCGCCCGTGACCAGGCCGACGTATCCGGTTCCGATGATGGTTACATGCATGTCGTATGTTTCATGGAGTCAGGTCGAATTCTTCCGTGCGCCGCGGCGGGTAGGTCTCCCAGCCGCCGCAGGCGGGGCAATGCCAGTGGAACTGGCGCGCCTTGAAGCCGCATTTCTCGCATCGATACCGCGCGAGCCGCCGGGTATGGCTGTGGATCAGGTTCCTCATCAGCTCGAGGTCGCGCCGGCGCTCGACGCTTGTCGCGCCGATGATCTGCACCTCGAGGAGACGGTCTACGCCGAGCAGCGTGGGATTGCGGCGCAGCTCGTCCTTCACCATCGTGTACGCTGCTTCGGGACCCTGCACGTCCATGGTCTGCTGGAACACGGTGTCGAGCAGATCGAGCGACGGATAGCGCTCGAGGTAGCCTACCAGAAGGCGCAGCGCCTCCTCGGCACGCCCGGCCTCGCGATAGGCTTCGAGCAGCCGCTGCGCGACGAGCGCGAGGTAGGCCGGGTCCTGCGATTCGATGCGCTTCCAGTGCTCGATCGCGGCTTCCAGGTTGTTGGAGGCCCGCTCCAGGTCGCCCAGCAGAAGGCTCGCCCGCACGCACTTGCGGTTCGCCTCGAGAGCGGCCTCGAGGTGGCGGCGCGCGGCGTCGGGACGCGATTGCGCCGCCTCGGAGGCCGCGAGCTCGCACAGGTACTGCGCGACGTCGCGGTCGCGGGTCTCCCCGGGCGCCGCCGCGAGGTTCTTCGCCATCTCGATGGCGCGCGTCCAGTCCTTCTCCTGCTCGTAGATCTCCAGCAGGTGGCCGCGCGCCGCCGCGGCCTGGCGGCTTTCGGCGAGCTTCTTGAACGCCTCCTCGGCGCGGTCCAGGATTCCGGCTTTCAGGTAATCCTCGCCGAGCTCGGTGAGGGCGGTGAGGCGCTGCTCCTCGGTGAGATCGGTGCGCTCGAGCAGGTTCTGGTGCATGCGGATCGCACGATCATATTCGCCGCGCCGGCGAAACAGGCTGCCGAGGGCGAAATGCAGCTCGATCGTCTCCGGGTCGACCTTCACCACCTCGATGAACGCCTCGATCGCCTTGTCGGGCTGCTCGTTCATGAGGAAGTTCAGCCCCTTGAAGTAGGAGCTCGGCAGCGCCCGCGACTCGCGCAGCAGATGGCGGATGTCGATGCGCGCCGCGATCCAGCCCAGGCCGAAGAACAGCGGAAAGCCGAGCAGCCACCAGTATTCGAACTCCATGGCGGCTCAGAGCGGAGGGACCATCGGCGGCGGCTCCGCCGGCGGTTCCTGCGATTTCCTGAGGGCCGAGATTTCCCGGCGCTGGCGCAGCACCGTCGAGAGCAGCGCGAGCACGCCGAACGCCGCGCCGAAGGCGAAGGCGCCGAAGAGGAGCACGATCAGCGGCGCCTGCAGGGCGAGGTCGAAGTAGAAGCGCAGGGTGACCGGCTCGATGTTCTTCGCCGCGAGCGCGACGAGCAGCAGGAACAGCACGAGGCGAATCGCCCATGTGACGATACGCATGACGCCGCCGGCTGCTCCCTGCTACCTAGCGCACGGGCTGCGAGGCACGCTCGCGCGGGGCGGACTGCGCTTCCTCGGTGGCCGAGTCGACGCGCTCGCGCAGCTCTTTTCCCGCCTTGAAGTGCGGCACATACTTCTCCGGCACCTGCACCTTCTCGCCCGACTTCGGGTTGCGGCCGGTGCGCGGCGGCCGGTAGTTCAGGCCGAAGCTGCCGAAGCCGCGGATCTCGATGCGATTGCCGGCGAGCAG
Source organism: uncultured Enterobacteriaceae bacterium (assembly GCA_964407355.1). Lineage (GTDB taxonomy): Bacteria > Pseudomonadota > Gammaproteobacteria > Burkholderiales > SG8-39 > SCGC-AG-212-J23. Next base: position 1,979 of record CAYOVM010000043.1, read on the forward strand.
CGCCTGCGTCATCGCGTCGAGGATCATCTTGACCGCGTACTCCGCGTCCTTCGCCACCAGCTGCGGATAGCGCTGCGCGAGGCGCGCGATCAGTTCCGACTTGGTCATGGCGAGCGTTCCCCTTTTTAGCGCGAAGCCGTGCCGTTTTCCGCCTACTGCTGCGGGGTGTTGCCTTTATCGAGCTTCGCTCTGAGCAGCGCGCCCAGATTGGTCGCTCCCGCGCTCGCCGCCGCGTTCTCGGTGCGTAGCGCCTTCATCGCGTCGGTCTCCTCCGAGAGGTCCTTCGCCTTCACCGACAGGTTGATCGAGCGGTTCTTGCGATCCACGTTGATGATCATCGCCTGCACCGCGTCGCCCTCCTTCAGGTGCTTGGTGAGGTCGTCGACGCGGTCGCGCGAGAACTCGGAGGCGCGCAGGTAGCCTTCGGCGCCGCCGATGTCGACCACAGCGCCCTTGGCGTCGACCGACTTCACCGTGCCGTTCACCACGCTGTTCTTCTCGTGGCCGGCGATGAAGTTGGTGAACGGGTCGCCCTCGAGCTGCTTCACGCCGAGCGAGATGCGCTCGCGCTCGACGTCGATCGACAGCACCACCGCCTCGACCTCGTCGCCCTTCTTGAAGTTCTTGACCGCTTCCTCGCCGGTCGCGGACCAGGAGAGGTCCGACAGGTGCACCAGGCCGTCGATGCCGCCGGGCAGCCCGACGAACACGCCGAAGTCGGTGATCGACTTGATCTGGCCCTTGACCTTGTCGCCCTTCTTGTACTCGCGCGCGAAATCTTCCCAGGGATTGGGCATGCACTGCTTCATGCCGAGCGAGATGCGGCGGCGCTCCTCGTCGATCTCGAGGATCATCACCTCGACCTCGTCGCCCACCTGCACCACCTTGGACGGATGCACGTTCTTGTTGGTCCAGTCCATCTCGGAGACGTGCACCAGGCCTTCGATGCCCGACTCGACCTCGACGAACGCGCCGTAGTCGGTGAGGTTGGTCACTTTGCCGAAGAGGCGCGTGCCCTGCGGGTAGCGCCGCGCGATGCCGACCCACGGATCTTCCCCGAGCTGCTTCAGGCCGAGCGACACGCGGTTCTTCTCGGCGTCGAACTTCAGGACCTTGGCGGTGACTTCGTCGCCCACGTTGAGCACTTCGGACGGGTGCTTCACGCGGCGCCAGGCGAGGTCGGTGATGTGGAGCAGGCCGTCGATGCCGCCCAGGTCCACGAACGCGCCGTAGTCGGTGATGTTCTTGACGATGCCCTTGACGGTGGCGCCTTCCTGCAGCGAGGAGAGCAGGTTCTGGCGCTCGGCGCCGGCGGTCTCCTCGAGGACGGCGCGGCGCGACACGACCACGTTGTTCCTCTTGCGGTCGAGCTTGATGACCTTGAACTCCATCTCCTTGCCCTCGAAGGGCGTGGTGTCCTTCACCGGCCGCAGGTCCACCAGCGAGCCGGGCAGGAACGCGCGGATGCCGTTCGCCATGACGGTCAGGCCGCCCTTCACCTTGCCGGTGATGACGCCCATGATCTTCTCGCCGCTCTCGAGCGCCTTCTCCAGGCCGATCCAGGCGGCCATGCGCTTCGCCTTGTCGCGCGACAGGCGCGTCGCGCCGTAGCCGTCCTCGAGCGCTTCGATGGAGACGCTGACAAAGTCGCCCGGCTTCACTTCGAGCTGCCCGGCGTCGTTACGGAATTCTTCGATTGCGATGATGCTTTCCGACTTCAGCCCCGCGTTCACCACCACGAAGTTGTCGTCGACGCTGAGCACCTCGGCGGTGATCACCTCGCCGATGCGCATCTCCTTGCGGGTCAGGCTTTCTTCGAAAAGCGCCGCGAAGGATTCGGGATCGGCAGGCTTGGACGACTTCGGGGTCGACTGGACTGGGGAGATACTGGCCATTAGGAGAGAGAAAAACCTTTTCAAGCCGCAGGCTTAGGGCTCTGCGGGTTAAGTTGAACAAGGACGGAGCTCAGCTCCGCCCACCCACCACTTTCCTTTCACGGCACCAGCCGACGATTCTGTCGACCACCGCATCGACCGAAAGCGCCGACGAATCCAGCACTTGCGAGTCGGGCGCGGGGACCAGGGGCGCGACCGGCCGGCTGGCGTCTCGCGCGTCCCGTTCCTCCAGATCCCGGGAAAGGGCGCGAAGATTAGCATTCATTCCTTTTTCTATCAACTGCTTATACCTACGTTCGGCCCGGATTTTCGGGCTCGCTGTCAAGAACACCTTCAGGGCCGCATCCGGGAACACGACCGTACCCATGTCCCGGCCATCGGCGACCAGTCCCGGCGCCTGGCGGAACGCGCGCTGGCGTGCGAGAAGCGCCGACCTGACGGCGGGTAGCCTGGCGACCTCCGAGGCCCGCTTGCTGCACTCCTCGGTGCGTATCTCGTGGTTAACGTCTTGTTTTTCAAGCAAGACTTCGTCGCCGCGGAAAGAAACGTCCATCTCCGCCGCGATCCGCGCCAGGCTTTTTTCGTCCGACACGCCGCGCCGGTCGGCCGCCAGGGCGATCAGGCGGTACAGCGCCCCGCTCTCCAGGTAATGGAAACCGAGCGCCCCGGCGACCCGCTTCGCGATGGTGCCTTTGCCGGACGCCGAGGGCCCGTCGATGGCGATGACCGGCGCTTTATTCACCGGTGATTTTCTCGAATTCGTCGAAAAAGCGCGGAAAGGTCTTCGCCACGCAGCCAGGATCGTTGATGCGCACCGGCACGCCCCCCAGCGCGGCGAGGGAAAAGCTCATCGCCATGCGGTGATCGTCGTAGGTGTCCACCAGGACGTCTCTCCTGACGGAAGCAGGCGGACCGATCTTGAGGAAATCGGCGCCCTCCTCCACCACGGCGCCCAGCTTCCTCAGCTCGGTCGCCATCGCCGCGATGCGGTCGGTCTCCTTGACGCGCCAGCTGCCGATGTTGCGCAGCGTGCTGCGGCCCTCGGCGAAGAGCGCCAGCACCGCCGCGGTCATCGCCGCATCCGGAATATGGTTGAGGTCCATGTCGATGGCCTTCAGCTTCGCCCGTCTCTCGTTGCTGACCTCGATGGCGTTGTCGAAAAGCGAGACCTGCGCGCCCATGCGCTCCAGCACCTGCGTGAAGCGCACGTCGCCCTGGATGCTGTCGCGCCCGACGCCCTCCACGCGCACCGGCCCGCCGCCGAGCGCGCCCGCCGCCAGGAAATAGGAGGCCGAGGACGCATCGCCTTCCACAAGAATTTTTCCGGGAGAAACATAAGAAGAAACGGGCAAGGCAAACGACTGGAATCCGCTTTGCGCCGCGTCGACGCCGAAGCGCCGCATCACGTTGAGCGTGATCTCGACGTAAGGCTTCGAGATGAGCTCCCCCTGCACCTCGATGCGCGACGGCGCGCGCGAGAGCGGCAGCGCCATCAGCAGCGCGGTGAGGAACTGCGACGAGACGTCGCCTCGGACCTTGACGGGCCTTTCCACGGAGATCTTCCCGGGATGGATGGCGAGCGGCGGATAGCCGTCTTTCTCCGCGTAATCGATGCGCGCGCCCATGCCGCGCAGCGCGTCGACGAGATCGCGGATCGGCCGCTCGTGCATGCGCGGCACGCCGGAAAGCCGGTATTCGCCGCCGCTCATCGCGAGCGCCGCCGTGAGCGGGCGAAACGCCGTGCCCGCGTTGCCGAGGAAAAGGTCCGCCTTTTTTTGCCGGAAAGCGCCGCCTGCACCCGCGATACTGATTGAAGATTGCTTTTTAAGAACCGTGACACCCAGGGCCTGGAGCGCCTCGAGCATCACTCTCGTGTCGTCCGCGTCGAGGAGGCCGGCGACCTCGGTCTCGCCCGAAGCGAGCGCCGCGAGCAGCAGCACGCGGTTGGAGATGCTTTTCGAGCCGGGAAGCCGCACCGTACCCGCGGCGCCGTCCCTCGGCGCCAGCTCGATGCACTCCATCAGGCGCCGGGCTTGCGGCCGGACCAGGTGCGCTGAAGCCAGTCGTCGCGCGCCGAGCGCGCCTCGGCGAAGAGCTTCTGCAGCGCCGCGGCCTCGCCGCTCTCCAGGAGCTTTTTCAGCTCGGCCAGCTTCTTCGAATACTTGGTGAGCTCGGTCGCCAGGACATCGGCGTTCGCGAGGCTGATGTCGCGCCACATCTCCGGGCTCGCCGAGGCGATGCGCGTGAAGTCGCGAAAGCCCCCGGCCGCATAGGAGAAAAGCTCCGCCGCGTTTTCCCGCTTCGTCACCTCGTGGACCAGCGCGTAGGCGAGAAGGTGGGGCAGATGGCTCACCGCCGCGAACACCTCGTCGTGCTGCTCCGGGGTCATCCGGCTGGTGCGCGCCCCGCAGGTGGACCAGGCCTGGTTCAGCTTCTCGATCGCCGCCTCGGAGTTCTCCGGAAGCTGCGCGATCACGACGCGCTTGCCGCGGAAGAGCTCCGCGCTCGCCGCCGCCACGCCGCTTTTCTCGGCGCCCGCGATCGGGTGCGCGGGCACGAACTGGCCGATGCGCTTCTTGAGCGCCTTGCGCGCGGCGTCGATCACCTCGCGCTTGGTGCTGCCGGCGTCGGTGACGATCGCCTCGGGCTTCAGGGCGCCGGCGATTTTCTGGAACACGGCCGCGAACTGGCCCACCGGTGTCGCGACCATCACGAGGTCCGCGTCCTCGACCGCCCGCGCGGCGTCGCCCTCGATGGAATCGATGACGCCGCGCTCGAGCGCGAGCTTCATATTGGCCGGGCTGCGTCCCGCGCCCACCACGTGCGCGCAGGCTTTCGCCTGCTTCAGCGCCAGGGCGAAGGAGCCGCCGATCAGACCCACGCCTATCACGGCGACTTTGCGGAAAAGCATTCTTATTCCTTCAGACTCGAGGCAAGCGCGGACAGGAACTTCCGGTTCTCTTCCGCGGTGCCGACGGTCACGCGCAGGTGCTCGGGAAGGCCATAGCCCGCGATCGGGCGCACGATCACGCTCCGGCGCAGCAGGCGCTTGTAGATTTCCGCCGCCGATTTTCCCGCGGGGCCCACGCGGATCGTGATGAAGTTGCCGTGCGACGGGATGAACTCGAGCTTCAGGTCGCGCGCGCCTTCCTCCAGCTGCTTCATGCCCTGCAGGTTGTCGGCGTAGCTGCGCGCCACGAATTCCATGTCGTCGAGCGCGGCCGCGGCCGCCGAGAGCGCGATGCTGTTGACGTTGAAGGGTTGGCGCACGCGGTTCATCACGTCGGCGACCGCCGGATGCGCGAGCGCGTAGCCCACCCGCAGCCCGGCGAGTCCGTAGGCCTTGGAGAACGTGCGCGTGATCACGAGATTGGGATGGCGCTTGAGCCACTTCAGGCTGTCGGCCCGGAACTCCGGCGTCAGATATTCGTTGTAGGCCTCGTCGAGCACCACCAGCACGCGCTCGGGCACGCGGCGGAGGAACTGCTCCATCTCGGAGGCGGTCGCAAGCGTGCCGGTCGGATTGTTGGGATTCGCCACCCAGGCGACGTAGGTCTCGTCGTCGATCGCCTTCGCCATCGCTTCCAGGTCGTGAGCGTAGTTCTTCGCGGCCACCACGATCTGGCGCGCGCCGCGCGCCTGCGTGGCGAGCGGATACACGGCGAACGCGTGCTGCGAATACACCGCGGCGCGGCCGGGCCCCAGGAATGCGAGCGCGACCAGCTCGAGGACGTCGTTCGAGCCGTTGCCCAGAACGATCGAGGCCATGTCGATGCCATAGCGCCGGGCGAGCGCGGACTTCAGCTCGAAGCCGTTGCCGTCCGGATAGCGGGCCACCTCGCCGATCGCCGCTTCGATGGCGGCGCGGGTGCGCGGGCCGATGCCGCGAGGGTTCTCGTTGGAGGCGAGCTTGACGATCCCCTCCTCCTTCAGCCCGAGCTCGCGCGCGAGCTCCGAGATCGGCTTGCCCGGCTGGTAGGGCGCGATCGAGCGCACGTAGGAGGGAGAAAGCTCGCAGGGATCGATCAGCATGTTCAGCTCACCGCCACGGGGTACGAACCGAGAATTTTCAAGAACGAGGTCCTGTTTTTGAGGGAATCGAGCGCCTTGGAAACCTTTTCGTCCCGCTGATGCCCTTCGATATCGATGAAGAACACATACTCCCACAGCGCCGAGCGCGCGCGCGACGGGCGCGACTCGATTCGCGTCATGCTCACGCGGTGCTCGGCGAGCGGCGAGAGCAGCGCGTGCACCGCGCCGGGCTTGTTCTCCGCCGCCATGACGAGCGAGGTGCGGTCCCGGCCGGTCGGCGCGGCATCGAGCCGCCCGAGGACCAGGAAGCGCGTGGTGTTGTTCGGATCGTCCTCGATCGAGCGCGCGAGCGCCTTGAGGCCGTAGCGCTCCGCCGCCGCTTCGCCCGCGATCGCGGCCGCGCCCTCTTCCCTGGCCGCACGCTGCGCGGCCTCGGCGTTGGAACCTACCGGGATGCGCTCCACCTTGGGCAGGTTCTGCCCGAGCCAGGCGTTGCACTGGGCGAGCGACTGGGCATGGGAATAAACGCGCTTCACCGCGCTCAGATCATTTTCTTTGCTCAGAAGATTCTGCTGGACCCGCAGCTCGACCTCGGCGCAGATGCGCAGCGGCGTGATGAGCAGCAGGTCGAGCGTGCGCCCCACGGCGCCTTCGGTCGAGTTCTCGACCGGCACCACCGTGAACTGCACGGCGCCCGACTCGCAGCGGCGAAACGCGTCGTCGACCGACGCCGCCGCCACCGCCTCGACGGCGCGCCCGAAATGCTTGCGCACCGCCTGCTCGCTGAACGTTCCCTCGGGCCCGAGGTACGAGACGCCGATCGCCTCCTCCAGGCCGCGGCAGGCCGAGATGATCTCGCGGAACACGGCGCC
>CAYOVM010000043.1:8877-19290 GCA_964407355.1 uncultured Enterobacteriaceae bacterium
GCGCACAGCTCCTCGACCACGCCGTCCGGGACCGCGGTATCGACGTCGACGAGGGTGTAGGCCATGTCGCCCTTGGACTTGTTCAGCATGTTGTGGATGTTGATCTTACGCCGGCCGAGCGCGTGCGAGATGCGCCCGAGCATGTCGGGCACGTTCGCGTTCGCGATCGCGAGGCGATACGGCGCCTCGCGCGGCATCGATGCCTCCGGGAAATTCACCGCGTTCTGCAGGTTGCCGTTCTCCAGGTACTCGCGCAGCTGGTCCACCACCATGACGGCGGAATTGTCCTCGGCCTCGCCGGTCGAGGCGCCCAGATGCGGCAGCGCGACCACCCTCGGGTTTCCGAGGAGCGCCGGGCTCGGGAAGTCGGTGACGTACCACTCGAGGCGGCCGCTCTCCAGCCCCTTCGCCACCGCCTCGTCCGACACCACGCCCTCGCGCGAGAAGTTGAGCAGCACCGCGCCGTCCCTGAAATTCGAGAGATTCTTCGCATTCACCAGGTGCCGCGTCTTCTCGACCAGCGGCACGTGCAGGCTGACGAAGTGGCTCGTCTTGAAGATCTCGTCGATCGAGGCGGCACGCTTCACCTGCGAAGGCAGGCTCCATGCCGCCTCCACCGTGATATGCGGGTCGAACCCGAGCACGTTCATCCCCAGCCTGATCGCGGCGTCGGCGACGAGGCTGCCGATCTTCCCGAGGCCGATGACCCCGAGCGTGTGGCCGGGCAGCTCCCTGCCCGCAAACTGTTTTTTTCCTTCTTCGATTTTTTTCTCGAGATCGGAAGAATTTTTCTGGGAAGCAACAAAGGCCAGGGCGGGCGCAAGGTTGCGGGCTGCGATGAGCATGCCGGCGAGCACCAGCTCCTTCACCGCGTTGGCGTTCGCGCCGGGGGCGTTGAACACGGGTATGCCGCGCTTGCTGAGCGCCGCGACCGGGATGTTGTTGACGCCGGCCCCGGCGCGGCCCACCGCCTTCAGCGAGGGGCCGAACTCGAACTTATGCAGGTCCTGGGAGCGGACCAGCACCGCGAACGGATCCTTCGACTCCTTGACCACCGCGTAGCGCTCCGCCGGAAAGCGCTTGAGCCCGACCTGGGCGATGTTGTTGATCACCAGGATCTCGCACTTCTTTCCTTTAACCATTTTTCTGCTCGAACTCGCGCATGTACTCGACGAGCGCGCGCACGCCCTCGATCGGCATCGCGTTGTAGATCGAGGCGCGCATGCCGCCGACAGAGCGATGGCCCTTCAGTTGCACCATTCCCCTGGACGAAGCGCCCTTCAGGAACGCCTCATCCAGCCTGGAATCCTTCAGCGTGAACGGCACGTTCATGCGTGAACGGTCCTCTTTTGCCACGGGATTCCTGAAAAACGAGCTCGCATCGAGAAAATCGTAGAGCAGCTTCGACTTCTCGACGTTGATCTTCTCGATCGCGGGCAGGCCGCCGAGCTGCTTCAGCCACTTGAACACCAGGCCGGCGACATACATGGAGTAGGTCGCGGGCGTGTTCAGCATCGAATCGGACTCGGCCTGCAGCTTGTAGTCCATGACGCTCGGCGTGCCTTTGAGCACCTGGCCCGTGAGGTCCTCGCGCACGATCACGAACGTGAGGCCCGCGGGGCCTGCGTTCTTCTGCGCGCCGGCGTAGATCAGGCCGAATCTCGAGACGTCCAGCGGACGGGAAAGGAAGTGCGAGGACGCATCGGCAACCAGCGGGATGTCCTTCCCGACTTTTGGGATCGAATGATATTCGACCCCGCCGATGGTTTCGTTCGAGCAATAGTGAACGTACGCCGCGTCCGGCCTTACGTTCCACTGCTTCGGTGCGTAGGTGAAGTTCCTGTCCTCGGAGCTGGCCGCGATCGCCACGTCGCAGTAGCTCTTCGCTTCCTTCACGGCCTTCTTCGACCATTCGCCGGTGACGACGTAGTCCGCCTTCCCCTTTCCGCGCAGGAGGTTCATGGGGATCTGCGCGAACTGCAGCGTCGCCCCGCCCTGGAGGAAGAGGATCTTGTAGGTCTGCGGCACGCCGAGCAGCTCGCGCAGGTCGTGCTCAGCCTCTTCGTAGATGGAGATGAACTCCTTGCCGCGGTGGCTCATCTCCATGACCGACATGCCCGAGCCGTGCCAGTCGAGCATCTCGTCGCCGGCGCGCGCCACGACTTCGGCGGGAAGCATGGCCGGACCCGCGCTGAAATTGAAGATCCTGGACATATGAATTAATCGATACCGGACTTCGGGTGAAGATGACGCTCTAGTGAACCGTAGGCGGCGGCGGCTCGATGGCGGGCTCGTCGGGCGCATCGCCGTTGCCGTTGCCCGCGCCTTCCGCGTGCGGGCCGCCGTTCCCGCCGTTGCCGCCGTTGCCGTTGCCGTCGCCGACGTCGCGCTCCTCGATGCGCTCGAGCCCGGCGAGCTTCTCGCCCTGGTCGAGCGAGATCAGCGTCACGCCCTGGGTGGAGCGGCCCTGCTCGCGGATCTGCGCGACCTTGGTCCGGATCAGCACGCCGCCGGTCGAGATCAGCATCACCTCGTCGTTGTCGTCCACCAGCACCGCGCCCACCATGGCGCCGTTTCGCTCCGAGGCCTGGATCGCGATCAGCCCCTGTCCGCCGCGGCCGTGGCGCGTGTACTCGGAGATCGGCGTGCGCTTGCCGAAGCCGTTCTCGGTCGCGGTCAGGACCGACTTGGTCTCGTCCTGCGCCGCGAGCATGCATACCACACGCTGCCCCTCGCCAAGGCGCATGCCGCGCACGCCGGTGGCCTGGCGGCCCATCGGGCGCACGTCGCTTTCCTCGAAGCGCACCGCCTTGCCTTCGGAGGAGAACAGCATGACGTCGTATTTGCCGTCGGTGAGCACCGCCCCGACGAGATAGTCGCCCTCATCCAGGCCGACCGCGATGATCCCGCTCGGCCGCGGCCGCGAGAAATCGGCGAGCGGGGTCTTCTTCACCGTGCCCTGCGCCGTGGCCATGAAAACGAAGTGGTTCTCGTCGAACTCCTTCACCGGCACCACCGCCGTGATCTTCTCGCCCTCCTCGAGCGGGAACATGTTGACGATCGGCTTGCCCCGGCTCGAGCGGCTGCCGGCCGGCACCTCGTAGACCTTCAGCCAGTACAGCCGGCCGCGGTTGGAGAAGCACAGCAGGTAGTCGTGCGAATGGGCGATGAACAGGCGCTCGATGAAGTCGTCCTCCTTCATCGCGGTGGCGGACTTGCCGCGGCCGCCGCGGCGCTGCGCGCGGTAGTCGGCGAGCGGCTGCGATTTGACATAGCCGCCGTGCGAGAAGGTCACCACCATGTCCTGCGGCGCGATCAGGTCCTCGAGCGCGATGTCCTCGGCCACCGTGACGATCTCGCTCCTGCGCTTGTCGCCGAACTCTTCCTTCACCTTGCGCAGCTCGTCGCCGATGATGGCGACGATGCGGCTCGGCTTGGCGAGGATGTCGAGAAGATCGGCGATGGTCGCGATCACCTCGCGGTACTCGTCGCGGATCTTGTCCTGCTCGAGGCCGGTCAGGCGCTGCAGGCGCAGCTCGAGGATGGCCTGGGCCTGCGCGTCCGAGAGGTGGTAGCCGTCGTCTTTCAAGCCGAACTGTTCCGCGAGGCCTTCCGGCCGGAACTGCGCGGCCGGATTTTTTCCGATCAGATTCTTTACGAGATCGGACCCCCACGCACGCGACATCAAGCCGTGCTTCGCGTCCGCCGGGCTCGGCGCTTTCTTGATCAGCTCGATGACTTCATCGACATTGGAAAGCGCAACCGCCAGGCCTTCCAGTATGTGGCCGCGCTCGCGGGCCTTCTTCAGCTCGAACACCGTGCGCCGCGTCACCACCTCGCGCCGGTGCGAGATGAACGCCTCGAGCATGGACTTCAGGTCTAGGAGGCGCGGCTGGTTGTCGACCAGCGCGACCATGTTGATGCCGAAGGTGTCCTGCAGCTGGGTCTGCTTGTAGAGGTTGTTGAGCGCCACTTCCGGGATCTCGCCGCGCTTGAGCTCGATCACGATGCGCATGCCGGAGCGGTCCGACTCGTCGCGCAGGTCGGAGATGCCCTCGATCTTCTTCTCGGTGACGTACTCGGCGATCTTCTCGAGCAGCGCCTTCTTGTTCACCTGGTAGGGCAGCTCGTCGACGATCACCGCGTGGCGGTCGCCCTTGCCGATCTCTTCGAAGTGGGTGCGCGCCCGCATGACGACGCGGCCGCGCCCGGTGCGGTAGCCCTCGTGCACGCCGGCGAGGCCGTAGATGATCCCGGAAGTCGGGAAATCCGGCGCCGGCATGAGCTTGATCAGCTCCTCGATCGCGCAGTGCGGGTTGGAAAGCAGGTGCAGGCAGGCGTCGACCACCTCGCCGAGGTTGTGCGGCGGAATATTGGTCGCCATGCCGACGGCGATGCCGGACGATCCGTTCACCAGCAGGTTGGGCGCGCGGGTGGGCAGAACCGAGGGCTCGAGCTCCTTGCCGTCGTAGTTCGGCACGAAATCGACGGTTTCCTTGTCGATGTCCGCCAGCAGCTCGGAGGCGATCTTGTCGAGCCGGCACTCGGTGTACCGGTAGGCCGCGGCGGCGTCGCCGTCCACCGAGCCGAAGTTGCCCTGGCCGTCGATCAGCGTGTAGCGCATGGAGAAGTCCTGCGCCATGCGCACAAGCGCCTCGTACGTGGCGCTGTCGCCGTGGGGATGGTACTTGCCCAGGACATCCCCGACGATGCGGGCGCACTTCACGTAGGGCCGGTTCCAGACGTTGTTCGATTCGTGCATCGCGAACAGGACCCGGCGGTGCACCGGCTTCAGGCCGTCGCGCACGTCCGGCAGCGCGCGTCCCACGATCACGCTCATCGCGTAATCGAGGTAGGAGCGCCGCATCTCCTCCTCGAGGCTGATCGGGAGGATTTCTTTGGCGAAATTTTCCATGCGGAGGAGACCGAAATTTTATCATGCGGCTTCGCTCTTTCCCCTCTCAAAACAAGGCCGCTCGCCAAACAAACGCCTTGTGCGGCGGCGTTCGCCTGTGCTTAAATCCCGGGCGCCGAGCGCGACAAAAAAGAGGGGAATTCCATGAGCGGTTCGACGAGCATGAAGGGCTCCTTCCTCGCAGCGATGATCGTCGCCGGGTGCGCCACGCAGGAGCCGCCCAAGCCCGCCCCGGCGCCCGCGCCTGCTCCCGCACCTGCTCCTGTAGCGGCGCCCGCGCCGGCCCCCGCCCCCGCCCCCGCGCCTGTGGCGAAGCCCGAGCCGAAGAAGCCGGCGGTCGTGAACCTCGCTTCGACCGGGCTCTTCGAGTTCAACAAGGCGACGCTCACCGCCGAGGCGCGCGCCAGGCTCGACAGCGAAGTGATCGCGAAGCTGAAGGACGTCGGCGAGCTGCGCTACCTCAACGTGAACGGCCATGCCGACCGGCTGGGCTCCGTGCAGTACAACCAGCAGCTCTCGGAGAAGCGGGCGGACGCGGTGCGCGAATATCTCGTCTCGAAGGGCGCCGATGCCTCGAAGATCGAGACCTTCGGCTTCGGCAAGACCACCCCGGTCAAGTCCTGCCCCGACGGCAAGGACCGCAAGGCGCTGATCGAGTGCCTCGCGCCCAATCGCCGCGTGGTGGTCGAAATCCAGGGCACCCCGAGATAGCGCTGGCAAGCCCTCCGCAGTCCGGCACCCTCATTCGCGCCCGCTGGGTGGTGCCGGTCGAGCCGGCCGGCGTGGTGCTGGAGGATCATGCCGTCGCGGTCCGCGACGGCCGCATCGAAGCGCTGTTGCCCGCCGCCGAGGCGCGCGCCCGATTCCCCGATCGTGAAGAGCTGGTGCTGAAAGACCACGTCCTGATCCCCGGCCTGGTCAACGCGCACACGCACGCGGCGATGTCGCTCATGCGCGGGCTCGCGGACGATCTGCCGCTCCTGCGCTGGCTCGAGGATCACATCTGGCCGGCCGAGGCGAAGCACGTGTCGCCGGACTTCGTGCGCGACGGCACCCTGCTCGCCTGCGCCGAGATGCTCCAGGGCGGCATCACCTGCTTCAACGACATGTATTTCTTTCCGCAGGCGTCGCTCGAAGCGGCGCTCGCCTGCGGGATGCGCTCGGTCCATGGCCTCATCGTGATCGAATTTCCTTCCGCCTACGCCTCCGACCCGGCCGACTACCTGAGCAAGGGCCTGGCGGTGCGCGACCGCTACAGGGACGAGCCGCTCGTCTCGTTCACGCTGGCGCCCCACGCCCCCTATACGGTGTCGGACGCGACCTTCCGCCGGATCGGGACCCTCGCCGCGGAGCTGGACTTGCCGGTGCACGTGCACCTTCACGAAACGCAGGACGAGATCCATCGCTCGCAGGCCGAGCACGGCGTGCGTCCGATCGAGCGTCTTGGACGGCTGGGCCTGCTCGGGCCGAACCTGATCGCGGTGCATTGCGTGCATCTCGAGGCGGGCGAGATCCGCCTGCTCGGCCGCCACGGCTGCTCGGTCGCGCATTGCCCGTCGTCGAACCTCAAGCTCGCGAGCGGCTTCGCGCCGGTCGCCTCGCTGATGAAGGAGAACGTCAACGTCGCGCTCGGCACGGACGGCGCCGCGAGCAACAACCGGCTCGATCTTTTCCAGGAAATGCGCACCGCGGCGCTGCTCGCCAAGGGCGTGTCGGGCGACGCGCAGGCCCTGCCGGCGCACGAGGCGCTGCGCGCGGCGACCCTGAACGGCGCGCGCGCGCTGGGACTCGACGAGAGGATCGGCTCGATCGCCCCCGGCAAGGCCGCGGACCTGGTCGCCGTCGACATGCGCGCCGTGGAGCTCGCGCCCTGCTACGACCCGGTCTCGCAGCTGGTCTATTCGGCCGGCCGCGAGCACGTGTCGTACGTATGGGTCAATGGTGTGCTGCAACTGCGCGACGGAATATTGCTGAATCCGGCATTTTCCGCCTTGGACACTCGCTGGCAGTTATGGCAGAATGCCCTCAAGAGTCACGCAGACGGTTGATACCTAAGAAGTTTTCAGGGGGAGAGAAAAAATGATTAAAAACGCATCGGTCCTGGTTGCCCTGGTTTTCATCGCCGCTTGCGCGACCCAGGAACCACCCAAGCCCGCGCCGGCACCGGCGCCGGCGCCCGCTCCGGCACCCGTCGCTAAGCCGGCGCCTGCGCCGAAGCCCGAAGCCAAGCCCGAGGCGAAGCCCAAGCCGGTCGCCGAGAAAGTCACGTTCGCCGCGGACGTGCTGTTCGACTTCGACAAGTCGGTGGTCAAGCCCGAGGGCCGCTCGAAGCTCGACGACCTCGCGAACAAGGTGAAGAGCATCAACCTCGAGGTGGTGATCGCGATCGGCCACGCCGACGCGATCGGCTCCGACGAATACAACCAGAAGCTCTCGGTGCGCCGCGCGGAGGCGGTCAAGGCCTACCTGATCACGAAGGGCGTCGAGACGAACCGGGTGTACACCGAAGGCAAAGGCGAGAAGCAGCCGGTCGCGAGCAACAAGACCAAGGAAGGCCGGGCGAAGAACCGCCGCACGGAAATCGAGGTCATCGGCACGCGCAAGAACTGAAGCGCTTCAGCCCCACGAAACCCCGCCCCGGCGGGGTTTTTTATTTGCGGGTCCGGTTCGCGTTTTGTCCCCCGCTTTTGTCCCCCCTTGAATGTCCGTCCTGTAGGCCCATGAGCGACGGCACGTCACTTGCTGCGTCTCCGGCAGGCCCCCGGCTCAGTCGCGTCCGGCGGGCAATTTTGTAATGCCTTCCTTAAAGGAGACGAGTGATGATCAGGCGATTGAAGAAAAGTACTTCGGCGCGCTACGTCGAGGCTGCGCTCGCAGTCTCGCTTGCGGCGCTCGCCGGAGCAGCGAGCGCCGTACCGGGTTACGTCACCAGTGTCGGCGAGACCCCTGTCATGAGCGGCTCGGGCCTGTGCTGGCGCACGGGCGAATGGTCGCCCGACAAGGCGCGCGACCCCTGCGACGCGGTAGCGCGCGCCGCCGCGCCGGCCCCCGTCCCGGTGCCCCCGGTCGTCCAGGCGCCTCCCGCCGCGCCGGCCCCCATCGCGGCGGCGCCGATCGAGCAGCCCAAGCCGCCGGTGATCCAGAAGCTCACGCTGTCGACCGACGTGCTGTTCCCGTTCGGCAAGGCCGAGCTCGCGCCGGGCGGACAGGCCAAGCTCGATGAGCTCGCGAGGACCGCGCAAGGCGCGGAGGTGGACCGCGTGGTGATCGTCGGCAACGCCGATCGCATCGGCTCCGAGGAATCCAACCAGCAGCTCTCCGAGCGCCGCGCGCAGGCCGTGAAGGACTATCTCGCCGCGAAAGGCGTCGCCCAGGATCGCGTGCAGGCCGAGGGCCGCGGCGAAAGCCAGCCGGTCACCGGCGAGCAGTGCAAGGGCATGGGACCCGAGCGCAAGGGCAACGCGAAGCTGATTTCCTGCCTGCAACCGGATCGTCGCGTCGAGATCGAAGTGCTCGGCTCGCGCGAGGTCGCGGCCGGCACTTCGGGCTCCCCCGCCTCTTCGGGCGCGAGCGCGCCTTCGGGCAGCTCGGTCTCCACTCAGCCTTCGGGCAGCAGCGGCTCGAGCTCCCGCAGCCGATAGCACCTTGCCTCCGCAGGCCCCGGCTCGGCGGGGTCTTCGGGACAACTGGAAAGCCCCGCTTCGGCGGGGCTTTTCTTTTGATGGACAATAAGCGGATGAACGCGGACCAGGCCGAGCTCGACAAATTCAGCCAACTCGCCCACCGCTGGTGGGATCCGGCGGGCGAGTTCAGGCCGCTGCACGAGATCAACCCGCTGCGGCTCGAGTGGATCGACCGGCACGCCGCGCTCGCGGGCAAGACGGTCCTCGACGTCGGCTGCGGCGGCGGCATCCTCGCCGAGGCCATGGCGCGGCGCGGCGCGCGGGTCACCGGAATCGACCTCTCGGAGAAGGCGCTGAAGGTCGCCGCGCTGCACCTCTCCGAAAGCCGTCTCGAGGTCGACTATCAGAAAGTCGCGGCGGAGGACTTCGCCGCCGCGCATCCGGCGAGCTTCGACGTCGTGACCTGCATGGAGCTGCTCGAGCACGTGCCCGAGCCCGCGAGCATGGTCGCCGCCTGCGCGAGCCTCGTGCGTCCCGGCGGCCAGGTGTTCTTCTCCACCCTCAACCGCAATCCCAAGTCCTACCTCTTCGCCGTGATCGGCGCCGAGTACGTGCTCGGCCTCCTGCCGAAGGGCACGCACGATTACCAGCGCTTCATCAAGCCTTCCGAGCTGGCACGATACAGTCGCGAGAACAACCTGCGGCCGGACGAGCTCATCGGCATGACCTACAACCCGATCACCCGGCGCTACAGCCTCGGCCCGGACTGCGACGTCAACTACCTGCTGCGATGCATTCGTGAGTCGTAGCAACCCGCGAGGCCTGGCGGTCCTGTTCGACCTGGACGGCACCTTCGCCGACACGGCGCCCGATCTCGCGGCGGCCGTCAATCGCCTGCGCATGGAGCAGGGCCTCGAGCCGATGCCGATCGAGCGCCTGCGCCCTTTCGCCTCCGCCGGTGCGCGCGGCCTGCTCGCCGCCAGCTTCGGCATGAAGCCCGAGCACGCCGAGTACGAGGCGATGCGCCGCGCCTTCCTCGAGTACTACGCGGAGCGCACGTGCGTCGAAACGAAGCTCTTCCCCGGCACCGCCGACCTGCTGGACGAGCTCGAAGGGCGCCGCATTCCCTGGGGCATCGTGACCAACAAGTCCATGCGCTTCACCGAGCCGATTCTCGCCGCGCTCGACGTGAATCCCGCCTGCGTGGTCGGCGGCGACAGCACCCCGCACCTCAAGCCGCACCCCGCCTCGCTCCTTCACGCCGCGCACATCCTTGGTTTGCCTTGCAAGAACTGCTTCTATCTTGGCGACGACCTGCGCGACATGAAAGCCGCGCGCGCCGCCGGCATGCGCCCGATCGCGGTGGAATGGGGCTACCACCATCCCGACAGCGGACGTCCCGATGAATGGGACGCCGAAGCGATCCTCGCCCGCCCGATCGACCTGCTGCCGCTCCTGGAAACCGCCGCATCCTTCTAAAGGAATGGTCTTGATTCTCATCCGGCTGACCCGATATGAGAAAATAGCAGTGCAGTAGCTTTTCACACGAACCGGGGGCGACCTGGTTTCGACGTGGGCATCGACGCAGCGCAGGGCATGCCGAGGACCAGATCACCTCGCAAATCCAGTCTGGGAAAACCACAAACGCCAACGACGAGCGTTTCGCTCTAGCCGCCTAATACCGGCTAGACGCTGCACTGGTCTGCTGATGGGCCAGGCTTCCGCGGTGGGGTAACTCGCCAGGAAGTGCAGCGTCATTCACATCAGCCTCTCTTCCGGGTGTGGCCCCTTCGCCCGGCGGATCCGTCGAAGTGGCTAGCCGAGAGTCAGCCTGCCGGCCGGCGGGCTCGAGGCGAAACTCAAACGACCAGGCTA
>CAYOVM010000044.1:0-4902 GCA_964407355.1 uncultured Enterobacteriaceae bacterium
CGCACCGAGGACCCGACCCTGCTGCGCGGCGATGGCCGCTATACGGACGACCTGAACGAGCCGGGGCAGGCGTATGCGTACATCGTGCGCAGTCCCCATGCGCATGGTTTTCTTCGGGGTATCGATTCAAAAGCCGCAAAAGAAATGCCGGGAGTCCTTGCCGTCTATACCGCCGAGGACTTGCAAGGCTACGGGACGCACAAGTGCATCGTGCCGCTCGTGAACCGCGACGGCACGCCGATGAAGAAGCCCCTGCGGCCCTCGCTCGCGAGCGGCAAGGTGCGCTTCGTGGGCGATCCGGTGGCTTGCGTGGTGGCCGACACCGCCATGCACGCGAAGGACGCGGCGGAGGCGGTGGAGCTCGACATCGAGCCGCTGCCGGCGGCCGCGCTCGCGAGCGAGGCGGCGAAGCCGGGCGCGGCGCAGCTCTACGACGATGTTCCCGGGAACATCGCCTGCGACTATCACTTCGGCGATTCGGCGAAGGTCGCGGAGGCATTTCGGAATGCTTTTCACACTACCAAATTAAGCCTGAGAAACACCCGCGTCGTCGTCGCGGCGATGGAGCCGCGCGCGGCGCTCTGCAAGTTCGACGCGCAGTCGGGGCGCTTCACGCTGGTCGCGCCGAGCCAGGGCGTGTTCGCGATGAAGGGCCAGCTCGCCGACATGCTGCGCGTCGAGGCGGACAAGATACGCATGGTGTGCTGGAACGTCGGCGGCTCCTTCGGCATGAAGGCCTCGATCTATCCCGAGTACGTCTGCATCGCCCACGCGGCGCGCGCGCTGGGGCGGCCGGTGAAGTGGACCGACGAGCGCTCGGGCAGCTTCGTCTCGGACCACCACGGCCGCGACCACGAGATGACCGCCGAGCTCGCGCTCGACAAGGACGGCCGCTTCCTCGCCGTGCGCGTCAGCGGCCACGCCAACGTCGGCGCGTACCTCGGCGTGGTGTCGCCCCTGATGGGCACTCTCAACTGCGTGAAGAACACGCCCGGCGTGTACCGCACGCCGCTCCTCGAAGTCTCGTCGAAGGTGGTGTTCACCAACAGCGCGCCGGTCGGGCCCTATCGCGGCGCCGGACGGCCCGAGGGCAACTACTACATGGAGCGCCTCATCGACGAGGCCGCGGCCGAGATGGGCCTCGATCGCCTCGAGCTGCGCCGGCGCAACCACATCCGGCCGGCGGACATCCCGTACAAGGCGGCCTCCGAGATGGTCTACGACAGCGGGGACTTCGGTGCGCTATTCGAAAGGGCGGTTTCGGTTTCCGATTTGAAGAATTTCCCGGAAAGAAAGAAAGAATCGAAAAACCGCGGCAAGCTGCGCGGCCTGGGGATCGGCAGCTATCTCGAAGTGACCGCGCCGCCCAACAAGGAAATGGGCGGCATCCGCTTCGACGCCGAGGGCGTGCACGCGGGCGGCGTGACCTTCATCAGCGGCACGCTCGACTACGGCCAGGGCCACGCCGCGCCCTTCGCCCAGGTGCTCTCGGAGCGCCTCGGCGTGCCGTTCGAGAAGATCCGCCTGCTGCAGAGCGACTCCGACGAGATCGTGTTCGGCGGCGGCACGGGCGGCTCGCGCTCGGCGATGATGGGCAGCGCCGCGGCGATCCAGGCCTCGGAGCTGGTGGTGAAGAAAGGCAAAGAGCTCGCCGGCGAGGCGCTCGAGGCGGCGGCGAGCGACATCGAGTTCCGCGGCGGAAAGTTCGTGGTGGCGGGGACCGATCGCGCCATCGGCATTCTCGATCTCGCCAAAAAATTTCCGGGCAAGCTCGACGTCACGCACGTCACCGAGGCGATCCCGTCGGCGTTCCCGAACGGCTGCCACGTCGCCGAAGTCGAGATCGATCCCGAGACGGGACAGGTCGAGGTGGTGCGCTACAGCTCGGTGAACGACTTCGGCACGATCGTCAATCCGCTCCTCGTCGCGGGCCAGGTGCACGGCGGCGTGGTGCAGGGCATCGGCCAGGCCCTGATGGAGGTCGTGCGCTACGACGAAGGCGGCCAGCTCCTCACCGGCTCCTTCATGGACTACGCGCTGCCGCGCGCGCCGGACGTGCCGGCGGCGATCGGCTTCGAGAGCCATCCGGTGCCGGCGACGACCAATCCGCTCGGCGTGAAGGGCTGCGGCGAGGCAGGCTGCGCGGGTGCGCTGGTGTCGGTCACCAATGCGATCGTCGACGCGCTGTCCGCGCTCGGCATCCGGCGCTTCGACATGCCGGCGACGCCGTATCGGGTGTGGGAGGCGATTCGGAAAGCGAACCCCCCGCTCGCCTAAAGGCTCGCGGCCCCCTTGTCAGGGGGCCGGAGAAACGACTAGGTGGGGGAGAGAATGTGGATCGTCCGGCTGGCGAGCAGGTCCTTCACCTTCTCGCCGTAGGCCTTCATGTGGGGCGCGGCGGCGTGGGCTTTCAGGGCTTCCATGCTTTCCCACTTCTCGACCACGACGAAGGTGT
The DNA here is from genome assembly GCA_964407355.1 of uncultured Enterobacteriaceae bacterium. GTDB lineage: Bacteria > Pseudomonadota > Gammaproteobacteria > Burkholderiales > SG8-39 > SCGC-AG-212-J23. The sequence continues at coordinate 2,456 of CAYOVM010000044.1, forward strand.
CGGGGCCGAATTTTTTCTGGAACGACGGGCCCGGGTCGGCGTCGACGGCGGCGCCGTACTCGATGCAGCCCTGCTCGGCCCTCACGTTCGGGACGTTGGCGCGGAATTCCTTGAGGACGATGTCGCGCTTGCCGGGTTGCGCGGTGATGACGGCGATGACGTGGACCATGGCTCCCTCCCGGTCAAAAAAATCGGGGTCTGACCCCGATTTTGGCTACTTCCGGCGCTCGGCGTCCTGTTTCCTGCGGAACTCCTCGTCCTGGCGGTCGGCTTCCTCGCTCAGATCGCCGTGCGGCCGGGTGGCGCCGGCCGAAGAAGCGCCGCCCTTGTCGGCCGGAACTTTGCGCTCGAGCTTGAGGCGCCGGTCGCGCTCGTCGACGCCGCGCGGGTTGGCGACGCCCGGGTCGATGCCGGTGCCGCCCAGGCTGGCGCCGCCCTCGGTGGAGGCGCCCGCGCCGGCCTTGCTCCGGTCCCTCTCGTCCGCGGAGCTCGCGGGCGGCGAAAGGACCGCGGCGATCAGGCCGGACAGGATCAGGGGCGCAAGGGATCGCACGGGAGTCCTCCTCTCTCGTTTTCTCTGCGGGAGTGTGGCCGATCCGCGAAAAAAGCTCCGGCGCGGGGGCTGCGCCGGTCGGACTAGTAAAGCGCTAGGCGATCAGCACGAGCTGCGGCTTGCCGCCTTTTTCGATGAACACGATCGCGTTCTGGCCGAGCGCCTCGCCGAGCTGCTCCGCTTCCTTGCGCGGCATGCCGACGATGAGCAGGCTCGGCTCGGCGGGCCAGCGCGCCTCGGGGTCGCGGCCCTCGCCCCTGAACCACGCATAGCCGATCAGGGCCGGCGAGGCGCGCAGCGCCGCCGCCGCGGCCTCGTTCTCCTCGTAGGTCTTCTTCTCGCCGCGCGGATTGCAGGCGGTCACGAACGCCGCGGTGCTCGCCTCGTTGTGCTCCAGCAGCTCGTCGAGCGTGGGGTTCGCCTGGTCGATGCGGATCACCAGCTCGGGCGCGCCGCGCTGGTGGCCGAAGACCACGTAGTCGGCGTTCCTGTAAGCGTCGAGGAGCTCAGGACTGATCGGCATTTGCGTGGAGCGCGGCGAAGTCCTTGGGCGTGAGGATGCGGAAGGGGACGCGCCTCGCCAGATCGAGGAGCGCGCGATCCTTCGTGATGAGGATGTCGGCATGCACCGCGAGCGCGGTCTCGAGGAATTTCTGGTCGTCCGGATCGCGGCACAGCGGCAGCGTGGCGGTGCCGGCGAGGGCGGTCTTCGACTTCGCGTGCACCGACATCTGCCGGAATTCGGCGATGCGCGCCGCCTGCCGCGCGGCGTCGAGCGTGTGCTTGCCGAAGTTGTAGGCGAGCGCGCGGGTGAGCTCGGCCTCGCCTTCGGCATCGGCCAGGATCTCGGCGCGGCGCGCCGCGTGCGCCTCGCAGATCGCCGCGATGCCCGGATCGCGAAAGACCAGCAGGTCGAGCCAGATGTTGGTGTCGAGCACCAGGCGCAGCATGATTCAGCTTACCGCAGCACGGATACCGCTTACTATCGCCGGCGTGAACCCGAGCCCTCCCCCGGCCCTTCCGCCGGAAATACTGCGCAGGATCTCCCACGAAGACATGATGGACCTGCCGATCCTGCGCTACGAGGGCGCCGTGCGCCTGGTGGCGACGTCCGGGGACCTGGCGGCGGCAATGGCGGACATCCTTGCGGAAAGCGTCGTGGGATTCGATACGGAAACGCGCCCCGCTTTCAGGAAGGGCGAGAGCTACCTCCCCTGCCTCGCGCAAGTGGCCACGGCACGCGCGGTGTATCTCTTCCAGCTGCAGCGGCACGATTTCGCGGCGCCGATGGCTGAAATGCTCGCCTGCGAGCGGCTCGTGAAAGCGGGCGTCTCGGTAGCGGACGATCTGCGCAACCTGAAGAAATTGTTCCCGTTCGACGAAAAGGCGATCGTCGACCTCGGCAGCGTCGCGAAGCGCCACGGCCTGAAGCAGACCGGCGTGCGCAACCTCGCCGGAATCTTCCTCGGCTTGCGGATTCCGAAAGGCACGAAGACCTCCAACTGGGCCGCGCCGCGCCTGTCGCCGCAGCAGATCGCCTACGCGGCGACCGATGCCTGGGCGTGCCGCGAGCTCTTTATTTCTTTTCAAAAGCTGAGATTAATTTAAAGAAATCATGTAGAGTGCGCGCCTCGCTGCAATGCAGCACCCCGGGCTCGCGGTCTTCCTGGGTCAATCACACCCAAGGAACACCATGAGCTTCTCCACGCTCGGCCTCGATTCGTCCCTTCTCGCGACTCTCACCGCGCTCGGCTATACCAAGCCCACGTCCGTGCAGGCGCAGGCGATTCCCGCCGCGCTCGCGGGCGGCGACCTGCTCGTGTCCTCGCAGACCGGCAGCGGCAAGACCGCGGCGTTCATCCTCCCCGGCCTCACGCGCCTGATGGCGCCGGCG
>CAYOVM010000044.1:5002-19214 GCA_964407355.1 uncultured Enterobacteriaceae bacterium
GCGGCCCGCGCATGCTGGTGCTCGCGCCGACGCGCGAGCTCGCCATGCAGGTGCAGAAGGCCACGCACGGCTACGCCGCCGCGCAGCGCCTGCACAGCGCCTGCCTGGTGGGCGGCATGCCCTACGGCGTGCAGCTCGGCCAGCTGCGCCGCGGCGTCGACATCGTCATCGCCACGCCGGGCCGCCTGAAGGACCACATGGACCGCGGCAGCGCGGACCTCTCGCGCGTGGAGATCCTGGTCCTCGACGAAGCCGACCGGATGCTCGACATGGGCTTCCAGGAGGAGATCGACGCCATCGTCGAGCGCGTCCCGGCGAAGCGCCAGACGCTGCTTTTCTCGGCGACGCTGGAGGGCGTGGTCGGGCGCCTCGCGCAGCGCGTGACGAAGAACGCGAAGCGCATCGACGTCGCGCCGGCGCGCGAGACGCGTCCCGACATCACGCAGCACGCGCTTTTCGCCGACAACGGCAACCACAAGGAGCGCATGCTCGACGCGCTGCTGCGCGAGACCGAAGTGGAGCAGGCGCTCGTCTTCACCTCGACCAAGCGCTCGGCGGCCGAGCTTTCGCTCTCGCTGCAGGGCAAGGGCTTCGCCGCAGGCGCCCTCCACGGCGATATGCACCAGCGCGAGCGCACCCATACGCTGCAGCGCCTGCGCGACGGCCGGATGCGCGTGCTCGTCGCCACCGACGTCGCCGCGCGCGGCATCGACGTGCCGGGCATCAACCTCGTCGTGAACTACGATGCACCGAGTCAGAGCGAGGACTACCTGCACCGCATCGGCCGCACCGGGCGCGCCGGGCGCGCCGGGGTGGCGGTCACCTTCCTCAGCCGCGGCGAGCGCCACCTCGTGAAATCCCTCGCCCGCTCGACCGGCAGCAACCTCTCGCTGATGGTGATCCCGGGCCTCGAGCCCCGGCCCCAGGCCGTTGAGGAGCGCCCGGCCCCGCCGTACGGACGGCAAAAAAAGGGGCGTACCGGCGGCGCCGCCAGACGCTTTCGGTAGTTCCTTTATAGCGGGCGTGAATAAGTTGGCTGACGCCCGCCAGCCCGGGTGCAAGACTGCTTGCGGGGACAAGCAGCGGAGCGGCCCATGGAGCTGTCCAAGACTGTAGCGCTCACCGCGATCCTGTTCATCGTGGTGCTGGTTCTGACGTCGGGCGCTTCGCTCGGCGCGGACCGCGCGCGCGATCCCGCCCACAAGCGCAACGAGGCGGCGTTCGAGCGGAAGGGCCCGAAGCAGACGCGCCCCGCCGGCACGGAGCACGCGCCTAAAAGAGGCGCCGGAAAAGAGCGTCCCCAGCATGCCGCGGCGCCCTGCCAGTACAAGCCGGTGATGACCGAGGCCGACATGCGCGCCTGCCGGAAAAGATAGATCGCGCTTTTGAGTGTCGACCTTATTTCTTCAGCTCGCCCGTATCCAGGAGCTTTTTCAGCTCCTGTGCCCCGCCCACCAGCACGCCTTTCACGAACACCATCGGGAAGGTGGGCCAGCCGGTCCACATCTTCAGCGCGAGGCGCCGACGCCATTCGCTGAAATAGCCGCCGTATTCGAGATACGCGTAGGCGATGCCCGCGGCGTCGAGCATCCGGCGCGCGCGCCGCGGGAACGGGTTCTGGCGCATCCCCACCACCACCACGGCGTTGGCGGCAATCGCGGCCTCCACCTCTTTCACCATTTCCGTGCGGTACGTCGCCACTTTCTCCCGGATAGCGGGATGGATCCTGCCTGCCTCGAGGATGCTGCGGAACATGGCTCCCCCTCATGGAACGATTGATGAAATAGCGTGGGATTCTCTCCTACAATCGGGGACATGGCCGTCGAGGACACCACCGTTTCATCGCTCGTGGGCGAGCCTGGCCGCCTGGCCACGGTGCTGTTCGCCGACGTGAGCGACAGCACCAAGCTCTACGAGACGCTGGGCGACAAGATCGCCCATGCGGCGATCGGCGGGTGCATCGACGCGATGAAGCGCGCCACCCAGGCGGCCGGCGGCCGCGTGGTGAAGACCATCGGCGACGAGGTGATGTCGATCTTCCGCATGCCCGACGCCGCGGCGGCCGCCGCCGCCGAGATGCAGGCCGCGGTCGACCAGATGCCGATCGTCTCCGGCGCGAAGCTCGGCCTGCGCATCGGCTTTCACGGCGGCCCGGTGATCCAGAAGGACAACGACGTCTTCGGCGACACCGTGAACCTCGCGGCGCGCCTGGTCGCGACCGCGGTGAAGGGCCAGATCATCACCTCGAGCATCACCGCGAACCTGCTCAACCCCGTGATCCGCAGCTCGATGCGCGAGCTCTACAAGATCCAGGTGAAGGGAAAAGCCGAGGAAGTGATCCTGTGCGAGATGGTCTGGCGGCGCACCGACGAGGACACGACGGTGTTCGCCACCGGCCGCCTGAAGGCGAGCGCCCCGACCTCGGTGCTGCGCCTGAAGTACCGCGGCAAGGAGATCACGCGCCGGCGCGACAACGACTCCGTGGACATCGGCCGGGACACCGACTGCGGCATCGCCATCGCCGACCACATGGCCTCGCGCCGCCACTGCACCATCGAGCGGCGCCAGGACAAGTGGCTGCTCAAGGACCACAGCACCAACGGCACCTTCGTCACGTTCGAGGGCGACACCGAGCTCCTCCTCAGGCGCGAGGAGATCACCCTGCGCAAGCACGGCTGGATCGCCTGCGGCCAGTCGCGCAGCGGAACGCAGGAGGTGGTCGAGTTCTTCGTCGACTGAGTAGAATGTCCGTCCTTCCTTCGTGAGGACAGACATGGGCGACAAGACTGCTAGCGGCCTCGTCATCGACGAGCTCGCGCCGGGCAACGGCGACACCGCCGCGGCCGGCAAGAAGGTCTCGGTTCACTACACCGGCTGGCTCTTCGAGAAGGGCGTGAAGGGCAAGAAATTCGATTCCAGCAAGGACCGGGGCGATCCGTTCGTGTTCCCGCTCGGCCAGGGCCATGTGATCAAGGGCTGGGACGAGGGCGTGGCCGGCATGAAAGTCGGCGGCCGGCGCCAGCTCACCATTCCGCCCGAGCTCGGCTACGGCTCGCGCGGCGCGGGCGGCGTGATCCCGCCGAACGCCACCCTGATCTTCGAAGTCGAGCTATTGAAGGTTTCGTAGAAAAAGATTTCAGGGAATGCGAGTCTCGGAAAAAAAACCGATCCGGGCCGCCGGCGCCGTGGTCTTTCGCCGCACGCCGGAGGGCATCCGGCTCCTCGTGCTGCGCGCCTACAACAACTGGGATTTTCCGAAGGGCCTGGTCGAGCCGGGCGAGGACCAGCTGAGCGCGGCGAAGCGCGAAGTGAAGGAGGAAACCGGGCTCACCGCGGTCGAGTACCCCTTCGGCGACGAGTACCGGGAAACCGTGCCCTACGCCGCGAACAAGGTCGCGCGCTACTACCTGGCCGAGACCGAAGAGCACGACATCGAGCTGCCGGTCTCGACCGCCCTCGGCCGGCCCGAGCACCACGAGTTCCGCTGGGTGAGCCTCGACGAGGCGGAGGACCTGCTGCCGCCGCGCCTCACGGTGATCCTCGACTGGGTGAAGAAAACCCTCGCCGGGCACTGAGAAATCAGGGACAGACCACGATTTCCCGGAATCGCGGTCGGCGACTTTTATCGGAAAGCGTGGTCTGTCCCTGATTCCCGTTCGGCGCCCCGGGCGTCGCTCTCGAATAGCGGCATCGGCTTGAAGCGGAAGAGCTTCGCCACGACCGTGTCCGGAAACGATTCGAGGCGCGCGAGGTACTGCGTCACGGCGCCGTTGTAGAAGCGGCGCGCGAATTCGAGCTGCTTCTCGAGCTCCGCCAGCTTCGCTGCCAGGTCGCGGAATCGGGCGTCCGCCTTGAGCGCCGGATAGGTTTCCTGGAGCAGCATGAGCTTGCGCAGCTCGGCGCCGAGCCCGATCTCGCAGCCGAAGCGCTCGGGCGCCGGCTGCCGCTCGAGGCAGGCGCCGCGCAGCCCGGCGACCGCGGCGACGATGCGTTCCTCGTTCGCCGCGTGGGCGCTCACCCGCTCGAGCAGCGGCGGCACCAGCTCGGCGCGGCGCCTGAGCTGCGCCTCGAGCTCGGCGAGCCCCTGGCGCGCCTCGCCGCGGGATGCCACCAGCCGGTTGTAGAGCAGCACCAGCGGCAATCCCAGCGCAAGGCCCAGGATGGCCGCCGCAATTTCGGGGCTCAGCATTCCCACCGGGCGGAGATTACTCCAGCCCTAGAGATTCAGCAGGGCCTCCGCCACGTCGAGGAGGTCGTCGGGCCAGCAGTCCATGGGCCGCGGCCGTAGCGCCCCGACCTCGGCCATGGGCCGGCAGGCGAGCACCGGCAGGATCCAGCGCGACGGAATCGCCTCCCGGCCGAGCGCCGCGCCGAGAAGGGCGCCTGCGATCGCTGCGTTGGTGTCGGTGTCGCCGCCGCAGCCGACCGTGGAGACGAGCGCCGCCTCGAAGTCCTCGCGCCCCAGCCGGTAGAACGCGTTCTGCAGCGACGTGACGACCCATCCCGCCCTCTTCTCGTAGTCGGCGGGCGGCGTACCGGCGGCGCCCCGCTCGATCGCCTCGCGGGCGGGCCCGGACGCGTTCGCGAGCGCGGCCGCCAGCATGGCGGGGCGCTCCGCGCCGCCGACGCCGGCGGCGATCGCCGCCGCGTAGCCGGCGCAGGCCTCGACGCAGATCGGGTTCGAATGGGTGAGCAGCGAGTCCTGGCGCGCGGCGTCGGCGGCCCGCTCCGGGTCGCCCGCCGCCCAGATGCCGATCGGCGAGACGCGCATCAGCGAGCCGTTCGACTCGCTCTCGGTGGTGTGCTGGCCGAGCAGCCCGCGCTCGGTGGTGGCGCCGACGTCCACCGGACGGGTCTGCAGCCACTCCCGGTAGGCCGACAGGGCTTCTTCTTTCACGAAAGCCCTGTTTTTTACCAGGGAGCGCGCAAGCGTGAGCGCCATCTCGCTGTCGTCGGTCGGCTGGCCGGCGAGCGTGTGATAGCGGCCGCCGTCGGCGAGCTCGCGCACGCCTTGGGGATACGCGGCGGCGATCTCGACGGCGCTCATGAACTCGACCCGCGCGCCCAGGCTGTCGCCGATCACCTGGCCGAGAAGGCAGCCGCTCGCGCGGGAAAGGCGCAGCTCGTCCCGTTTCCGGGGAAAGCCCAGGTTGACGCGCGGCTCCCGCCTCGGCTCGGCGTCGAGCGCTTTCCAGGCAAAAGACGCGAGGCGCGCCGCCGCTCCCCTGCTTCCGGCGAAGCAGCCCTCGATGCGCCTCGCCGGATCGCCGCAGAGCGCGATCTCGCGCCCCTGCAGATCGAGGAGCACGCCGCCCGAGGCGTAGACGAGCGCCATGCCGGCGGCGATGTCGTACTCGCTCAGCTCGTGGATGCTGATCGCCGCGACCCCGTCGCCGGCGGCGACCCGGGCGAGGCGATAGGCGATGCTCGGCATCGCGACGAAGCGCGCGGGCTCGGCGGCGCGCGCGTAAGTCTCCGGCCGCTGCGCCGAGGCCGCCGTGGCCCAGACGAGCTCGCCCGGCGCCAGCCCGCGCCCCGCGAGCCTGCGCTTCACCGGAACGCCGTTTCTCAGCACGCCCGGCGCGCCCTCGGCCCAGGCGATCGTGTCGAGGCCGCGATCGGGCGAGAGCGGGCTGCAGACCACGCCCAGCACCGGACGATTTTCTTTCAGAAGCGCGACCGAGACGGCGGAGCCGCGCCGGCCCGACAGGAACTCGAAGGTGCCGTCGTGCGGATCGACAAGCCACAGCCACTGCGCGTGCGAGGCGCCGATCTGCGGGCTGGCGCCGGTCTCCTCGCCGATGAACGCGCCGGGCACCAGCGCCTGCAGCTTCGCCCTCAAGCGCTCCTCCATCTCCGTGTCGACGGGCGCGCTGCCGCGCCGGCCGCGCGGCCCCTCGGCGCGATAAAACTCGGCGCGCAGCGCCTCGCCCTCCTCCTCCACCGCCGCGATCACCCCGCGCAGGACGTTGTTCACTCGACGACCCTGCGGCGCAGGTCTTTTATTTTTGCTCTTTTGTTTTTCACATCCAGGCGTTTTAATCTGGATGAAAAGGAAGGCTTGGTGGGCTTCCTCTTCTTCGGCACGTGCGCGGCCGCCGCCACCAGCTCGTGCAGGCGCTGGAGGGCCTCGGCGCGGTTCTGCTCCAGGCTGCGGTGCTGCTGGGCCTTGATGACCACGACGCCGGTGCGCGTGATGCGCTGGTCGCCGCGGCGCAGCAGCCGATCCTTGACCGGCTCCGGCAGCGACGAGGCGCGCACGTCGAAGCGCAGGTGCACCGCGTTCGAGACCTTGTTGACGTTCTGCCCGCCCGCGCCCTGCGCGCGCACGGCGACGAGCTCGATCTCGCCTTCGGGAATCGCAAAAGAAAAGGCCGGCATGCGCCGGCCTATTCTCCCCTAAAACTACAACCGCGATCGCTCAGATGATCGAAGCGCGCGGCGCCGGCACATTGTCCTTGTAGCCGGGCCGTTTCTTCATCTTGTCCTTGCTCTCGGTCGCCCTGCGCTCGTCGTCCTCGCGATCGCGCGCGGAGCGCTCGTCGTCCGGGGTGCTCGGCGGGCTCGCCGACGAGCCGGAGCTGGCATCGCCCGGCTGCGGCTTCGGCACGACCGCGGGCGGGTCGATGGGCTGACGGGCCCGGCCTTCCCCGCTCTTCTGCGCAGACCGGTCCCGATGCGGCCCGGCGCCAAGGTCCGGCTTCACCACGTCCTCAGCGCTTGCGAGGCCCGGCAGCGCCAGGCCTAGCGCGCCGACAAAGACGACCGGCAGGAATTTCCTCATGCGTATCTCCTTTCAAGCATAGGCGGAGACGCCGCAATTCACGTGCCTGCTATCGGCTGACCTGGTTCCGTCCGCGCTCCTTCGCGCGATAGAGCGCCTCGTCGGCGCCCTTCACCACCTCCCCCGGTGTCCTGAGCCGCCTGCCCGGCTCGGCGACGCCGATGCTCACGGTGACCGAGAGCAGCAGATCGGGCTGCTTCGCCGGGACGCCCGGCGCGCGGCGCTTGCTGCCCTCTTCCGTGTCCTTCGGCCGGTCGGCGCCGCGGATCGCCATTTTGTAGGCCTCGACCGCGGCGCGCGTGGCTTCCAGGTGCGGTATCGCTTCGGCGACGCGCTGCGCGGGAAAGAGCACCGTGAACTCCTCGCCGCCGTAGCGGAACGCGCGCCCGCCGCCGCCCACCTCGGCGAGGCGCGCCGCGACCAGCTTCAGCACCTGGTCGCCGATGTCGTGGCCGTGAGTGTCGTTGAAGGCCTTGAAGTGGTCGATGTCGATCATCGCCACGGCGTAGGGCGCCTCGAGCGCGCGCAGCTGCTCCTCGAGGGCGCGCCGGTTGGGCAGGCCGGTGAGCGCGTCGCGAAACGCCATGCGGTACGACTCCTGCAGCACGCCGACGATCAGGATCAGGCTCGCGGCGGTCATGAAGGTGGCGAAGAGCGACGGCGACTCGATCCACTCGCAGGCGATGAAGAAAGCGACCAGCCCGCCGGCGACGGCGACCTCGAGCGGCGTGCGGCTCGACCAGGCGCGTCCCAGCGCCGCCGCCACCGCGGCCGCGAAGGCGATGCGCGCGACGAGCGGCGTGGGCGGCGAGCGCAGCAGCCAGTTGTCGAGCGGCTCGCTCGCATCGACGTTCAGGTCGATGAAGTAGAACAGGAACAGCTCGAAGAAGACGAGCGCCGCCCAGCGCAACGCGCGGCCGAAGCGCACGCCGCGCTCCGGGATCGCGAGCGCGACCACGGTGTTGAGCGGCACGAGCGTGGCGAGCGCGAGGTAGGTGAGCGCGTCGGGCAGGAGATCGTTCGCCGTGAAGGCGGCGAGCAGCGAGGCGGCGAGCACGAACGCGCGCTCGCGGTTGAACCAGGCGGCGACCGCGGTCGCCGCGAAGAGCAGGACGTACGGCCCGAGGTAGCGCAGCCCGAGAAGCGACGGCGGCAGCGGCGGCGAGAACCGCGCGGCGAGCACCGCCGCGGCGAGGATCGCGACGACCGGCCACGTCGGGCGCAGCCACCCGGCCAGGTCGCTCACCTCGAGGGAAAGGATTTTCCGCAGCGGAGTCGGTCAGTCCCGGAAGGAAAAAGCGTTCGTGAGGTCGCCCGCGTTGGCGCGCACGCCGGGCAGCGCCTCCAGGCCGAAGCGGCGGGTGATGAGCTTGATCACCGAGGTGGTGTCGTAGATCGTCTTGTCGACGTAGCCGCGCTTCGCGAGCGGTGAAACGATGAGCGTCGGGATGCGTGTGCCGGGTCCCCAGCGGTCGCTCCAGCCGGGGCCCGACGGCGGCGGCGCGTGGTCCCAGTAGCCGCCGTTCTCGTCGTAGGTCACGATGACCGCCATCCGCTTCCATTGCGGGCTGTTCCTGAGCTTTGTCAGGAGCTCGTCGATATGCTCGTCTCCGCTCGCGAGGTCCGTGTAGCTCGGATGCTGGTTGAAGCGGCCGGAGGGCTTGTAGAACACGACGTGCGGCAGCGTGCCCTTGGCGATCTGGGCGACGAGGTCGTCGTAGTCCTTGAGATGCTCGGCGCGCTCGGCCGTGCCGGGCGCAAAGCGCGCGAAGTAGTTGAACGGCTGGTGGTGCGGCTGGAACATGACATTGTCCTTGCCCCGCGCGTAGATCACCTCGCGCTTCCTCTGCGGCGGCGTGCGGCCGTCGGCGAGCGCCGCGTTCCAGCCGCCCGCGTACCAGGCCCAGCTCACGCCCTTGGCGCTAAGCGTGTCGCCGACGGTCTTCTCGTGCAGCGGCGGCAGGGGATGGTGCTTCTCGTCGGCGAAGTCGAGGCTCGCCGCGAACGCGGGCGGAATGCCGCTTGGCTGGTAGGGCGGCTGCGCGGTGTTCACCGTATAGCCGTCGGGCGAGATGCGGCCGTCGAACACCTGCACCGGGCCTTGCATGACGGAGGCCGGCGAATTTTCTCTCTTTAAAAGCTTGTCCCTGCCATCCAGCCGGGCGCGCGCGCTCTCCGGCGCGCCCGGGTCGCGCGGCGTGCACGCGCAGACGAGCCAGAGGTGGTTGAGGTAGGAACCGCCGAACGCGGCCATGAAGAAATGATCGGCGAGCGTGTATTCCTGCGCCCACTTCCAAAGCTTCATCTTCGAGCCGTCGAAGTAGCCCATGGTCCAGGCGCCGACGTTGGACATGGCGACGTACATGTTGTTCTTGCCGCCGTTGATCTGCTCGCGGTTCTGGTAATAGGCGTGGATCGGGCTGGGCAGCACCTCGTCCATGCCGCGGCTGACCGGCGGCAGGTCGATGCGGAACGGTCCGTTCGGCAGGCCCTGCGGGAAGCGCGCCGAGGGCTTGCCGCCCTCGTACACCGGCGGCAGCTGCGCGAGCGGCCGGCCGTCGTGGTCGAGCTGGGTCTTCTGCTCCTGCGTCGCCTCGGCGAGGCCGCTCGCGCCCGGGAAGAGGCCGTAGAGGTGATCGAAGCTGCGGTTCTCCGCGTAGATCACCACGATGGTCTCGATCTGCTCGAGGCCGCGCGGCGCGGTGCCGGCGCAGCCGCCGGCGAGGACCGCGGCGGCGAGGACGGCCCATCTTCCGGGAAACGAGATCCTCATGCCTGTTCGCCCACCCGATCCGGCCGGAAGCCGACGTCGCAGAGCTTGCCGCGCTGCGCGCGCTTGCCCACGTGCTCGGCGATCTGCTTCGCGTTCAGCGTCTCGACGGCGCGGTTCTTCCGCTTGATCCCCGACACCACGAGCGACTTCGCGTCGGTCATCGCCACCGCCTTGAGCGTGATTTCTTCCGGCAGCGCGATGAGCTGCACGCCCACGCCGCCGTTCGGCCGCACCGGCACTTCGTCGAGCGCGAACACGAGCAGCCTCGCGTCGGAGGACAGCGCCGCGACGTGGGCGAGGCCGTCCGGGATGAAGCAGGGCCGCTGCGCCTGCGCGCCCTCGTCCACCCGCATGAAGTCCTTTCCTTGCCGCGTCTTCGTCACCAGGTCGCCCAGCTTGCACACGAAGCCCAGGCCGGCGGAGCTGTTCATGAGGAGCGGCCGGCCAAGGTCGCCCGAAGCCATCCACACGATGTCGTCGGAGGAGGAATTGACCAGCGTGTTCACCGGCGCGCCGTCGCCGCGGCCGGCGGGAATGTTGGCCGCGTCCAGGGTGAAGCTCTTGCCGGAGCCCGAGAGCACGATCACGGGGTCGGTGGTCTTGCATTCGAGCGTCTGCAGCAGCGCGTCGCCGTCCTTGAAGCCGAGCTGCGTGACGTCGAGGCCGTGGCCGGCGCGCGCGCGGATCCAGCCCTTCTGCGACAGGATCACCGTGATCGGCTCCTCGACCACCGTGCGCTCGACCTGCGCCCTCTCCGCCGGCTTGATCAGGGTCCTTCTGTCATCGCCGTACTTCTTGGCGTCGTCCTTCAATTCGGAGACGACCAGGCTTTTCAGCTCCTTGTCGTCGCCGAGAATTGCTTTCAACTCCTTTCGCTCCGCTTCCAGCGCTTTCCTCTCGTCGTTGAGCTTTATGCCGTCCAGCTTGGTCAGCTGACCAAGCCTAAGGTCGACGATGTCCTGCGATTGCCGTTCCGAGAATTTGAATTTCTTCTGAAGGTTCAACCTGGCTTCCGCCTGGTCCTCGCTCGCCCGGATCAGCTTGATGATCTCGTCGATCTTGACGTACGCGAGCAGCCGCCCCATCACGATCTCGTGGCGCTCCTCGACGCGCTTCAGGCGGAACTGCGTGCGCCGGCGCACCGTGGCGACGCGGAACTCGCCCCACTCGCGCAGGATGTCGACGATGCCCTTGGTCTCGGGCAGGCCGTCCAGGCCGAGCCAGGTGAGGTTGATCGCGTAGCGCGTCTCGAGCGAGGTGTGCACGAGGAGCGCGGCCATCATGTCGTCGGGATCGATCTTCGAGGTGCGAGGCTCGATCACCAGGCGCAGCTTCGATTTGCGGTCGGACTCGTCGCGCACCGCCTCGACCTGGTCGAGGATGAACTGCTTCATGCGCTTTTGCTCCTGCGAGACCTCTTTCTTGCCCAGGCCCGGCTTCGGGTTGGCGAGCCCCTCGATCTCCTCCATCACCTGGCGCACCGACACGCCATGCGGCAGCTCGGTGACGACGATGCGCCACTGGCCGCGCGCGAGCAGCTCTTTTTCGTATTTCGCTTTCAGCACCAGCGAGCCGCGGCCGGTCTCGTAGGCCTGCCGGATCTCCTCGGGCGGCGAGATCACCTGGCCGCCGCCCGGGAAGTCCGGGCCGGGCATCAGCTCGAGGACATCCTCGAGCTTCGCGCGCGGATGCCGGATGACGTGCGCCGCCGCGGCGGCGACCTCCTTCAGGTTGTGCGACGGGATGCGCGTCGAGAAGCCGACCGGAATGCCGAAGCTTCCATTCAGCAATCCAAAGGGCAATCTCGCCGGCAGCAGGACCGGCTCGTCGAATTTGCCGTCGTAGTTCTTCTGGAAATCGACGGTGCCTTCCCCTATTTCGCTCAACAGGAGCTCGGCATATCGGGAGAGCCTGGCTTCGGTGTACCGGTAGGCCGCGGCCGAGTCGCCGTCGCGCGAGCCGAAATTCCCCTGGCCGTCGATGAGCGGATAGCGCATCGAGAAGGGCTGCGCGAGGTGCACCAGCGCCTCGTAGGTGGAGCTGTCGCCGTGCGGGTGGTACTTGCCGAGCACCTCGCCGACGAAGCGCGCGCACTTGGAGAAGCTCGTCCCGCCGCCCGGCGTGTCGCCCATGGCGTAGAGGATCCTGCGCTGCACCGGCTTCAGGCCGTCCGCGATTTCCGGCAGCGCCCGCGACTTGACGGTCGAGACCGCGTAGCCGAGGTAGGCGTGCGACGCATGCTGCTCGATCGGCGCCGCGTCGTCGCCGTCGCCGGGAGTAAAGAGATCGCCTGTTCTATCGTCCATCGTCGTTTCCTAAATCAGGGACAGACCACGATTTCATGGCGCGTCGCCCGCCTTATCCATTGAATAAATCCAATTGCTTGTCGGCCATCGCGACCGCGAGCTCGACCGCTTTTTTCGCCTTGTCGAGATCTTCGGCCGCGCCGCCCCGGCCCGCCGCTTCCCACGTGTAGCGGCCCTTTTCCGCGAGGCTGACTTTCCCGAGCTTCGCTTTTCCGAGCCACAGGACATGGCCTTTGTACGCTCGTTCCCACGCCGGCTTTTGTTTTGATTTCTTTTTCGTCGCCATTTCTTCTCCGGGAAAAACGTGGTCTGTCCCTGATTAGACGTCCGCCTCCACCGTCTTCCAGTGCTCGCGCATCCAGTTGCGCCGGCCCTCGGCTTCGCCCGAGTCCATGAGCAATTCGAATTTCTCTCTTGCCAGAAGAATATTTTCCTTATTTAAATCCATTCTTATCAGCCGCCGCGTGTCCGGGTTCATCGTCGTCTCCCAGAGCTGCTCGGGGCTCATCTCGCCCAGGCCCTTGAAGCGCGAGATCTCCCAGCTGCCGTCCTTGACCTTCTCTTTTTTCAACTGGCCCAGGGCTTCCTCCAGCTCGTCGTCGTCGAGGCAATACAGGCGCCGCGCCGGTTTTCCCTTGCCCTGCGACGGGACTTCGACCTTGTAGAGCGGCGGCTGCGCGACATACAGGTGGCCGCTCTCCACGATCCGGGGCGCGTGCATGAAGAAGAACGTCAGCAGCAGCGCCTGGATGTGGCCGCCGTCGACGTCGGCGTCGGTCATCACGATGACCTTGCCGTAGCGGATTCCGCTCAGGTCGACCGCGGTTTCCTCCGCCGAATGCGGATCGACGCCGATCGCCGTCGCGATCGCCTGCAGCTCCTTGTTGGCGAGAACGGTGCGGCTGTCCTTCGACATCGTGTTCAGGACCTTGCCGCGCAGCGGCAGGAGCGCCTGGGTGTCTTTATCCCTCGCCTCTTTGGCGGAGCCGCCGGCCGAGTCGCCTTCCACGAGAAAAAGCTCGTTTCTCGAAACATCGCCTGAAGCGCAATCGACCAGCTTCCCCGGAAGCGTGGCGATGCCGCTCGACTTCTTGCGCTCGACCTTCTTGCCCTTGGAGAGGCGCGCGAGCGCCTGCTCGATGGCGAGCTCGACGATCTTCTTGCCTTCCTCGGGATGCTCGTTCAGCCACAGCTCGAAGGCGTCGCGCACGCACATCTCCAGGAGCCGCGCGGCGTGGCGCGTGGTGAGCTTTTCCTTGGTCTGGCCGTGGAACTGGGTGCGCACGATGCGCGCCGAGAGCGTGAAGCAGGCGCGCTGCCACAGGTCGTCGGGGATCAGCTTCACGCCCTTGGGGGAGAGCTGGCGGGTGTCCATGAACGCCGCGAGCGCCTCGAAGATGCCGGAGCGAAAGCCCGCCTCGTGCGTGCCGCCGGAGCGCGTCGGGATCAGGTTGACGTGGCTGTCGGCGAAGATGTCGCCCTCGGGCACCCAGCCGATCGCCCACGCCGCGCCTTCGCCGGGCTCCACGTCGGTGATCTCCTTCGATGCCTTGTCGTCGAAAAACCGCTCGCCGGCGAACAAGGGCGCGATCAGCTCCCGGCCCTGCAGCATGAACTCGAAGTACTGCGCCATGCCGCGCTCGTATTTCCAGACCTTCTCGCCTTTTCCTTCAATAACTAGTCTTGTTGTCAAACCAGGGAGCAAATACGCCTTCGAACGAACCAGGTGCTCGAGCTCGTTCATCGGGATGTTCGGCGAGTCGAAGTACTTCGGGTCTGGCCAGAGACGAACGATCGTGCCGCTACGCTTGTCTTTTATTTTCTCGCTCTTTAATTTGCTCTTTAATTCCCCGCCTTCGAAGGCGATGGTGTGCTTCTGGCCGTCGCGGAAAACCGTGACTTCGCATTTCTTCGACAGCGCGTTCGACACCGCGACGCCGACGCCGTGCAGGCCGCCGGAGATGTGGTACACGCCGTCGCCGGAGCGCGAGAACTTGCCGCCGGCGTGCAGCATGGTGAACGCCACCTCGACCGCGGGCTTTTTCTCCTCCTTGTGCATGTCGACCGGGATGCCGCGGCCCTCGTCCTCGACTTCGACCGAGCCGTCCTTGTGCACCGACACGGTGATCTTCCTGCCGAAGCCCGCGAGCGCCTCGTCGATGGCGTTGTCGATCGCCTCCTGCACGATGTGCAGCGGGTGCACCGTGTGGGTGTACATCCCCGGCATCCGGCGCACGGGCTCGAGGCCCTTCAGCGCCTGGATCGCGGATGCGTCGTAGACCTGCGGCTTTGTTGCCATGTATCTAGTGCGCTTTCCTTTTCCAGCTACTAGGTATTGTATTCCCGCCG
>CAYOVM010000045.1:0-6920 GCA_964407355.1 uncultured Enterobacteriaceae bacterium
AGCTCGACCGCGCTCCTGATCGCGGCGGCGACCGTGTTCCTCGCGCGAGACCCGCGCTTCGCTCGGCTCGTCCCGACCGGCGCCGCCGAGATATGCGCGCGTTGCCTCGAAGCGGTCTCGCCGCATCGCCTCGCGCTCGCCAGGCTCGCCTCGCGGCCAGGGCTGCGCTGGGCGGTGCGGCTCGCCGAGCGCGCCACCATCCCGGGACTCCTCGCGCATTTCATGCTGCGCAAGCGCTGGATCGAGCAGACGGTGCGCGCGGCGCTCGCGCAGGGGATCGGTCAGGTCGTGATCGTCGGCGCCGGCTTCGACACCCTGGCCGCGCGCCTCGCGCCGGAATTTCCGCGGGTGAAGTTCATCGAGGTCGATCATCCCGCGACGCAAAAATACAAGCGTCTTGTCCTCGATGCGGAAAATCTTTTTTTCGTCGAAGCGGATCTGGCGCGCGCGAGCCTCGAATCGGCGCTGACGGATCCTCTTGAGAAGCAAAAACCGTCCTTCTTCGTCATCGAAGGCCTGCTCATGTACCTGACCGACGCGCAGATCGGCGCGCTCTTCGAGTCCCTTGCGCGCCTGCAGCGCGCCGGCGGTCGCGCGGTCTTCACGCAGATGGAGCCCGCGCCGGACGGCCGCCCGCGCTTTCACAACGCGACGCCGCTCGTCACCGGGCTGCTCGCGCTCTGGCGCGAGCCGTTCAGGTCCGCGCTGCCGAGAGAGGCCGCGGGGGCGTTCCTTTCGAAGCTCGGGTACCGGCTGCTCGACGTCGCGGACCATGAACAGCTGGAAAAGCAATTCCATGGTTCGGACAAGGAGCGTCCTCCTCTGGCGAGAGGCGAACTGGTATATCTTGCGCAACGATGATCACGGAGCCCGTCACCCTCGCCACCGACTACGCCCTCGCCGCGGTGTGCCTCTGGGCGGGGGCGCGCCTCTACATGAAGAGCGACTCGCAGCGCTCGCGCGCGTTCTGGGGCGCGGCCTGCCTCGCGCTGGGCTTCGGCGCGCTCCTCGGCGGCACCTACCACGGCTTCCAGCAGTCGATCCCGAACTTCGCGGCGTCGTGGCTCTGGAAGTTCACGGTCCTGCTGATCGGCTTCGCGAGCTTCTGCATGCTCGCGGGATCGTCGAGGGCGACGACCTCGGGCCGGATGAGGCGGGGAATTTTTATTTTCGCGGTGCTGAAGCTCGTCGCGTACGAAGGCTGGATGCTGCGCCACGACCAGTTCGTCTGGGTCATCGCCGACACCGCGGCAACCATGGCCGCGGTCCTCGTCCTGCACGCCGTCAGGCACCGCGTCGCGGGCTCGCGCTGGATCCTCGCCGGCGTGGCGGCCTCCGCCGCGGCGGCGCTCGCGCAGTCGAGCGGCCTCGCCCTGCACGAGCATTTCAACCACAACGACCTCTACCACGTCGTCCAGATCGCGGCGATCGCGCTTTTCTACCGCGGCGCCAGTACAATCGTCGACTGGAAGACGACAAAATGAAACTCACAAGACACACAAGACACTTGCTGGCAGCGCTGTGCGCGTTCGCCGCGGGCGCCGCGGCGGCGTATCCGGACAAGCCGGTGCAGTACATCATCCCGTTCGCCCCCGGCGGCGAATCGGACATCACCGCGCGCATGCAGGCGCAGGTGTTCCAGGAGAAGTACAAGCAGAACATGATCGTGCTCAACCGCCCGGGGGCGGGCGGGGCGCTCATCTGGAGCACGCTGAACGGCATGAGCGCGGACGGGCACGTCGTCGCGGGGGTGAACCTGCCGCACATCGTGCTGCAGCCGCTCGAGGGCAACGTGAGCTACAAGACCGACGACATCGCGCCGGTGTACTTCTTCCAGTACACCGCGGACGCGATCGTGGTGCCGGACACGAGCCCGTTCAAGACCTTCCAGGACCTGGTGAGCGCGGCGAAGGCGAGCCCGGAGAAATACACCCTCGCCGGCTCGGGCACCTTCTCGGCGAACCACATGGCGACCGAGCGGCTGAACAAGCTCCTCGGCATCAAGATCACCTACGTGCCTTTCAAGGGGACGGGCGATCTCGTGTCGTCGGTCGCCGGCGGGCACGTGAGCGGCGCGATGAGCTACCTGCCCTTCGCCATCCAGCAGAAAGGCAAGATGCGCCCGCTCGTGATCGCCACCGAGAAGCGCCATCCGGCGTTCCCGGAGGTGCCCACCTTCCGCGAGCTCGGCTTCAACTGGGTCGACGGCGCGTACCGCGGCATCGCGGTGCCCAAGCCCACGCCGCGCGAGGTCCAGAAGCAGGTCTCCGACATGATGTTCGCGCTGAACCAGGACCCCGACATGCGCAGGAAGCTCACCGAAGGCGGCTACGACGTGATCGACGTCACGCTGGAGAAGATGCCGGCCTTCCTCGCCGGGAAGGCGAAGGCTTATATTGAGGACGCCAAGGCCGCCGGCCTCCTGAAATAAAGTACAACGCAAGGAGACACTATGCTTCGAACCGCGCTGCTTGCTTCATTCCTGCTCGCTTTTCTCGCGGGCTGCGAGACGCCCAAGGTCACGAAGGAGGAGATGGACTCGGTGAACTACGGCCCGGCTCCGGTCCACTGGAAGGACGAGATCAAGAGCTACCTCAAGCTGAGGCTGAAGGATCCCTCCGAAGCGATCGTGGAGTTTCCCACCGAGCCGAAGCAGATGTTCCAGAAGCAGGTGGGCCTCGACCCGCAGGTGCACGGCTGGGCGGTGTGCGTGGTGGTGCGCGACAAGAAATCGAACGGCGCCTGGGCCGACGCCTACCCGATGACGGTGTTCATCCGCAACGAGAAGATCGTCGCGGTGAACAACCCGCCGGACAATTTCGGCCCCGCGGGCCCGCTGTACGCGCGCCAGCAGTGCAAGCAGCTCGGCGCGCCGTTCAAAGACAAGTGAGCGAGGCGCCTCGCGCGCGGAGCCGCGCATGAGCACGCCCCCGCGCGTCGCGCTGGACGCCGCGTACGATCCGCGCGTCGCGCTCGAGTTCTTCAAGGCCGCCGGCACGCCCGAGAAGATCGCCCAGGGCACGACCATCTTCGCCGAACAGGAGAAGAAGCGCCTGTTCAAGCGCAGCAACATGTATCTGCTGCTCGCGGGCAAGGTCGAGCTGATCGCCGGGAAGAAGACGATCGGCGCGGTGAAGCCGGGCGAGATCTTCGGCGAGCTCGCGGCGATCGCGCAGACGCCGCGCAGCGCCACCGCGGTCGCCGCCACCGATTGCAAGGTGATCGCGCTCGACGGCAGGGAGCTCGAGGCGGCGCTGCGCAGGAAGCCCGGCTTCGCGCTGATGCTGATGAGCGTGATGATCCGGCGCCTGCGCGAGACCATCCAGGCGCTCGAAGCCTCCGGCGCGCTCTCGCCGGACAGCGCGGCGAACGAGGGCGCGGCGTTCGACCCGAAGCACCTCGCGAAGCTGGTGAGCGGCGTCTCCGACGATCCGCCGGTCTACTTCGAGCGCGGGCGGCAGATCATGCTCGCCGGCCAGGCCGGGCTGCGGATGTACGTCGTCACCGAGGGCCGCGTCGCGGTGGCGATCGGCGAGCAGGTCGTCGAGCGCCTCGGGCCCGGCGGCGTGTTCGGCGAGGCCGCGCTGGTGGAGCAGTCGACGCGGCTCGCCTCGGCGAGCGCCGAGACCGATTGCGCCCTGCTGCCGATCAGCCGCGACGCTTTCCTCGCGCTTGTAAAAACCAGCCCCGGCTTCGCCGAATCCATGCTGAGCTCTCTTGCCGGCAGGCTGCGATTCCTGACCTCGCGCTTGAAGTAAACTGCCTTCCATGAATGCTCCCGCCGAGAAGAAACCGACCGCCGCCATCGCGAAGGACCCGTTCATCGACCTCGCGGAGCGGATCTTCGTCAACCTCGCCGCGCGCGTCTACGGCTCCCCGGCCGCGCCCGACCAGAAACGGCCCGATCCCAAGACCCTCGCCGCGATGTGCTTCAAGATGGCCGAAGCCTTCGAGGCCGCGACCAAGGAGACCGACCGCGCCAAGGCGGCGATCGAGATCGCCAACAAGGCGGCGGTGAAGCTCGACGAGGTCGACCTCAGCAGCGTGTTCGCCAGCAGCGCCAAGAAGTAGTTTTTTGAAGGCTCTGGTTTTATTCTCCGGCGGACAGGACTCGACGACCTGCCTCGCCTGGGCGCTCGAGCGCCACGAGCACGTGGAAACCATCGGCTTCGACTACGGCCAGCGCCACCGCGTCGAGCTCGATTGCCGGCCGGCGATCCTCGGGAAGCTGAAGGAACGGTTTCCCCGCTGGACATCGCGCCTGGGCGAGGACCATGTCCTCAAGGTGGACGTGCTGAACGCGCTTGGCGCCACGGCCATGACGCACGACATCGAGATCCGGATGGAGGCGTCAGGCCTGCCGAACACCTTCGTCCCGGGGCGCAATCTCCTCTTCTTCACGCTCGCGGGCGCGCTCGCCTACCGGCGCGGCATCCGCAGCCTGGTCGGCGGGATGTGCGAGACGGACTTCTCCGGCTATCCCGATTGCCGCGACG
This sequence comes from uncultured Enterobacteriaceae bacterium, assembly GCA_964407355.1. GTDB lineage: Bacteria > Pseudomonadota > Gammaproteobacteria > Burkholderiales > SG8-39 > SCGC-AG-212-J23. Next base: position 4,497 of record CAYOVM010000045.1, read on the forward strand.
ACACCATCAAGGCGCTGCAGGTGGCGCTCGGCCTGGGCATGGACACGCGCTTCACGCTCGAGACGCCGCTCATGTGGCTCACCAAGGCCGAGACCTGGCGGATGGCGAAGGCGCTCGGCGGCGAGGCGCTCGTGGAGCTCATCATCGAAGAGACGCACACCTGCTATCTAGGCGAGCGCACGAAGAAGCATGCCTGGGGCTACGGCTGCGGCGAGTGCCCCGCCTGCAAGCTCCGAAGAGACGGCTTTTCGAACTACAGGTAAATCAGGGACAGACCACGTTTTAGTTTCGCGAAGCTTCGAAAACGTGGTCTGTCCCTGATTAATGCAGGGTGCGGGCGAAGGTGCGGTCGCGCAGCAGCTCGGCGGCTTCCGGCCGGTCCTTGACGAAATCGAGCAGCGCGACCGCGATCTCGTCGCTGACGTGATCGGAATAGTCCGAGCCGCAGAGCGGATCGACGCCGACCTCGGCGACCACGAGGGTGTTCGGCTTCATGTTCTCGCGCAGGCTTTCGGGCAGGACCTCCGTGCCCTGTACTGAAAAACCCTGCAGCGCGGGATAGCGCCGGAAGAGGTCGTCGACCCGCGCCGTCAGGTCTTCGTCGAGGGAGGAGAGGTACGCCGAGATGCTTCCGAGCTGGTCGGTCTTCATGCTCCGGAGCGCCGCAAGTTCCGCGCCCACCCTCCGACCTCGCTGTTTTGTAAGCCCTTTCAGGGGGCGCCGAGGTAATCTTTCTTTCCGAGCTCGACGCCGTTATGGCGCAGGATGTTGTACGCGGTCGTCACGTGGAAGTAGAAGTTGGGATAGGCGTGGCCGAGCAGATATTGCAGCCCTTTGTATTTCACGTCCCCCGAGCGCATCTTCAGCGTTATCTCCTTCTCCTCGGCGCCGTCGAGCTGCGCCGGCTTCGCCGACTCGACGAAGTCGAGCGTCTTCGCGATGCGCGCCTTCAGCTCCGCGAAGCTCTGCTCGGTGTCCTCGTGCTTGGGGACCTCGAGGCCGGCGAGGCGCGCGACCGCGCCCTTGGCGGTGTCGCAGGCGATCTGCACCTGGCGCACCAGCGGAAACATGTCCGGAAAGAGGCGCGCCTGCGTCAGCGCCGCCGGATCGAGCTTCTTCGCGTCCACATGGGCCTGCGCCTTGTCGAGGATCGCGGAGAGGTTTCGCAGCGTGTTGGCGAAGCGCGGCGCGCTCGCCTGGTACATGGTGAGGGGCATGGGGCCTTTCCAGGAGAGGTGTTCCGAAGAGTTGACCGGCGATTCTACCGGCTTGCGTTGCTGTACCCTCCCGCCCCAGGGGGACGACCCTCAGGATGAAGAAGATTTTCTACGGCTGGAAGATGGTCGGGGCCGCGACCGGGATGCAATTCCTGCAGGCCGGGCTGATGATGCAGGCCTTCGGCGCCTACGTCGCGGTTCTGTCCGAGGAGCGCGGCTGGAGCAAGACCGCGCTCGCGGGCGCGGCGGCGCTGCACCAGATGGAGGTGGCGATCCTCGGCCCGGTCCTGGGCTGGATGCTCGATCGCTTCGGCCCGCGGCGCTTCATCCGCTTCGGCGTGGTGCTGTTCGGCGTCGGCCTGATGCTCTTCAGCCAGGTCGAGACGCTGCCGGCGTTCTACGGCGCGTTCATCGTCATCGCGCTCGGCGTGGGCTTCTGCGGCTTCTTTCCGCTCAACGTGGCGATCATCCACTGGTTCGAGCGCTGGCGCGCGCGCGCCATCTCCTCCATGTCGATCGGCCTCGCCCTGGGCGGCATCGTCGTGCCGCTGGTCGCCTGGTCGATGGAGGTCTGGGGCTGGCGCGCGACCGCCTTCGCCTCCGGCCTCATCGCGGTCGTGGTCGGCTCGTGGCTCGCCTCGATGATCTACAACCGGCCGTCCGACCGCGGCGAGACCGTGGACGGGATCGCCGAAGAGCGCCCTTCACAGCTTTCGGTGGAAGAGAAACTGGAAAGAGCCTCGACCCGCGATTTCACCGCGCGCGAGGCGGTGCGCACGCCGGCGTTCTGGCTGCTCTCGCTCGGCCACGGCTTCGCGCTGTTCGTGGTGCAGGCGGTGGTGGTGCACGCGATCGCGCACCTCAAGGAAGGGCTGGGCTACACGGTCGCGCAGGCGGCGCTCATATTCACTTTCGTGACCGTGTCGCAGATCGGGGGCGTGCTGATCGGCTGGCTCATCGGCGATCGCTACGACAAGCGGCTGATCTCCGCGGTCTGCATGCTGATGCACATGAGCGGCCTGCTGCTGCTCACCTATGCGTTCAATCTCGCGATGGTGGCCGGCTTCGCCGTGCTGCACGGCGTCGCCTGGGGGCTGCGCGGCCCGTTCATGCAGGCGCTGCGCGCCGATTACTTCGGGCGCAGCGCGATCGGCATGATCCTCGGGCTGTCGTTCCTGATCATCATGGTGGGCCAGGTCGGCGGCCC
>CAYOVM010000045.1:7020-11963 GCA_964407355.1 uncultured Enterobacteriaceae bacterium
CCGAAGAGCACGCCGACGCCGAAGCCGATCCCCACCGAGGTCCACGGGTTCTGCTGCACCCGCCGGTCCGCGTAGCGCACGTATTCCCGGGCCTTGCCGGAAATCTGCTCCACCGTCTGGTTCAGCTTGGCGCGCGCGTCATAGGCGACGTCCTCCGCGCGGGCGGGAATGTCGCGCATTTTGTTCAAAGTCCTGTCGGTCTGGGGCTGCTGTTCCATATCTCCTCCGTGAAAGGGAAAGGTCGGGATTGGGTTTACCCGACGGATTACAGCAAACGACGTGCCGCTCGCAGTTTCGCCTACGGGGCGCGCTTCCCGTCCCGGCTAGAGATCGGGTTTCCCGAGCTCCATGTCCTGCTCCGGACCTTCGATGCCAAGGACGGTCTTCACCGCGCGCATCAGCACCTCCACGTCGAACGGCTTGGTGATGTAGCCGTCGGCGCCCCAGTGCAGGCCCTTGAGCACCGCCTCGCGGGTCGCCCACGCCGTCAGCATGATCACCGGCACGGACTTGAACCGGGGATGCCGGCGCATGCTTGCGAGCACGTCGAAGCCGTTCACGTCGGGCAGCTCCACGTCGAGCAGCACGAGATCGAGCGGATCGGCCTTGCGCAGCTCGGCGAGGATCGTCTCGCGATTGCCGGCGCCGCGCGGCGCGAAATCCTCGAGCTTGAGATAGGTGCCGACCAGCTTCGCGAGGTCGGGCTCGTCCTCGATCACCAGCACCGAGAGCTTGCGGCCTTCCTCGCGCGGCGGCGCATCGCCCGCGCGGCGCGCGATGCGCACGTAGTAGCCCTTGTGCTGGAGCGAGGAGACGCCGGCGGCGGCCTCCGCGTCGTCGCCGGGCGTGGCGCCGGCCGGAGTCTTGGCGCTGAAGAAGTCGCCGGCATCGATCGCGCCGTAGGGACTCTCGCTCGTGACGCTGACCAGCCCGGCGTCGCGCAGCTTGCCGATCGTCTGGAGGACCGCTTCGCGCGCCGTGCCGGGCGCCGAGCGGATGATCTGCGCGACGGTCGAATGCCCGTCGATCAGCACCAGCACTTCGAGCTCCCGCGCCGGCAGCGAAGTGCGCGCCTCGCTCAGCTCGCCGCTTCCCTTCGGCGTGAGGCCGAGGACGTCCTGCTCCGTAACAGGTGCGGCGGCTTTGCCGGAAGAGGTCTCCCCGGTGACCATCCGGGGAATTCTATCGGCTCTCAGCCCTCGAGGGCGCCCGCCTCGAGCTGCGTCTCGAGCTCGCCGGGTGCGCGCGGAGCCGTGGGAACCGGCCGCTTGCCCAGGCGCTTCATCAGGTCCTGCCACATCGTCTCGGTGTGCTTCTCGAACACCAGCGCAGGATCCGGCTCGGCGACGTACCAGTAGCCCTTCTCGATCTCGGCCGCGAGCTCCTGCGGCATCCAGCCGACGAAGCCGGCGAAGTAGCGCGCCTCGTTCGGCGTCTGCTCGATGATGCGATCGATGCTGCGGCCGTTGCCGGTCATGAACAGATCGCCGAACAGGCGGATCGAAGGTCCGCCGGGATCGCGGCGCAGCAGCGCGAAGAGCGCCTCCGAGGCTTCCGGGCCGCCGAAGAAGATCGGGTCCACCACCTTGGCGGAGGGGGCGTGCTCGGGGAACGCCTTCGCCATCGTCGCGTCGGTGGCGCGGTTCAGGATGAAACCGATGTGCTTGTCGCCCATCGGCACGACCAGCAACGCCGTCTGCATGTAAGGTCCGTGCAAGTTCGGCGTCGCCACGAGCATCATCGGCTGCGACAGGTCCTGCGCGCGCGCTGCCGGCGCACCGCCGGCGAGCAGGAAAATTCCGAGAATCCCGGCGAATGCACCGATTGCGCGTGTCATGAGCGTCCTTTCGCGGTTTGCCGCCGCCATGCAGCTTCGACGCAAAAACCATGCGATGGTGCGCGACGTCTCGCAGCGCCAAAACATCCGCTCAGCTTAGGAATAATCCCGACTCGGGGCGAGCAAGAAAGTCGCATTCGAGCAAAGGCATGCGCCAAGTCGACCAGCAGCCGGGCACGCAGGCTGCTGGATATGGGCGCGACTTAACTTATGGAGGTCGACATGCTTAGCTGGGCTCTCACGTTCTTCGTCATCGCCATCATCGCCGCCGTCTTCGGTTTCGGCGGCATCGCGGCGGGCGCCGCGGGGATCGCAAAGGTGCTGTTCTTCCTGTTCCTGATCGCCTTCATCGTTTCGCTCGTGATGCACATGGGCCGGGGCCGCGGCCCTCGCGTATAGGGGGCACGAAGCAGGGCGCGGAGCGCTTCACCCGACGTCGCCGGCGGCGCCGGCGGCGTCGTCATTTGTAGACATCCTTGCAGAGCAGCATCTCCTCGAGACGCTGCTCCCGAGGACCGTCGAAGCCGCATTTGCAGTCGACGTCCTCCGGATTCTCGTACGTGCCGAAAAGGATGTCCCAGCAGACGAGATCCCCGTAGTTGTTCTTGTGCCGCTGGTATTGCTGATGGATCCGTTGCATCTCCGGGCGCTTGAAGAAGTAGCCGATCCATTGAGGGGTGTGGACATTCGCGTGATAGAAGAGCTCGGCAAGAGCAGTGCAAGCCGTGTAGACCACACCGGCTTCCGCGGAAAGGCCCAATAGCGTGTAGACCAGCAAGGCGCCGATGACGGAATCGGCCACCATCTCGGCTGGATGCTTGTAGAAGGCGGTGATCACCTCGATGCGCTGCGGGCTGTGGTGGAGCTGATGGAATGCACGCCAGAGGAAGCTGCTCTCGTGGCGGATGCGGTGCCACCAGTAGAAGACGAAGCTGCCGACGAGATAGGCGGCGACCCCGCCCTCGAGCGCAGAGAGATGCGCCGAGAGATCGAGCAGCGACCACGAGGACAGCCAGGCTTCCCACGTGACTCCGGCCAGCAGCACGATTCCGAGCTGGATGAAGATCGCCAGCAGCGCCCTTGCCGGCCAGGTCTTCACCGGCGGCAATTCCCAGCCCGGGGACAATTTTTCCACGGCGAAACACACGAGGGCGATTCCCAAGATGAACCAAAGCATGACCGTTCCTCCTCCCGTTGCCGAATGAAAAGGGCCGGGGTAATCCCCCGGCCCTTTGTTCAGGCTCCGAAATGCAGCTGATATTTGGCGCCGTTCGAGAACATGCAGGCGCCGGTTCCGCGGTTAGGCGCGCTGAGCGCGTATTCGCAGTTCACGTACGTGCCGCGCGCGCTCGCCGCGCTTGCGATGCCGCGCTGGCCCGAGGGCATGCGCCCGTCGCCGTAGACCTCGCGATGCACGTTGCCGAAACCCGGATAGCTGGGCGCCACTCTCGAAGCCTCGCCCTGCAGCAGCTCGCCGCCGTGATTCAGCGAGAACGTGGCGTGGCCGTTTATCGAATCGGTGACCGTGGCGCTAAGCGCCCCCATCTTCCCGGCCATCTCGTTCAGCGGGTAGAGCCGCGCCTGGAGCGTCGTCGGTACGGGCTGCGGCGCGGGGATCGGGACGACCCCGCCGGACTGGCCGACGAAGAGCGGCTGTCCCGAGGGCTGGGGGTAACGCGGGTCGATGGGAACGATGTAGCAACCGGACAACGCGGTCGTCGCGCAGATGGCGGTGACCGAGGCAACCAGCAGCTTTCGATTCATGGGCCTCTTTCCTGGATGTAGCCAAGGCGGCCACGGCGGCGGAGTATCCGGAAGGGGCGGTAAAGTTCAACATCCCGATACGTAGTTGCATGGACAGGTCCTCCTAGTATCATTCAGCGATACCTTTTCGAATTCAGGGGTAAAGCACCGTGTCCTCCGCCTTCGTGTTCGACGGCCTGAAGATGCACCTGAAGGCGCGCGGCATGACCTACGCCGACCTCGCGAAGGCCCTCAAGATTTCGCAGGCCACCGTGAAGCGCATCTTCGCGACCCGCAACTGCACGCTCGCGCGCCTGGACTCGATCTGCGAGCTGGTGCAGGTGGAAATGGCGGAGCTCGCCCGCGGCGCGCCGCGCGAAAGCCGGCTCATCAACCAGCTCAGCCTGCAGCAGGAGGAGGAACTGGCGTCGGAGCCGGCGCTGCTGCTCGTGGCGATCTGCGCCTTGCAGCAGCTTCGCGTCGACGAGATCGTGCAGCTTTTCACCCTCGACGAGACGCAGTGCCTGAAGCTGCTGCTGCGGCTCGAGCGCATCGGCTTCCTCGAGCTGCACGAGAACAACCGCATCCGCCTGCGCGTCGCGCGCACCTTCACGTGGATCCCGGACGGCCCGATCATGCGCTACGTGAAATCGCAAACGGGCGATTTCTTCGACCACGCCTTCGGCGAGCCGGGGGAGGCGATGCGGATGATCGTCGTACGCGTGTCGAGCGAGGCGCGGGTGGCGTTGCTGCGTCAGGTCGAGCAGCTCGTGCGCGAATACGCCGAGCAGCACAGCGCCGATGCGCGCCTGCCGCTCGCGCAGCGCAAGCACGTCACGCTGCTCGTCGCCGCGCGCTCCTGGGAGCCGGCGTTCCTGAAGGCGCTGCGGCGCCCCGGCTAAGCGAGCGGAGCGCACACCACGCGGGCCCCAAAAGCAAAAAGCCCGGTTTCCCGGGCTTCCTGGATCCAGCGTGAGGCGCGGCTTGCGCCGCGCCCGGACTTAGATCGCCTTGATGTTCGAGGCGGCCGGGCCCTTGGGGCCTTCGACGACGTCGAAGCTGACCTTCTGGTTCTCTTTAAGCGACTTGTAGCCTTCCATCTGGATGTTGCTGTGGTGGGCGAACAGGTCCTTGCCGCCGTCGTCCGGCGTGATGAACCCGAAACCCTTGGAGTCGTTGAACCACTTCACTTTGCCTGTAGTCATTTGCTTCCTATCTTGAGTCTAGTTACGAGACGAATCCGAGCCCCGCTTCGGGCGAGATATTCAAGAGGGGAATTGACTGCCACTACAGGCGCCGCCGCTTTTTTGACCGGGCGGACGGCGGAGAATGGACGGACACTTCACTACTTGAGATCCTGCGG
>CAYOVM010000045.1:12063-13723 GCA_964407355.1 uncultured Enterobacteriaceae bacterium
CGGCGGCGGCGAGCCGTTCAATGCTTTCAACAGGTTCCGGAACTGCGGATCCTCGCTGAGCAGGCGCCGGCCGGCGGCGCGCAGCTTGTCGATGGTCTCGCGCGGCAGCTCGAAGGTGGTCGGCAGGTTCTTGAACCAGGCGCGCTCCTCGGCCGAGGCGATGTACTCGAAGGCCACCTGGATCGGATAAAGGTCGACCTTGTGCGGCGCCGGGAGCTGCAGCGCGCATTGTGCGCCGCGGCGGGCGGAGAGCCGGTTGCAGCCCTCGACCAGGCGCGCGTCGGTGTCGAATTCGTCCACCGTCTTGCGCAGAAGATCCACGGTGTCGAACGAATAGTTGTCCAGCGGCACCGTGGCGGCGGTGCTCAAGGTATCGATGAGACCCGGGACCGCGGCGCTGCGGTCGCGCTCGGTCGCCGGATTGGTGGCGGCGTTCACCACGATCACCACGAGCTTGCTCACTATCTTGTCGTTCATGAGCCGCAGCACGCTCCACGGATGGTTCGTGGAGGCGATCGCATCGAGCGGCCCGCGCAGGCCGATGTTGTCGGCGACGCCGCCGTCGGTGAGATGGATGTACGGCCGCGCCGGTCCGCCGCCACCTTGCCCTTGCACCACCTCGGCGAGCGAGAGCCGGTTCTCCGCTCGCGCGGTGCGGCGCGGATTCACGCGCGAGGCGTGGTCCTGCGCCGCGAGCCGCACCCACTCGGGGTGGCGGTAGCCGCAGCGGCCGGCGTAGTTCTGGAACGTGAGCGCGGTAAGGCCGCCCGGGAACGCCGACGACGAGGCGGCGGCTCGCGCGAGCGGCACGCCCGCGAGGTCGGAGCACATCAGGTCGAACTGGTCCTGGATGAACGGGAATTGGGTGCCGGTGGTCATGTCGGTGGCGTTGAGGATCACGAACGGCCGGCGGTTGCTCGCGATCAGCTCGGCGTAGGTGGCGCCGCCGAACACCTCGCGGTGATAGAGCTCCGCCGCGAGGTCGCTGCGCCCGTAGGCCGGCGCCGCGAGCTTGAGCCAGCTCGCCGGCGAGAGCGCGAGCTTCAGCAGATCGCTCTGCAGCGGCCGGTAGAGGAAGCGGTCCGGAAACTCATCGAAGATCCGGCGCCCGCGCAGCGCGTAGTACGCCGCCGGAAAGCTGCCGCCCGAGATCGAGGAGATCACGTCGACCTCGTCGAGCAGCGCGAGCCTGCGCCCGTCCCACTCGATGCTGGTGTCGCGCAGCGCCTCGAGCACGCCGTACGCGAGCGCCGCGGCGCGCGTCCCGCCGCCGGAAAAGGTGACGATGACGAAAAGCCCGTCGCTGTTGTCGCCGCGCTCCAGCCGCTCGAAGCGATAGCCCGCGTCCGGCTCGTACTTCGCGAGCGGAGGATTGGCCGGAGAAAAAGACGTGCACGCCGTCAACAGCGCGCACGCGATGACGGCGAGGGCGCGCACGATCAGTCGTCTTTCCGGTAGAACGCGATCTCCATCGGCTCGAGCACCGTGGTGTCCTCCACGGTCACCTTGCGCGACGCGGGCCGGTAGTTGGCGAGCGCGCCGAGCTCGAACACGTGCGTGCCCGCCTCGACCCGCAGCACCTCGTTGGTGTTGCCGTTCTTCTCGCCGTCGATGTAGACGAAGCGGTCCGTCGGAAACAGGACTTTCACGTACTCCATAT
>CAYOVM010000045.1:13823-15232 GCA_964407355.1 uncultured Enterobacteriaceae bacterium
GCCGCCGTCCAGCCGCCGTCGATCGACAGGATCGCCCCCGTGATCGACGCGGCTTCCGCGGCGCAAAGGTAGGCGGCGAGCCCGGCGACCTCGTCGATGCCGACGAACTTCTTCGTCGGCTGCGCCGCGAGCAGCACGTCGCGCTTCACCGCCTCCTCCGAGATGCCGCGCGCTCTCGCGGTGTCCGGGATCTGCTTCTCGACCAGCGGCGTCAGCACGTAGCCGGGGCAGATCGCGTTCGCGGTGATGCCCTCCTGCGCGGTCTCGAGCGCCACCGTCTTCGTGAAGCCGGCGATGCCGTGCTTCGCCGCGACGTAGGCCGCCTTGAACGGGCTCGCCACCAGCGCGTGCGCGGAGGCGATGTTGATGATCCGCCCCCAGCGCTTCTTCTTCATCGCCGGCAGCGCCGCGCGCACCGTGTGGAACGACGAGGAGAGATTGATCGCGATGATCGCGTCCCATTTCTCCGGCGGGAATTCCTCGACCGGCGCGACGTGCTGGATGCCGGCGTTGTTGACGAGGATGTCCACCGCGCCGAACTCGGCGATGGCCTTCTGCAGCATCGCCGCGATCTCGCCGGGCTTCGTCATGTCCGCCGGGTCGTGCGTCACCGCGGCGCCGCTTTTTTCGGCCAAATCTCTTTTAAGTTTCTCTATCAGCGAAGCATCGCCGAATCCATTCAGTATCACGTTCGCGCCCTCGGCGGCGAGGCGCGTCGCGATTCCGAGCCCGATGCCCGACGTCGAGCCGGTCACCAGGGCGGTCTTTCCTTTGAGCATGCGGTTCCTTGGCTTGGTCTGCGGGGGGGAGGCTGCGTGCGCGGTTGCGGATTGGATGGTAATACTACCGGCGATGGAAAAACCAAAGACCGCGCCCGCAGTCCCGGCTACGGCCGCCGCCTTTTACGGCCTGTTCTTTCTGTCGGGGGCCGGAGCGCTGGTCTTCGAGAATGTCTGGTTCAGCCAGACCGGCCTGATCGTGGGCAACAGCGTCTGGGCGGCGGCGCTCGTCGCCGGGGCTTTCATGGCGGGGCTCGCTCTTGGCAATGCCGCCGCGATCCAGCTCGCGCGCCGCGTATCCGATCGGCTGCGCGCCTACGCGGTCCTGGAGGCGATCGCGGCGCTCTCCGGCGCCCTGCTCGTGGCCGCCTTCCCTTTCCTGCCCGCCCTCTTCCGCCCGCTCCTCGCGCCGTTTCTCGACGACGCGGCAGCGCTCAACGCGCTTCGCCTGGCGATCGCCTTCGTGCTCATGGCGATCCCGGCCACGGCGCTCGGCGCCACCCTGCCGCTGCTCGCGAAGCCCCTGGAAACGCTCACCGGCAACTACGGCGAAGCGCTGGGACGGCTGTACGGCATGAATACTTTGGGCGCGCTCGCGGGAACGCTGCTCGCGGAGATCGTCCTCCTCCC
>CAYOVM010000045.1:15332-19118 GCA_964407355.1 uncultured Enterobacteriaceae bacterium
GGCTCTCGCGGCGCGGCCGGCTGCCGGAGGGCGTCGCGCGCTTCGCCGCGGCGGGATCGGCGGTCGCACTCGTCGCCACCTATGCGGGCTTCGGCGCCCTCGCGAGCCTTCTCGCGCCCATCCAAACGGACTTCGTCCTCGTCACGCTGCTTCTGTCCGCTTTCCTCATGGGGCCGGTCGCGCTGCTCTCCGGCTTTCTCTTCACGGCGCTGGGAGACCGGCTGCGCGTGCGCGTAAGCGACGCCGGCGCCGCGACAGGCGCCCTCACGCTCGCCAACACGGCGGGCGCGATGCTCGGCGCGCTGCTCGCGGCGTTCGTGCTGCTTCCCTGGCTCGGGCTGGAGCGCTCGTTCTTCCTGCTGGCGCTCCTCTATGGCGCGATCGCGCTCGTCATCCCGACCCGCGAGGAAATCCGCTGGCGGCGCCTGCGGCCCGCGCTCGTCGCGCTCCTCGCGCTCGCCCTTTTCCCGTTCGGCAGGATGGCCGGGACCTACTACCACGGCGTGGAGGAGCGCTTCGGCGGGCGCCTCGTCGCGGCGCGCGAAGGGCTCGTCCAGACCACCTTCTATCTGTCGCACGACTTCCTCGGCGAGCCGCTGTTCCTGCGCCTGGCGACCAACTCCTACTCCATGGCCTCCACCGCGGTCGGGGTGCAGCGCTACATGAAGCTCTTCGCCTACCTGCCGGCGGCGCTGCATCCGCGCATCGAAAGCGTGCTGCTCGTGTGCTTCGGCGTCGGCGCGACCGCGGCCGCGCTCACCGACCTTCCGGACGTGAAAGCCATCGACGTGGTCGACGTGTCGCGCGACATCCTCGAAATGAGCGATGTCGTATTTCCGGACCCGCATCGCCACCCCCTCCGAGACCCCCGCGTGCGCGTACACGTCGAGGACGGCCGCTTCTTCCTGCAGCAGAGCGCGAAGCGCTACGACCTCATCACCGGCGAGCCGCCGCCGCCGAAGATGGCCGGCGTGGCGTCGCTCTATACGCGCGAGTACTTCGCGCTCATGAGGGAGCGCCTGAACCCCGGCGGCATGGCGACCTACTGGCTGCCGGCGTACCTGCTTCTCGAGGGCGAGGCGATGTCGATCATCCGCGCGTTCTGCGATGCGTTCGAGGATTGCTCGCTCTGGTCGGGCCTGAACCGCGACTGGATCCTCGCCGGCAGCCGCGGCGGCCTCGCGCCGGTGTCGCGCCAGAATTTCTCGCGCCTGTGGGCCCTGCCCGGGCCGCGCCGCGAGCTGCGGCGCATCGGCATCGACCGGCCCGAGCAGCTCGTCGGCCAGTTCATGGCGGACGCGGGCGCCTTGCGCGGGCTCACCGCGCAGGATGCGCCGCTCGAGGACGACTATCCGCGCCGCGTGCGCTCCGCGCTTTTCGCCGAGCCCGCGACGCCGCGCTATACCTGGCTCATGGACGCGGAACGCGGCCGCGAGCGCCTGGACGCGAGCCCGTGGGCCGCACGGGTTCTTCCCAAAGCGCTGGTGAGGGACAGCCGGCTCGGCTTTCGCCGGCGCGCCATCCTCGAGGCGGCGTCCTATCCCGAGCTGCAGCGCCCCGGCTACAACTTCTGGAGCGACGTCGCCGAGCTGGTGCGCCATACGGAGCTCGTCGACCTGCCGCGCTGGCTGCTGGGAAGCGGCGCGACGGTGGCCGAGATCGCGGCGCGTGCCGGTCCCGCCGATCCGCTCGCCGCCGAGCACCTCGCGGTGAACGCCCTCGCGACGCGCCAGCGGCCCGATGCCAACGTGGACCGGAGCCGCTTCCTCGCGCTCACGCCCAAGGCGCAGGTCGTGACCGTCTTCCACCATTGCCTCGCCGGGCAGCGGCTCCAGGCGCGCGAGCTCATGGAATGGCTCTCCGCCGAGCTGCGCTCGCAGGCGTTCTACCGCAGCTTCGCCTCGTGGGCGGACCGGGAATGCGCCGGCCCGGCAACGCCGGGCTAGCGCGCCCTCATCCGAAGATCTCGTCGCGGATCGACGCCGGCCAGCGCCGCGGGTCGTAGCCGTGCTGCGTGAAGGCGGCGAGCACCCAGCGCTCCAGGCCCCAGGCGACGCAGCCGGTGAACGCCGGCTGGCCGTCGGGAAGGGTGATGTTGAAGGTCTTGCCGAAGAAGTTCTCGTGCAGGTTGAACGAGCCGCAGGCGAGGGTGCGCGGCTCGCCGGCCGGGCCCGGCTCGACGCCGAGCCGGACCTCGAACTTGAGATCCGAGCGCATCTGCCAGTAGGCCTTGTTGGTGTGCACGGTAGGAAAGAACGGGTCGTTCGCGGTCTCGACCGCGCAGTCGAGGTCCCATTCGGCCACCTGCTCGGCGACCGCCCGGATCGCGCGCTCGCGCTGCGCAGACACCCAGCCCTCGGTGCCGATGAAGACGATCTCCCGCATGCTGAAATCCCACAGCCGGTCGAGGCCGGTGATGTTCTTCGACTCGTAGCGAAAGCACTTGCCCATCGACGTGACGGCGTAGCCGATCCCGTAGAGCTGGCGCCCCTCGAGCGACTGGTAGGTGTGGTAGCAGACCGCCGGCGTCAGGCAGGCCTCGGGCGTGGGCAGCGCCGCGGCGCGCGGCACGGTGAGGCTCGGCGAGCCGGCGTTGGCCTGGCGGAACTCCTCGATGAGGTCGTAGTCCTCGACGAGGTGCGAGACGAGCGAGACGCTCTGCGGAAAGGACGCGAAATAGCCGCAGCGGCCAAGGACCTCGGAGGGAATGAGCGCCGGATAGGACTCCGGCGCCGCGTCGAAGAGCTGCATGCCCATCTTCGCGCAGCGCGCGTCCAGCACCTGCGCGAGGCGCAGCGCCGGCCCGGCGAGGCCCACCTGGCCGCGCCCGAGCTCGTGCACCCACTCGCGCCGCTTGAGCTCGGCGTACACGCCGGTCTCGTAGGGCGCCGGATCGCGGCGCTCGTGCCGCAAGAGCTGCTTCTTCTGCAGCGTCCTCGCTTTCGCCACCATCGTCTCGAGGTAGCGCTCGACCTTGACGCGCACGTCGGACTCGTCGGCGCCTTCCTCGCGCACCACCTCCACGCGGGTGCGCTCCGCATTCACGCGCAGGCGCTTGATGTGGATCGATGCGTACACTGCCTGCTTCTCGAGGTCGGCGGCCAGATCCGTGTCGATCGGACGCGAAAGCGGCACTGTGAAGCTCATCTGCGCGGCGGTCATTTTTTCCTCAGCTCCTCAAGCTCGGTGATCAGTTTTGCGATGGCGCGCAGCGTACGCGCGTTGCCGAACGTCTCGTCGGGTATGGCGACGCCGAATTCGTCCTCCAGGGAAAGCAGCATGTCGAGCGCCGCGCCCGAATCCACGCCAAGGTCGCGGAAGAGGTCGGCATCGGGGGTGAAAGCTTCGTCGTCCGGCGGAAAACTCGCGACTTTGGACAGCACGCCGCGCACGCGCCGCTCTACGCCTTCGTTCATCAGTGCCATCAGCTCCCCTCAAATCCTGATGCGAGTTAGCTGACGTCAGTCTGGCGTAGGTCTTTTAAGGCTGTCTATCCGGAATAGCGTGAAATATTCCTTTTTTTCGTGTCACCGCGCATCGACACGCTGTCGCGGCGAGCACCCCGTCAGGTCAAGGCCACTTGGGAATTTCCATGGACGGATGCGAGTCGAATCTGCTTAAAATCCGTTCACAACAACTATAGGAGGAGGATCCAACATGAACCCATCACGTCTCGCCGTCGCGGCGCTGCTCGCCGTCGCGGCTCTGCATGCAGGAAGCGCCGCGGCGCAAGCACAGCCTTACCCCGCCAAGCCCATCCGTCTCATGGTGCCGTTCCCGCCCGGC
>CAYOVM010000046.1:0-15799 GCA_964407355.1 uncultured Enterobacteriaceae bacterium
CTCACGCTCGCGGGCGTGGCGCTGTTCCACCACCATACGCTCCAGGTGGCGCTGATCGGCCTCGGCGTGATCGTCCTCTACAAGCTTGGCTTCACCGGCTTCAAGACCGGACCCGGGGTGGGCGGGCTCGCGCTGCACATGGCGCACGAATGGGTGATCCTCGCGAACCTTCTCGGCCTGCTCCTCGGCTTCGCGCTGCTCTCGAACCACTTCGAGGAAAGCCGGGTGCCGGCGGTGCTGCCTAAGTTCCTGCCCGACGACTGGAAAGGCGGCTTCGTCCTGCTGGCGATGATCTTCGTCCTGTCCTCGTTCCTCGACAACATCGCCGCGGCGCTGATCGGCGGCACGGTCGCGAAAACCGTGTTTCGCGGCAAGGTCCATATCGGCTATCTGGCCGCGATCGTCGCTGCGTCCAACGCCGGCGGCGCGGGCAGCGTGGTTGGCGATACCACGACGACCATGATGTGGATCGACGGCGTCGATCCGCTCGATGTGCTCGAGGCCGCTCTTCCCGCCGCCGTCGCGCTGCTCATTTTCGGCATCCCTGCGGCGATGCAGCAACACCGCCACTCGCCGATCACCAAGGACGGCGCGGCCGGCGCCCGGATCGATTGGCCGCGCCTGATCATCGTCGCCGTGATCCTGGTGACCGCGATCGCCATCAACGTCGTCGTAAACACAAGATTCAGCGCGATTTCAGACAGCTTCCCGTTCATCGGCGCCGGCGTGCTGGCTGCGATCCTCGTCACGGCGACGTGGCGCCGACCGGCGTGGTCGCTCCTGCCGGGCGCGCTGAAGGGCAGCATTTTTCTCCTCTCGCTGATCTTATGTGCGTCCCTGATGCCGGTCGAGAAGCTTCCGCCCGCTTCGTGGCAGACCGCGCTGGGGCTGGGATTCGTATCGTCCGTGTTCGACAACATCCCGCTTACCGCGCTCGCCCTGAAGCAGGGAGGCTACGACTGGGGCTATCTCGCCTATGCGGTGGGGTTCGGCGGCTCGATGGTCTGGTTCGGCTCGAGCGCCGGGGTCGCGCTCTCCAATATGTATCCCCAGGCGAAATCGGTCGGCCTGTGGCTCAAGCATGGCTGGTACATCGCGCTCGCGTACGTCATCGGTTTCTTCGTGATGCTGATGGTGCTCGGCTGGCATCCGAACGCACCGCACAAGGCGAAACCGGGCGCAAAAGCGGATACACCGGCGACCATGGCTTATTCCGTATCGTGATATCGCCTTGCGGCGGCTCCGAAGCGGGGGTTAGAATCGCGCGCTTAGCACGAGATCGACGCGGGGTCCCGAATCCCCTGCGCATAAACAGTCCAAAGCGAGGAGAAAATCGATGAGCAGCAATCAACAGGCAAAACCTGAGGTATCGCGCCGCAAATTTCTGACGGGCGCGGCGGCAGCGGGCGGTGCGGCGACCCTCGGCTTCCCGATGATCGCGAAAGCGCAGGGCCCGATCTCGATGCGCTGGCAGAGCACCTGGCCTTCGAAGGACATCTTCCACGAGTACGCCCTCGACTTCGCGAAGAAGGTCAACGACATGACCGGCGGCGAGCTGAAGATCGAGGTGCTGCCGGCAGGCGCGGTGGTGCCGGCGTTCGGCCTGCTCGACGCGGTGACCAAAGGCACGCTCGACGGCGGCCACGGCGTGCTGGTGTATCACTACGGCAAGCAGAACGCCCTCGCCCTCTGGGGCTCGGGCCCGGCGTTCGGCATGGACGCGCAGCAGCTGCTTTCCTGGCACAAGTACGGCGGCGGCAAGGAGCTCCTCACCAAGCTGTACGCCTCCATCGGCGCCAACGTGGTCTCCTTCCCGTACGGCCCGATGTTCACGCAGCCCCTGGGCTGGTTCAAGAAGCCGGTGACCAAGGTCGGCGACCTGAAGGGCCTCAAGTACCGTACGGTCGGCATCTCGATCGATGTGTTCACCGGCATGGGCGTCGCGGTCAACGCGCTGCCCGGCGGCGAGATCGTGCCCGCGATGGACCGCGGCCTGCTCGACGCGGCCGAGTTCAACAACATGACTTCCGACCGGATTCTCGGCTTCCCCGACGTCTCGAAGGTTTGCATGCTGCAGAGCTTCCACCAGAACGCCGAGCAGTTCGAGATCATGTTCAACAAGACGAAGTTCGACGCCCTGCCGGCGAAGATGAAAGCGATCATCGAGAACGGCGTGGAAGCGGCCTCGCAGGACCTCGCCTGGAAGGCGATCGACCGCTATTCCAAGGACTACATCGAGATGCAGACCAAGGACAAGGTGCGCTTCTTCAAGACGCCGGACGCGATCCTGCAGGCTCAGCTGGGCGCGTACGACCAGGCCGCGGCCAAGCGCAAGGACAACGCGATCTTCAACGAGGTCCTCGAGTCGCAGAAGAAATTCGCGGAGCGCGCGGTGAAGTGGGACCTCGACAACAACGTCAACCGCCGCATGGCCTACAACCACTACTTCGGCAAGCAGTCCGGGGCAGCGGAGAAAAAGAAGGCCTGAGCCAGCCGCGCGCAAGGTAATGCCAGACACCATCCGGCATAATCGCCGGATGGTGTTTGTTTTTTCAGGGTAGGGGAACGCATGCAAAAAATCCTGCTGTTCATCGACAAGGTGAGCACGTTCGTGGGCCGGGCTTTTTCCTGGCTCATCGTCGGCCTCACGCTGTTCATTTCCTGGGAAGTGTTCTCGCGCTACGCCCTCGACGCGCCGCACGCCTGGGCGTTCGACGCCATGATCATGATGTACGGCACGCTTTTCATGATGGCGGGCGCGTACACGCTCTCGCAGAACGGGCACGTGCGGGGCGATGTGCTCTACGGCTTCTTCGCGCCGCGCACGCAGGCGACGATCGACCTCGTTCTCTACATCGTGTTCTTCATTCCGGGAATCATCGCGCTTACGTACGCCGGCTATTACTACGCCGGCGATTCCTGGCGCATCGACGAGCATTCGAACGTCACCGCGGACGGTCCGCCGGTGTATCCCTTCAAGACGGTGATTCCGATCGCGGGAGCGTTCATCCTCCTGCAGGGGATCGTCGAGATCGTGCGCTGCGTCATCTGCCTCAAGCAGGGATACTGGCCGTCGCGCGAAGAAGACGTCCAGGAAGTCGACGTCGACAAGCTGAAAGAGATGGTGCACGTCAACGATGAGGACATCGCGAAGCTCGATGCCTATGCCGCGCCCAGGGGGCAAGCCAAGTGAAAATACGCAAGGAACTGTGGTTCGGCTTTTCGCTGATGGCGATCATCCTGGTCTCCATCGCCGTGCTCACGCCTTGGGGAAATCTCACCAACGGCCATCTAGGTTTGATCATGCTGGCGCTGATCGTCGTGGCCATCATGCTCGGATTCCCCACCGCCTTCACGCTCATGGGGCTCGGCGTGTTCTTCGGCTGGCTCGCCTATCGGTCCGCGAATCCCGCGCTAGCCACCAACCAGATCCTCGATCTGATGGTGCAGCGCTCCTACGGCGTGATGTCGAACGACGTGCTGATCGCGGTGCCGCTGTTCGTGTTCATGGGCTATCTCGTGGAGCGCGCCGCGCTGATCGACCGGCTCTTCAAGAGCCTGCACCTCGCCACGGCGCGCGTGCCGGGGTCGCTCGCGGTGGCGACGATCGTCACCTGCGCGATCTTTGCGACCGCGACGGGCATCGTCGGCGCGGTCGTTACGCTCATGGGCCTGCTGGCGTTCCCCGCGATGCTCAAGGCGGGCTACAACATCAAGGTATCGGCCGGCTCCGTAACCGCCGGAGGCTGTCTCGGCATTCTCATTCCGCCCTCGGTCCTGCTCATCGTCTATGGCGCGACCGCCGGCGTCTCGGTGGTGCAGCTCTATGCCGGAGCGTTCTTTCCGGGAATCATGCTTGCCGCCCTCTATATCGGCTACGTCATCGTCCTCGCGAAATGGAAGCCTTCGCTCATGCCGCCTCTGGCCGAGGAGGATCGGCGCGTGCCGCTTCCGTCGTACGCCCAAACCCTCAGGCAGCACACCAGGAACGCTTTGGCCGGCCTTTGGCATGCGGTAGTCGGCAACGCGGGGGTTCCCAAGCCGACCGCCCTGTCCCAGCTTTTTGTGAGCCTGCTGCCGGCCTTTTTCGTGGTGGCGATCATCGGGCTTACCTGGCAGATCGCGACGTCCCCGACCGTGGAGGCAAGCACGGCCGGATTGGTGGAGGCCGGCGCGGCGGGAGGCATCGCCGATACCCGGGAGACCATCGACAACGCCGCCGACCAGGGCGGCCTCGCCGAGCCGCCGGCGGAGGAAGCGACGCCGGCGGAGAAGGCCGCCTCGGAGCAGGCGGGAGCGGCGCGCGAGCGTGACGCGGCGACGGCGGCCCAGGCGAAAGCCGAGGCGACGGCCAAAGCCGCTGCGGCGCCAGGTCAAGACCGGCTTCCCACCCCGGCATGGTTCTGGATCGTCGTCGCCGTCGGGATTGCCGCGGTCGTCGGCCTTTACCTGTGGTGGAGCTGGGAGAAGCTCGAGGTTTTCAAATTCCTGCTCACGTCCTTCTTCCCGCTCGCGGTCCTGATACTGATGGTGCTCGGCTCGATCGTGTTCGGCCTCGCGACGCCTACGGAGGCGGCGGCGGTGGGGGCGTTCGGCGGATTCATACTCGCCGCGGCGTATCGCCTGATAGAGCACTGGCGCGCCGCGCCGGCGTCGGGAAAGGGCGGTGCCGTGGTCAAGACGATCAAGGAGCTGGGCGCGATCACCCGGGATTCGTCGTTTCTGACCGCGAAGACGAGCGCCATGGTGTGCTGGCTGTTCGTCGGCTCGGCGATTTTCTCGGCCTCGTTCGCGCTGCTCGGCGGACAGGAGCTCATCGAGAAATGGGTGCTGTCGCTCGACATGACGCCGCTGCAGTTCATGATCCTCGCGCAGTTCATCATCTTCATCCTGGGCTGGCCGCTCGAGTGGACCGAGATCATCGTGATCTTCATGCCGATCTTCATTCCGCTGCTGCCCCACTTCGGCGTCGATCCGCTGTTCTTCGGGCTGCTGGTGGCGCTGAACCTGCAGACCGCGTTCCTGTCGCCGCCGGTGGCGATGGCCGCCTTCTATCTCAAGGGGGTCGCGCCGAAGCACGTGACGCTGAACCAGATCTTCGCCGGGATGATGCCGTTCATGGCGATCCAGGTGGTCGCCCTGGTGCTCCTCTACGTCTTCCCGGGCATCGGCCTGTGGCTGCCGAGCGTGGTCTACGGGAAGTAAGCGGCGCTGATAGGTTGAACCTGGAGGAGCAGCTGGGATGAACGGCGACGAGCCGCTCTGGCGCGTGGGGGCCTCGGAGGCCGCGCGGCGGATGCGCGAGGGCATTCTCACTTCGCAGGAGCTGGTCGAGGCCTGCCTGGAGCGCATCCGCGCCACCGAGCCGACGGTGCAGGCCTGGACCTTCCTCGACGAGCAGCATGCGCTCGCGCAGGCGCGCGCGGCCGATGAGCTGCGGCGTTCCGGCGAGCCGGCCGGCGCGCTCAACGGCATTCCGGTCGGCCTCAAGGACATCATCGACACCGCCGACATGCCGACGGAAAACGGCACGGCGTTGCACAAGGGCCGCACCCCGTCGAGCGACGCGGCCGTCGTGAAGCGGCTGCGCGCCGCGGGCGCGGTCATTCTTGGCAAGACCGTCACGACCGAATGCGCCTATTTCGCACCCGGCAAGACGCGCAATCCGCACAACCCCGAGCACACACCGGGCGGCTCCTCGAGCGGCTCGGCGGCCGCGGTCGCCGCCGGGATGGTGCCGCTGGCGCTCGGCAGCCAGACCAACGGCTCGGTGATCCGGCCCGGGGCTTTCTGCGGCGTCCATGCGTTCAAGCCGACGCACGGGCTGATCCCGCGCACCGGCGTCCTGAAGCTGTCCCGCGCCCTGGACCATGTGGGCATTTTCGCGAGGAGCATCGACGACCTCGCGCTCGTGGCGGAGGAGCTCGTCGGTCACGACGAGGGCGACCCCGATACCCGTCCTCGCGCGCGCGTGCCGTTTCAGGACATCTCGAAGGAAGAGCCGCCGATCCGGCCGATGCTCGCGTTCATCAAGACTCCGTCCTGGACGAAGATGACCGAGGAGGCGAAGCAGGCGTTCGGCGAGCTCGTGGAGTCTCTCGGCGAATGCGTGGAGGAGGTCGATCTAACGCCGTCGGCCACCGACGCCTGGGCCTGGCACAAGACCATCATGGAAGCCGACATGGCCGCGGCTTTCGAGCGCGAATGGAAGCAAGGCCGGGATAAATTGTCGGAGCAGTTGCGCTCGCTGATCGAGCGCGGCCGCGAGGTGCGCGCGGTCGACTACCAGCGCGCCCGGCAGGGCGTTCCGCACATCGTGGCGAGCTTCGACGATCTCTTCATGGAGCGCTACGACGCGATTCTCACGCCGGCGGCGCCGGGCAGCGCGCCGAAAGGGCTCGGCTCGACCGGCGATCCGGCGTTCTGCACCTTGTGGACGCTCTGCGGGATGCCCGCGGTGACGCTACCGCTGATGCAGGATTCCGGCGGCCTGCCGATTGGGGTTCAGCTCGTCGGCCGCAGGAATTTCGACGCCCGCCTTCTGCGCACCGCGCGCTGGCTGGCCGGCCGGGTCGAGGCGCAGGCTTAAAGACGCCGCCGAGGCTCTCTTCAGCGATTCGATCTGCGCGCGCAGCCGCTCCACTTCCGCGCGATCGGAGAAGGCGACGACCCAGTGGGTGAGGCGGCCCTCGGCGCTGCGCAGGCCGCAAAGCGCGACCTCGACGTGGCGCACCTCGCCGTCCTTCCCCCAGGCGGTGAGCTCCCAGCGCCGCGGCGATTCCTCGAGCAGCCGCTGCAGCAGCGCCTCGTCGCCGTGAAAGAGCAGCGCGGCCGCCGGGCGCGCGAGCGCCTCCGGCTCGCTGTATCCGAAGAAAGACTCGAACGCGGCGTTTACATAGGTGAAAGACCGGGTCTTGGCGTTGGCGTCGAGCAAGGCGACCGGAATGCCGCAGGCGCCCAGGGCCGCGCGAGAGAGGGCGCTATCCGAAAGCAGCCGGAACAGCGCGGGCGCGGCCTGGGCCTTGCCCGGCCGGGCGGCGCTCGCGCTCACCGGCGTCTTCACAAGAACCGACATGGATCGTTTTTCCCATGAATCGGCCACCTTGAGAAGGGACATACTTCCGCGCGCCGCGGTATTTTCCCGGCGCGCGTGACAAACCCCACACTACGCGACGCGCTGCCTGCGCTCCGAGAGCGAATAGCAGTACCGGCGCATGCTCTTCAAATCCGCAGTCTCGATGGCGCGGCGCAGGAAATCCATGTTGCGCTCGATCTCGGACTGATACGGATTCGCGCCGTCGAAATGGGCGCAGACGAAGCGGTCGGCGCAGCCGAGCTTCGACTCGATGCGCGAGCGCGCCACGTACTCGTAGAAGCCGGGGGTCTTGACGATCAGGTCCTCGGGCGACGCGTAGCGCACCACCTCGCGCCCGTCGGGCAGCGTGTCGCGCGCGATGTTTCCCCAAACGAATTCCCGGTACAGGAAGTCGCGGCATTTCTCGAGGTACATGCGGTCGGACATCTGCCCGATCAGGTCGGCCGTGCCGACCATGCAGCCGAGCATGCGATCGCGCGGATCGTCCACCCGGATGTCGTCGATCTCCATCTCGTAGCCGGTGAAGTGCACGAGCCGCGCCGCGGTCGGCGCCTCCGCGGCAAATCCGAGCAAGGGAAGGTAGGAGGAGATGAAATCGGCGCTGCGGCTCACGTGGATCTTCGTGAACACGGCCCCGTTCTCGACCTCGCGCTCGGAGCTTCGCTTGAGGTAGCCGCAGTCGTGCAGGAGGGCGACCAGCACCCCCACCATGGCCCGGCGCGCGCCCAGGCGCTCGGCTTCGGCGCAGCCGCGATCGTGCCCGTCGATGAGCCGGGCCATCGCAAGCGACATGTCCAGGGTATGGCGGATGTCGTGGTACAGCGTGTCGCAGGCGAGGTACCCCGGATAGTTGCCTTCGAAGAGGGCCTTGAAATCGTCGAACGCGCACGCGAGGGGCGTGAAATCGGCGCCCGGATAGCGCGCCGCGAACAGCCCTAGAACGGCGTCCCGAACGCGAAGCGGATCCTCGACGTTAACCCGGTTGGTCACATCGTTCTGGTTGAGACGATCCCGCATGAATGCGGCGCACGTGCGATCCCTCCGCGCCGGCGCCACCTCCCGAAGGGGAATTATTCCCTGAAGGGGAAATTATTCTCCCCCCCGGCGCAATTCGCAATGGAGCCAAAGGTCACCGCGCATGGGGAACAAACGCCTGAACCGGAACAAGCAACAGCGGGAGACGGCCGTTAAGCCGGGTTCTGTTGGCCCAGGCCGGGCGAACCCGGCTGGGCCCGGCAGCCATTCCTCTGGGCCGTGAGTCGCCCCACGGCTCTAGCCACCTACCCGCAAGCATCGGCCGAGCCGGCCGCGGCGCTGGCGTTTGCACACCGCGCGCCACGCTTGCCTATTTGGTGTTGCTCCGGATGGAGGTTGCCGCGTTTCACCCCCCGGCCCAGCGCGCGCCCGAAGCGCTCGCTACTGCGGACCGGGGACTCGTCTCTGTGGCCCTATTCGTCACGTCGCCGTGCCAGGGAGTTACCCTGCATCCCGCTCTGCGGAGCCCGGACTTTCCTCTGCCCGCCTCATGTTCCGGCGGACAGCGGCTGCCTGGCCGACTCCCGCGGCGAGTTTATCGCGTTTGAGCGGTCTGAAGCTCCAACCGTCTGAAATAGCGCGTGTCGTCGTAGAACTCGGCGCGCTCGCCGCCCGGGAACCATCCCGGATAACCGAAGATCGGCAGCGATGAAAGCTCGCGCGGCGTCGCCTTCGGGGAGAGCGCTTCGAGCCAGGCGGCGACCTGCGCGTCCGAGTCGCCGCCGGGGGCGACGAAGATCACCTTGCTCGTGATGCCGGGCCAGGGCGCGAGCGCCTGCTCGAGGACGGCGTGGCCGAAGACCCGGATGCGCATCGCGCTCGACACGCGCGCACGGTGGTCCCAGAACAACTCCCGCCAGCGAAAGCCGCGGAGCATCTCGATCAGCCCCGCATCCGCGCACTCGACCGCCGCGCCGCCTTCGTCGAGGATCGTGAGCAGGTCGCGAAAGCGGCCGCGCCGGCCGTTCTCGCGGGGGATCTCGGCCGCGTGCAGCGCGTTCAGGCGCGCCTTCGTCGCCGGAAACGAGAGCCACGCGAGCGCGTTGAAAAGGTCGTGCTTGCTCTCCGGCCGGGTCGCCACGCAGCCCGACTCGAACACGCGCAGCTCGTATTCGCCGTAGCCGCCGCCGCCCGAAGGCGGCACGAACCGGAGGTTCTTGCCGCTCGCGACCTTCAGCCCCGCGGCCTGCGCGAGCTCGTTCAGGGAGTCGAGGCTGGGTGCGAGCGGCCGATCGAGCTTGTCGAGCCACGGCCGCAGCGGCTCGAAGATGGGATGCGCTAAAGAAGCTTCCACGCGATCGTCTCGCCCGCGCGCAACGGCACGAGCGTCTCGCCGCCGAAGTCGATCTCCTCGGGCACTGTCCATTCTTCGCGCGCCAGCGTGATCGTGTCCCGGTTGAGCGGCAGGCCGTAGAACTGCGCGCCGAACCGGCTCGCGAAGCCCTCCAGCTTGTCGAGCGCGCCCGCTTCTTCGAACGCCGTGGCGTAGAGCTCGATCGCCGCATGCGCGGTGTAGATGCCGGCGCAGCCGCACGCCGCCTCTTTCGCCTTGCGCGGATGCGGGGCGCTGTCGGTGCCGAGGAAGAACTTCGGGTTGCCCGAGATCGCCGCCTCGACCAGCGCTTCGCGATGCGTCTCGCGCTTGAGCACCGGCAGGCAATAGTGGTGCGGACGGATGCCGCCGAGAAAGAGCGCGTTGCGATTGAGCAGAAGATGGTGCGCCGTGATCGTCGCGCCGACGTTGTCGCCGGTCACCTCCACGAACTGCGCCGCCTCGCGGGTGGTGATGTGCTCGAGGACCACCTTCAGGCGCGGGAAGCGCTCGAGCGTCGGCCCAAGCACCTCTTCCAGGAATGCCTGCTCGCGGTCGAAGACGTCGATCGCCGGATCGGTCGACTCGCCGTGGACGAGCAGCGGCAGCCCGAGCTCTTCCATCTTCTCGAGCGTGTGGAAGCAGCGCGAGAGCCGCGTCACGCCCTCGTCGGAATGCGTGGTCGCGCCCGCGGGATACAGCTTCACGCCGAACACGCGGGCCGAGAGCTTCGCGCGCGAGATCTCCTCGGGCGGCGTATCGTCGGTGAGATAGAGCGTCATCAGCGGCTCGAAGGCCGTGTTCTCCGGCAGCGCGGCGAGGATGCGGTCGCGATAATGCAGCGCCTGCTGCGTGGTGCGGATCGCCGGCTTCAGGTTCGGCATGACGATGGCGCGGCCGAAGCGGCGCGCGCTGTCCGGCGCCACCGCGGCCAGCGCCGGGCCGTCGCGCAGATGCAGGTGCCAGTCGTCCGGCCGCAGGAGCGTGAGCTGTTCCATCGCCGCCCGATTCTACTGGCTACTTGGCGCGCTCAAGCGCCTTGCGGTAGAGGGCGTTCCTTGGCGCGCCGGTGATGCGCGCGGCGAGCCTCGCGGCGTCGCCCGGCGGCAGGACCTCGAGCAGCAGCTCGAGCACGGCGTCCGGGTCGGCGTTGCGGTTCTCCGGCTTTTCCTGCCCGGGGGCGATCACGAGAACGAACTCGCCTTGCTCGCGATGCGAATCCGCTTCGAGCCAGGCCCGTGCCGAGCCGAGCGGCAGGCGCGCCACCTCCTCGAATTTCTTCGTCAGCTCGCGCGCGATCGCCACCTCGCGCTCCGGTCCGAGGCGCTCCACCAGATCGCCGACCGTCTTAACGATGCGGTGCGGCGCTTCGTAGAGGACCAGCGGCCAGGGCACGTCCAGCGCTTCGAGCGCCTTGCGCCGCGCCGAGCCGGCGGCGGGCAAAAAGCCGGCGAACAGAAATCCGCTCGCGGCGAAGCCCGAGGCCGAAAAGGCCGCGGCCGCGGCGCTCGGTCCCGGAACCGGGCTCACGCGAATGCCGGCGCGATGCGCTTCCTCCACCAGCAGGGCGCCCGGATCCGAGAGGCCGGGGGTGCCGGCATCGCTCACCAGCGCGACGCTCCGGCCCCCGCGCAGCGCCTGCAGGAGCTTTTCCGCCGCCTGGCGCTCGTTGTGCTCGTGCAGCGCGAGCGTCGGCGTGCCGATGCCGTTGCGCGCGAGCAGCGTCCGAGTAACGCGCGTGTCCTCGCAGGCGATGACCTGCGCCGAGCGCAGCGCCTCGAGCGCGCGCGGACTCAAATCGCCGAGGTTGCCGATCGGCGTTGCCACGACGTAGAGAATTCCGGTGCTCACGCAGTAAGGGGGTCAAGCCCGTTTAATAAGACGTCAACCTGCCATTAAGACGTCAACCTGCCATTCTCAGGTTCGTTAAGACTGCCATGAACCAGGCCGGCACGCGAGCCGAAGATCTGTGCGCCGACATCCTGCGCGGCTACGGGATGCGGGTGATCGAGCGCAACTGGCGCTGCCGGCACGGCGAGATCGACCTGATCGCCGAGGAGAGCGGCACGCTGGTGTTCGCCGAGGTACGCATGCGCAGCTCGTCCAATTTCGGCGGCGCGGCGGAAAGCGTCACGGAGGCGAAGCGCGCCCGGATCATGGCGGCCGCGCGGCTCTACCTGACGCGCAGGCCGGAGACGCCTTGCCGCTTCGACGTATTCCTCGTCGGCGCCGATCCGTCGCGCATCGAATGGATCCGCAACGCCTTTGGCGAGTAGCTCTGCTGGCCGCGGTGTTGGCCGCGGGACTACCCGCGCGGGCCGAGGAGCCGGGAGCGAGCGTAAGGATCCTCATCCAAAGCTCGCCCCTGGCCGGGTTTCGCTATCACGCGGCGGCGGAAGTGTGGGAACGGCTGCGGATCGGCGATCCGCTCGAGCTGCAGCGGGAGCCGGGCAACCCGCACGACGCCCGGGCGATCGGCGTTTCCTGGAACGGCCGCAAGCTCGGCTACGTGCCCCGGCGCGACAACGGCGCGCTCGCGTGGGCGCTCGACCGCGGCGAGCGGCTGCACGCGCGCATCAGCCGGCTCGCCGCGCATCCCAATCCCGCCCGGCGCATCGAGTTCCAGGTCTTCATCGAGTGAGCGTGTAGAATTTCGCCATGGGACCGATGGAGGCGGCGCTCCAAAGCCGCGTTGCCGAGCAGTTCGCCGAAAGCGCCAACCTCAAGCTTTCCGCTTCGCAACCGCTCTCCGCTCCCATCGTGCGCGCCGGCGTGCTCCTCGCCGAAGCGCTGCGCAAGGGCGGCAAGGTCCTCGCCTGCGGCAACGGCGGCTCGGCCTCGGATTCCCAGCACTTCGCGGCGGAGCTGATCAACCGCTTCGAGATGGAGCGAGCGCCGCTCGCTGCGCTGGCGCTGACCACCGATACCTCGAACCTCACCTCGATCGCGAACGACTACGCCTACGAGCAGGTCTTCGCCAAGCAGCTGAAGGCGCTCGGCCGGCGCGGCGATGTGCTGCTCGCGCTTTCAACCAGCGGAAACTCGGCCAACGTCCTCGAGGCGATCCGCGCCGCCCACGAGCTCGGGGTGCAGGTGATCGGCCTCACCGGGAACGGCGGCGGAAAGATGGCGGCGCTGCTCGGCGCCGGCGATGTGCACATATGCGTGCCGCACAAGCGCACCGCGCGCATCCAGGAAGTCCATCTCCTGGTGCTGCATTGTTTATGCGACGCCATCGATTACCAGCTGTTCGGAACGAAGGGATGACAGTCCGCGCGCCTTGGCCCTGCATCGCGCTGGCGCTGGCTGCCGCGGCCCTGCTGCAGGGCTGCGAGCTGGCGGTCCTCGGCGCGGCGGGCAGCGCCGCCTACTCGATCGCCGAGGACCGGCGCACCTCCGGCACGCAGTTCGACGACGAGACCATCCAGCCGCGCACCCAAAGCCGCGTAAGCGACCGTTTCGGGAACCGGGTTCATCTTACGGTGACCTCCTTCAACCGCATGGCGCTGCTCACCGGCGAAGCGCCGGATCCGGCGGCGCGCGAAGAGATCGGCAAGATCGCGCTCGGGGTTCCCGGTGTGCGCGCGATCACCAACGAAGTGCAGATCGCCGAGCCGACGACGCGGGCCTCGAGGGTGGCGGACGAGCTCATCACCCTGAAGGTCAAGGTGCGCTTGATCAATTCGGGCAAGGTGAGCCCGGTGCATACCAAGATCGTCACCGAGGCGGGCGTGGTGTACCTCATGGGTCTCGTCACGGAGCAGGAGGCGGAGGACGCGGTCGACATCGCCCGCACCACCGACGGCGTGCGCAAGGTGGTGAAGATCTTCGAGTACTGCAAGCCAAGCGACGAGGTCTGTCGCTCCAAGGAGCCGGCCAGGCCGCGCACGCCGCAGCCCGCGCCCGGCATGTGAGCACGACGGCGCCTCGATTCGAGGCGAAGATACGCGAGCCGCGCGATGTCGTCCGCTGGGCGGGCGGCCTCCCGCGGCCCCTGGTGTTCACCAACGGCGTCTTCGACATACTGCACCGCGGCCATGTCACTTACCTCGCCCGCGCCCGCGCGCTCGGCGCGGCGCTGCTGGTGGCGCTCAATGCCGATGCGTCGGTGAGGCGCCTGGGCAAAGGCGGCGATCGTCCGGTCAACGCGCTCGAAGACCGGCTCGCGGTGATGGCGGCGCTGGAATCGGTCGATGCCGTCACGTGGTTCGACGAAGACACGCCGCTCGCGCTGATTCGGGCGTGCAGGCCGGAAATACTCGTGAAAGGCGGCGACTGGCCGCGCGAGCGCATCGTCGGCGCGCCGGACGTGCTGGCGCGCGGCGGGCGCGTCGAGTCCATTCCCTTCGAGCACGAGCGCTCCACCAGCGCGCTTCTCAAGCGGATTCGCGGCGCAGGCTAAGAATCGGGCCGGGAATCGGAGATATCATTCGTCCATGCGCCTGCATCAGTTGAAAGTCGACTACGAGGCCGAGCAGGACAGGCTGCTGATGCTGGTGGCGACGAACGACGGCGTCGAGGTCAGGCTCGCGCTGACGCGCCGCTTCGTGAAGCTCCTGTGGCCGTTGCTGGTGAAGCTCGCCGAGGAGGCGAGCCCGCGGATCCGTACCCAGGCGAACCCCGAGGCGCGCAAGGCGCTGCTGGGCCTCGAGCACGAGTATGCCGTGTCCAAGGCCGATTTCTCGAAGCCCTACGACGCCGCGAGCCATGCGACGCCGCTCGGCGAGAAGCCCCTGCTGCTCGCGCGCATCCAGACCGGCCACGACCGCAACGGCCAGCCGGTCGTGGCGATGCACCCCTCGGACGGCCAGGGGATCACGCTGACTTTCGACTCGGTGCTCCTGCATTCCGTGTGCCGGCTGCTGCAGGCGGCGGTGAAGAAAAGCGACTGGGACATGGAGCTCAAGCTGCCCGGCACCGAGGCGCCGGAGAGCGGAGAGCGGCCCGCCAGGACGCTGAATTGACGGGTTCGGAACCCGCTGCCGACAGGTCGCGGGACGCACTGTCAATGACCTATAATCCAGGGTTTTCATAGCGGTACTTCCAGGCGCCCGTCATCAGTTCTGCCTTTGAACAACTCGGCCTGATCCCGCCGCTCGTCGCGGCCGTAAAAGATCTCGGCTACGACAAGCCGACGCCGGTCCAGGAACAAGCCATCCCTCTGGTGCTGGCGGGGCGCGACCTCATGGCCGGCGCCCAGACGGGCACCGGCAAGACGGCGGCCTTCGCGCTACCTATCCTGCAGCGGCTCGCGCCGCAGGCAAGCACGTCCGCGTCGCCCGCGCGCCATCCGGTGCGCGCCCTGGTGCTCACGCCGACCCGCGAGCTAGCCGTGCAGGTGGCGGAGAGCTTCCAGGACTACGGCAAGCATCTGCCGCTGCGCAGCACCGTGGTGTACGGCGGCGTCGACATGAACGCGCAGATCGCGCAGCTGCGCAAAGGCGTGGAGATCCTGGTCGCGACCCCCGGCAGGCTGCTCGATCACGTCCAGAACAAGACCGTGATGTTCAGCCAGGTCTGCATCCTCGTGCTCGACGAGGCGGACCGGATGCTCGACATGGGATTCCTGCCCGACATCAAGCGCATCATCGCGCTCCTCCCGGCGCAGCGGCAGAACCTTCTGTTCTCGGCCACCTTCCCGGACGAGATCCGCACGCTCACGAAGACGCTGCTCAGCAATCCGGCGGAAGTGCAGGTGGCGGCGCGCAATGCGGTCGCGGACCTCGTCACGCACGTGCTGCACCCGGTCGCGCGCGAGAAGAAAAGAGAGCTGCTCTCGTACCTGATCCAGACGCGCGGGCTGCGCCAGGTGCTGGTGTTCACCGGCACGCGCATCGGCGCCAACCGCCTCGCCCATCAGTTGCGCAAAGACCACATCCACGCCGACGCGATCCACGGCGACAAGACCCAGGCGGAGCGAGAGGTGGCGCTGGAGGATTTCAAGGCGGGCAAGATCAGCGTGCTGGTGGCGACCGACGTCGCCTCGCGCGGCCTCGATATCGAAAGCCTGCCGCAGGTGATCAATTTCGACGTGCCGCATTCGCCCGAGGACTACGTGCATCGCATCGGCCGCACGGGGCGGGCGGGCATGACGGGCGAGGCGATTTCCCTGGTCGCGCCCGAGGACATGGAAGCGGTCGCGGCGATCGAGAAGCTCATCAAGAAGCGCATCGAGCGGGTGCTGGTCGCGGGCTTCCAGCCCAGCACCGGCTCGGTGGCGACATTGATGGGAGGGGAAAAACGGCAGGGAGGGGAAAAACGGCAGGGAGGGGAAAAACGGCAGGGCGGGGAGGCGCGGCCCCATCCCAGAAAACACGAAACTCCACGCAATGTGAGCCCGCGGCACGAAAACCCGA
>CAYOVM010000046.1:15899-19013 GCA_964407355.1 uncultured Enterobacteriaceae bacterium
AAGCCCGGCGCCGATCCGATCTTCTCGAAGCCTTACGAACCCGGCCTCGGGCCCGCTCCTGAAGCCCAGGCGGCAAAGCCGGAAGCGCCCCAAGGCAAGCGCAGGCAGCCGCAGGTGGCGGCGCTTCTCGGAGGACTCAAGCGCGCCTGATCAGACCCGCATCTCAAACCGATCTCGCGCCGTCGACCTCGATGCACACTCCGCTCACGAACGCCGCCTCGTCGCAAGCGAGGTAGAGGCAGGCGTTCGCGACATCGAGCGGCGTGGAAAACCGTCCCAGCGGGATGGTGGACAGAAAACCCTTTTTCGCTTCCTCGGTGAGCGTGCCGCCGGCGAATTCCGCGGAGAGCGCCGTGTCGGGGCTGAACACCGGATTCACGCAGTTCACCCGGATGCGGTCCGGGCCGAGCTCGGCCGCCATCGACCTGGACATGACGATGACCGCCCCTTTCGAGCTGTTGTAGACGGTGAGCCCCGGGCGCGGGCGTACGCCGGCGGTCGAGGCGATGTTGACGAAGCAGCCGCCCCCGCTCTTGCGCAAGGCCGGCACGGCGTGCATCGCCGAGAGGTACACGCTCTTCACGTTGACCGCGTAGACCTTGTCGAACTCCGCTTCGCTGACCTCGAGATAGGGCTTCCTGCGGTGGGTCCAGCCGGCGTTGTTGACGACGATGTCGAGCCGGCCGAATTTCTCCGTCGCCGCCTGGACGAGGCGGGCCCAGTCCGCGGAGCGGGTGACGTCGGCCTGCACGAATTCGCCCTGCACCGCGGCGGCGACGCGCCTGCCGCCCTCGGCGCCGATATCGGCGACGAGCACCTTCGCGCCTTCCTCGGCGAAGCGCTTCGCGATTCCCTCGCCGAATCCCGAGCCCGCGCCGGTGACGATCGCAATCTTGTCGCGCAGGCGCATCGCGGCCTCCGTCATTGCTTGAACGGGCTATGTTCGCACAGCTCGTCCACGTAGCGGGCGACGCGCGTTCCTTCACGCTCGAGAAACTGCTCCACGGCGCGGGCGAACTGCGGGTGCGCGAGCCAGTGGGCGGAGAGCGTCTCGACCGGCATCAGGCCGCGAAAGAGCTTGTGCTCCCCCTGCGCGCCGCCTTCGAAGGTCTGCAGCCCCCGCGCGATGGCGTATTCGATCGCCTGGTAATAGCAGCATTCGAAATGCAGCAGCGGCACATGCTCGAGCGCGCCCCAGTAGCGGCCGTACAGGGTCGTCTCATCGCGCAGGAGCAGCGCTGCGGCGATCGGTCGCGACTCACGCTCGGCGAGCACCATCACGGTGTGCTGCGGCAGGGAGGCGCCAAGGCGCCGGAAGAACTCCAGGTTGAGGTAGGGGCTCGAGCCGTGCGCCGCGTACGTCGCTCGGTAACAGCGGTTGAAAAAGTCCCAGTGGCGCGCCTCGATGCCGGCGCCCTCCAGCCAGCGAAGCGCGACGCCGGCTTCGCGCACGCGCCTTCGCTCCTGGCGGATGTTCTTGCGCCGCGAATGCGAAAGGCGGGCGAGAAACGCCTCGAAATCGGCATAGTGGTCGTTGCGCCAGTGGAACTGCACGGTCCGGCGCAAGAGCATCCCGCGCGCCTCCATGAGGGCGGCCTCGTCGTCCGCGGGGAAAAGGACGTGCAGCGAGGAGCAGTCCTTGGCGAGGTCGAGCGCGGCGGAGAGCAGGCTCTCGCGCTCGGCTTTCCCGGCGGCGAGCAGGCGCCGGCCGCGCACGGGGGTGAAGGGGACGGCGCTGAGCGCCTTCGGGTAATAGTCGACGCCGTGGCGCTCGTGGGCCTCGGCCCAGGCCCAGTCGAACACGTACTCGCCGTAGGAGTGCGATTTCGCGAAAAGCGGCATCGCCCCGGCAAGCGCGCCTGCGCGGCGCAGGAGCACGAAGCGCGGCAGCCAGCCGCTGCGCCGGCTCGCGCAGCCGGTCTCGATGAGCGCCGAGAGGAACTCGTGGCGGACGAAGGGCTGGGGGCCGGCGAGCGCGTTCCACTCGCCCGGGTCGACGCCGGCCAGGGAATCAACGACGTGAATGCTTTCCAAGGACGGAGGATTCTACGCGGCGGGCGAGGCGCGATACAATGAACGTCGTCCTGGGAGGAATTCCGTCATGAAGAAGATCGAAGCCATTGTGAAGCCGTTCAAGCTCGACGAGGTTCGCGAGGCGCTGTCCGAGGTGGGGGTCACGGGCCTGACCGTGACCGAGGTGAAAGGTTTCGGCCGGCAGAAGGGCCACACCGAGCTCTACCGCGGCGCCGAGTACGTCGTCGACTTCCTGCCGAAGGTGAAAATCGAGGTCGTGGTTCCCAACACCCAGGTGGAAACCGCGATCGACGCGATCGTGAAGTCGGCGCGCACCGGGAAGATCGGCGACGGCAAGATCTTCGTCACCTCCGTCGAGCACGTGGTGCGCATCCGCACCGGCGAGACTAACGAGGCTGCAGTCTAGCTGCAGCGAAACTCCGCCGCGGTCTAGCCCGGTTTTCTCGGGCGGGAGCTTTTCAGCAGCACAAGCAACGCGCCCGCGCCTCCTTGCGCTGCCGGGGCCTGGCAGTAGGCCAGCACTTCGTCGCGCAGCGCGAGCCATTTCCGCAGCTTGCCCTTGAGCACCGGCTCGCGGTTTCGCGACCCGAGCCCCTTGCCGTGCACGATGCGGGCGCAGCGCACCTGGCGCTGGGCGCAATGGCGCAGGAATTCAGCCACGCTCGCCGCGGCCTCGACGCGGTTCATGCCGTGCAGATCGAGGTGCTCCTGGACCACCCAGTGCCCGCGGCGCAGCTTCCGCAGCAGCTGGCGCGAGAGCCCCTCGCGCAGGAACACGAGCTCCTCCCCGGAGTCCATCGCGTCGTCGAGCGAGATCGGCCGCGAGAGCGATTCGGCGAGCGCCGCCCGCTCGTCGCGCCGGGTCTGCTCCGGCACCGGCCGGGCCGCCGCGCGCGCGAGCGGCACGCGGCGCGGCTTGCTGATCGGTTCGACTCCCGCGAGCGCTTTGCGAAAATCCTCGTCGTCAGGCGGCGAGCGCATCGAGGTATTTCTCCGCGTCGAGCGCCGCCATGCAGCCGCTCGCCGCGCTGGTGACCGCCTGGCGGTAGACGTGGTCCTGCACGTCGCCGGCGGCGAACA
>CAYOVM010000047.1:0-18884 GCA_964407355.1 uncultured Enterobacteriaceae bacterium
GCGGAGCCGGCGTCGGGCTCGGTCATGCCGACGGAGATGACGGCCTCTCCGCTCAGGAGCTTTCCGAGGAATTTCTTTTTTTGAAAATCGGAACCATACTCGGCGAGCACGCGGATCGCGCCGAAATTGCCGGCCTGGACCACATCGGCGCTGCGCGGACACGCGGAAGCGACGGCTTCGATGGCGAGCACGGCATCCATCAGCGTGCCGCCCTGCCCGCCGTCGGCCTCGGCGACAGTGATTCCGAGCAGGCCCTGCTTCCCCATGAGCTTCGCCACGTCCCACGGATAGTCGGGCGAGTGGGCGCGCTCTTTGGCGCCGGCCTGCAGGCGCTCGCGCGAGAAGCGCAGGACGGCGTCGCGGAATTGCGATTGCTCGGGCGCGAGGTGGAAGTCCATTGCTACTCCTTGAGCACGACGCGAGCGTCCACCGCGACGACGCCCTGCGCCTTGACGATGAGGGGATTGATCTCGGCTTCCCGCACCGGCCTGCCTTCGAGCAGGCACAGGCGGGAGAACGCGGCGACCGCGCCGGCGAGCGCCTTCACGTCGCCGCGCGGCAGGTTGCGATAGCCGCGGATCGGCGCGAGGCCTTTCACCTTGCCGATCATCTCCTCGGCTTCCTCGGCCGTCACCGGCGCCATCGCCAGGCGGAAATCCTTGTAGAGCTCGGCAAGCGTCCCGCCCGCGCCCACCAGAACCAGCGGGCCGGCCACCGGATCTTCGCGGTAGCCGACGATCGCCTCCGCGAGGCCGCTTTCCATCTTCTGCACGATGATGCTGCTTTTCCTCCACTCCAGGACTTTCCTGCGCAGCGCCGCGTCGTCGGCGATGCCGAGCGCCACGCCTCCGACCTCCGTCTTGTGCTCGGCATCCGGAACCTTCAGGGCGACCGGATAGGGGATCGAGTGCCGAAAAAGCGGCGCCACGGCGATCTCGGCTTGCGCGACCGGGATTCCCAGATTGGAGACAAGATCGAAAGCGTTCTTCGCATACGACGGCGGCATCGATCGGGGCGGCGTGCGCGGCGAGCGCCATGCGAAGTAGGAGGCGAACGCATCTGCGCAGGCTTCCGGCGTGCGGAACGCGGCGATGCCCTTCTCCGCGAGCAGCGCCAGCGAACGCTCGGCGTGCGGCGTGAGGAACACGGCAAGCGCTTTTTTGCTTTGTGCTTCTAAAGACGAAAGAATCGGTTGAATCGCGAGCTGCGGATGAAATTGCGCCGAGGAACCGACCGCGGCGAGCACGGCATCGCAGTCGTTGGACGCGAGCAGCTTTTCCAGCGTTGCCCGGTAGACCTGCGGCGTCGCGGTCATGGTGAGGTCGTGGATCGGCGCATCGGGCCGCGGTCCGACGAGCTCGATGCCGGCGAGGCCGAGGCGGTCGACGACGGAACCCGCGCCGCCTCCGGTCGTGGTCACCACCGCGACGCGCGGCGGCCGCTTCAGGTCGAGCGGCCTTTTGTCGACGACCAGGGGCGCGATCTCGATCAGCGTCTCGAGCATGTCCACGCGCAGAATCGCGCAGTCGCGGAAGTAGGCGTCGAGGGCCGCATCGGCGCCGGCGAGCGCGCCCGTGTGCGAGCGCGCGAGCGCTTCTCCCAGCGCCGAGCGCCCGAGCTTGTAGGCGACGACCGGCTTTCCGGCGGCGTGGGCTTTTCGCGCGGCAGCGGACAGTTTTTGCGCATCCCGGATGGTTTCGAGGAAAAGCAGGACCACCCGCGTATCGGCGTCCTCGACGAGCATCTCCACGAGCTCGCCCACGCCGAGATCGGCCTCGTTGCCCACCGAGACGAGCTTGGCGAAGCCCAGGCCGCGCGCCGCGCCGCGGGAGAGCACCGTGCCGAGCATCGTGCCGCTTTGCGAGACGAGGCTCACGCCGCCGGCGGGCGGCGCTTCCATCTCGAGCACGCCGTTCACCGTGAGGGCGACGCGCCCGGGGAGATTCACCACGCCCATGCTGTTCGGGCCGAGCAGCCGCACGCCGAGCTCGCGCGCCCGCGCCGCCAGCCGCGCCTGGCGCGCCGCGCCCTCGCCTCCCTTGTCGGCGAAGCCGTCGCTGTAGATGCTCGCCACCGGAACGCCGCGCTTGCCGCAATCCTCGAGCGCGCTTTCCACGTCCTCGACCATGATGAAGGCGTGGTCGACCGGCTCTTGAATTTCAAAAATGCTCTTGAAGGAAATTTCGCCGAGGACCTCTTTGCGATGAGGATTGACGGGAAAAATCTTTCCGGCGAAGCCGTGCTTGCGCAGATAGCGCTGCGGGCGCGCGGTGTTCTTCGCCGGATCGCCGGAAGCGCCGACCAGGGCGACGGCGCGGGGCGCGAACAGCGCCGCGCTCAGGCGAGCCGGGTTTGCGTCTCGAGTCGCCACAGGCGTTCCAGCAGCGTTGTCGCGGCGCCGGCGCCCGCGACGGGCGCCGCCAGCTCCATGAATTTCTGCTCGAGCTCGCGCTCGCTGAGCGGCATTTCCGGATCGCCCTTGCGCGTGGGCTGCAGGAACTCCTCGCGCCGGCCGCCGCGCAGCGTGACCGCCACCCGCGCCGCGCGCTGTCCCGGAAAGGCGGCATCGAGCTCGGGATCCACCCGCGGATGGATCTTTTTCATCAGGCCCGTGGTTGCCGGATTTTCGAGGCGGGCAGGCTCGAATGCCTCCAATCGCACGCTGCCGTGCGTAAGCGCGGTGGCGACGACATATTTCAGCGAGAAGCGCGCCTCGGCCGGCGTGCCCGGCGACTCGTAGCGGGCGACCTCGAGGGCCGCTCTGTACGTGCCGACTTCCACGCGCTCGACCTCTTCCGGAGAGAAATCCATCTTCCTCTTCAATTCCAGGGCGCCGTCGATGGCGGCGAAGGTGTGGCCGCAGCAGCCGTGGTTCTTGAACGTCATCCGCGTGATGTTGAAGTCGCGGCCGAGCGTCGCCAGGGCGCGCTCCCAGTCGGGGCCGTCGCCCATCGCGCGGCCATAACCCGCCTCGCCCTCGAGGACATCCAGCGATCCCGTAACGCCCTCCCGCGCCGCGAGCGCCGCGGTCAGCCCGGCCTCCGCCGCGCGCCCCGCATGCAAAGGCTTCGACATCGAGTCCATGCGGAACGCCTGCTGCAGGCCGGCGGAGAACGTGGCGACGGTCGCGAGCGCGTGAGCGAATTGTTTTACATTCAATTTAAGTAATTCAGAACAAGCTGCCGCCGCGCCGAAGCAGCCGATCGTGCCGGTGTTGTGCCAGAACTTGTAATGCGGCCGGCCCATGGCGGCGCCGATGCGGGTGGAAATCTCGTAGCCGACCACCACGGCTCTCAGAAAATCCATTCCCGTAAGGGACTGCGATTGCGCGAGCGCCAGCGCCGCGGCGATCGTGGGCGCGCCCGGATGGTAGATGCCGTCGCGGAAGATGTCGTCGAACTCGGCGCCGTGCGCCGCGGTTCCATTGATGAGCGCCGCCGCGCGCGCGGTCGCTTTTCTTCCCAGCAGAAGCCGCGAGCCTCCCCGGTCGAGCTCCTCGGCGAGGGATTTCTCGAGAAGCGTGGCCGGGGGAATCACGGCGCCGGGAAAGGCGGCGGCGTGCCAGTCGATGACGGCGCGCTTCGCGTGGTGCAGCACTTCGCCTTCGAGCGGCTTCTTCCGCAAAGCGGCCGCGAACTCGGCGAAGCGCTCGACGACGTGCATCGAGCCCGTCAGGTCTTGTAGGACGGATCGAGCCGGTCGGCGAGCCGGCGCATCGCCGGCCACTCCAGCAGGCCCATCGTGCGCCGCACGCCGGGCTGGTACAGGCGGGCGGTTTTCTCGATGATCGCCTTTCCAGGTAAGACGACTTCGTCATCGCAGGCCTGGGCGAGGAGCTGCGCGCGGCAGGCGCGCTCGAGGCGATAGATGTTGTTGAACGCTTCGGCGACCGTCTTGCCGACCGCGAGCAGGCCGTGATTTCGCAGCAGCATGACCTCGCACTCGCCGAGGTTCTTGAGCAGGCGGGCGCGCTCCTCGTTCTCGAGCACCACGCCTTCGTAGTCGTGGTACGCGACTCTTGCGAAGCGCATCGCGGTCTGCGTCATCGGCAGGAGGCCCTTCTTCAGCGAAGCGACCGCCATCCCGGCGAGCGAATGCGTGTGGATCACGCAGTGCAGATCGGGCTTCGCCTCATGGATCGCGCCGTGGATCACGAAGCCCGCCAGGTTGAACGTGTAGTTGAGGCCCTTCGGCCAGTCCGGCCGCCACAGCACCTCGCCCTTCAGGTTCACCTTGATGAGCGAAGAGGCGCAGATCTCCTCGTAGGTGAGGCCGAAGGGATTGAGCAGGAACTCCTCGGTGCCCGGGATGCGCGCCGAGATGTGGTTGTAGATGAGATCGTCCATGCCGAAGTGGCGCACCAGACGGTAGGCGCAGGCGCAGTCCACGCGCGCCCGCCATTCCGCCGGGCTCACCTTGCGCTTGAGCGACTCGAAGCGCAGCGGCGGATAGTCGGTGTCCGGGTCGAGCTCCGGATAGTGCTTGCGCAGGTCGGCGACCTTGGCTTTTGCCATGCGGGCACTATAACGGGTTCAGATCTTCTCCGTGACGAGCATCTTCACAGGTTCGCCGGTTTTCGCGTCGATCAGGACGGCGAGCCACGCCCGCGGCGCGCGCAGGCGCAGGTAGCGTACGTCGGCTTCCTTCGTTCCCGAGCGCGCGAGGTATTCGTCGACCACCTTCGCCGCCTGCGGCTCCTGGGCGCGCATCCGCGACAGCGACCAGGATTTCGCCAGGACTTCCTGCGTCCGCGTCTCGTAAGGCACGAAGTACTGCGGAAAATACTCCAGGTCCTTGCCGGCCATCGCCTCCTTGAGCAGCCTCTGCTGCTCGGCGACATCGGTCGGCGCTTCAGCGTATGCCAGGAGCGGGCCGGTCAGCGGCGGGCGCTTGAACTGCGGGTATTTCGCCTTTTCCATGTCCGCCGGATCGAGGTCGACCGCGATCGCCACCTGGAACTGGTCCTTGACGAACGCGATGAAGGCCGGCCGCGCGAGGTACATGATGTGGGCGCCGTAGAGCAGCGCCGCAAGCTGAACCGCGCCGATCACGGTCAGGTCGAACTTCAGGCTGGGCTTGTCCCACCGGAAAACGAGGAGCGTGATGAGCGGGCCGGCGACGACGTCGACCCCCATGAGGATCAGGAGCAGGTCGCGGCCCCCGGCCGCCTCGAACAGCGGTCCCGGATACCAGACCAGGAGCAGCAGCGCGAGAAATACGAGCGCGATCGCTACGCTGAGAGCCAAATGGACTGCGGACGCTTGCCAGCGCGTCACTTTTTTCTGTTCCATCGGTCCGAAACTATAGCGTCATGAGCCCTCCGACCGCAAACCGCAGCTCGATTCCCGCGCGCCTGGACGCGCTGCCGTGGTCGGCGTGGCACTGGCGCGTGGTGATCGCGCTCGGGGTGAGCTGGCTGCTCGACGGGCTCGAGGTCACGGTGGTCGGCTCCATCGGCCCGAGCCTGCAGCGGCCGGACACCCTCGGCCTGGGCGCGGCCGAGATCGGCTGGGCGGCCTCGGCCTATATCGGCGGCGCGGTGCTCGGCGCGCTCGTCTTCGGGCGGCTCGCCGATCGCCTCGGGCGCAAGCGCATCTTCCTCGTCACGCTCGCGGTCTACCTCGCCGCCACCGTGGCGACCGCCTTTTCCTTCAACCTCGCGAGCTTCGCGCTATGCCGTTTCCTCACCGGCTTCGGCATCGGCGGCGAGTACGCCGCGATCAACTCGGCCATCGACGAGCTCATCCCGGCCCGCGTGCGCGGCCGCGTCGACCTCGCCATCAACGGCAGCTTCTGGATCGGCGCCGCCATGGGCGCGGGGCTTTCGCTTTTGTTGTTGAACGAGCAAATCGTGAAACCGGAGCTGGGCTGGCGCCTGGCGTTCGTTCTCGGCGGCGTCCTCGGCTTCGCGATCCTGCTGGTGCGCCGGCACGTGCCCGAGAGCCCGCGCTGGCTGCTCATGCACGGCCGGACCGCCGAAGCCGAGGCCGTGGTGGCGGACATCGAGGCGCAGGTCGCGGCGCAGTACGGGCCGCTTCCCCCTCCGGCCGGCGGCGGCCTCTCGATGCGGAGCCTGAAATCGGTGCCGTGGAAGGATATCTTCGGGCTGCTGCTGACGCGCTATCGGCGCCGCACGGCCCTGGGCATCTCCCTCATGGCGGCGCAAGCGTTCTTCTACAACGCCATCTTCTTTACCTACGCGCTAGTGCTGACGGGCTTCTACGACATCCCGGCCCACCACGTCGGCTACTTCATCTTCCCTTTCGCGGTCGGCAACTTCCTCGGGCCGCTGGTGCTCGGGCATCTCTTCGACGTCGCCGGCCGGCGCGTCATGATCGCCTGCACCTACGCCGCTTCGGGCGTCGGCCTCTTCGCCACCGGCTATCTCTTCAGCCAGCACATGCTGAGCGCCGTCGGGCTCACCGTCGCCTGGTCGGCGATCTTCTTCGTCGCCTCCGCCGCCGCAAGCGCGGCGTACCTGACCGTGAGCGAGATCTTCCCGCTCGAGATGCGCGCCGTCGCCATCTCCATCTTCTACGCCGCCGGCACCGCCCTCGGCGGCTTCGCCGGCCCGCCGCTCTTCGGCGCCATGATCGAAAGCGGCAGCCGCGACGCCCTCTTCGGCGCCTACGCCCTCGCCGCCACCCTCATGTGCGCCGCCGCCCTCGTCGCCGCCTTCATCGGCGTCGACGCCGAGCGCAAGCCCCTCGAAGAAGTCTGCGCCCCCCTCGGCAGCGAATAAATCAGGGACAGACCACGATTTTCAGAATCGGGGGCAGAGAGCACTCCCGCCCAATTCTGGGGACAGACTCCGGAGTTGGAGCGACTAAAATTCCACAACGGAGTGAGCCTATGAAACCTTGTTATCTGTGGATCATTGTCGCCGTGCTCAACGCCTCGTTGAGCGCACATGCCGCCGATATGCCGCCCGGCAAGCCGGCCTCCGCCCGCTGGCAAATCCATCCGGTCGTGTACGGCCAGACGACGGACGATAAAGTCGTCAGTCGCTCCGAGCATACGATCCTGTTCGACACCCAAACCGGAAAATCATGGCTGTTATGGCCGACGAAAGATACGCCGGCCGGCTGGAGCTGGATCGAGCTCATCCAGAGAAAAGACGCACCACCGAAGACACCCAAAGCCGAGTAATCAACGAGAACCCGATGCAGGCCGCCGGAGCCTGACTCCGATTTAACCCGAGGCGCGCACCGGGCCGCGGCGCTCGCGGAGGACGGCGCGGATGGCGGCGACGAGCTTGTCGGCGTCAACGGGCTTGTCGACGCGGTCGCGGAAGCCGGCGGCGAGGAGGCGCTCGCGCTCGATCTGGGTGAACGCGGTGAGGGCGATCGCCGGAACGGGGTTCTCGACGCCGGCGGCCATCTCGAGCGAGCGGATGCGGCGCAGCGTCTCGAAGCCGTCGTCGTCGGGCATCGCCAAGTCGACGAGGAAGGCGTCCGGCGCGCGCTCGGGAAGCCTGCCTTCCAGGGCCGCGACCAGCTCGGCGCAGGAGCTGAAGGCTTCGACCGAAGCGCCCGTCTGCTGCAGGGTCAGCGAGACGACCTCGTGCACGTCGACGTCGTCGTCGACCATCCATATACGCGCGCCGCGCAATGCGCCGGGCATGGCGCGGCGGCGCTCGCCTTGCGCCGGGCCGCTCGCCGCGCCGGGGGCGCTGCTCGCGAGCGCGGGAAGGTCGACGGTCAGCGTGGCGCCGCGGCCGATACCGGCGCTGTCGGCGCGCACCTGCCCGCCGTGCAGGAGGGCGATGTGGCGGACCAGCGCGAGGCCGATGCCCAGGCCGCCGGCGCGCCGCGCCGCGGAGGTATCGGCCTGGGTGAAGCGGTCGAAGACGTGCGGCAGGAATTCCGGGGCGATGCCGATGCCGTTGTCGCGCACGAGAAGCTGCACGCGCTCGCCGTTCTTCTGCAGCGAGACCACGATGGAGCCGCGCTCGGGGGTGAACTTCACGGCGTTCGACAGCAGGTTCGAGACGAGCTGCTGCAGCCGTCCGGCGTCGCCCATCACCGTGATCCCGGAATCGACCGGCGTGAAGCGCAGCTCGATGCTCTTCGCCGCGGCGCTCGCGCGCGCCGCCTCGAGCGCCGCCAGCACCACCTCCACCAGGTTGACCGTGCGCCGGTCGATGTTGAGCTTGCCGCTGACGATGCGCGAAGTGTCGAGCAGGTCGTCGATCAGGCGCGTCTGGTGGTCGACGTTGCGCTTGATCGCCTTGGCCGCGCGCTCGACCAGCACCGGCTCGAACGGCTGCGTGGTGGCGAGCAGGTGGCTCCAGCCGCGCAGCGCGTTGAGCGGCGAGCGCAGCTCGTGCGACACGATGGCGAGGAACTCGTCCTTCGCGCGGTTGGCGCGCTCCGCCTCGGTGCGCAGGCGCTGCTCGGCCACCACCAGCTTCTCGAGATCCCTCTGCGCGCGCTTCCTCTCGGTGATGTCGGTGGCGACGCCGATCAGGCCGATCACGCGCTGCTGCTCATCGCGCAGCGGCGACTTGGTCGTGAGGTAGGTCCGCTCCGCCGGCGCGGCGCCGCCCGCGGCCGCGTCGCCCTTCGGCGCGGGCAGGCTCTGCTCGATCATCATCGTCTCGCCGCTCTCCAGCACCAGGCGGTCGCTGTCGTCCAGGCCGAGGGAGTCGCTCTCGATTTTCCCCATCGCCTGCATCCACGCCGGGTTCGCCATCAGCATGCGCCCGGTGCGGTCCTTGGCGTAGATGAGGTCGGGCGTGCTGGTGGTGATCGCGTTGAGCAGCGCGTTCCTCTCGCGCAGCGCCGCGCTCGTGCGCTCGAGCGCGGCGGTCCGGCGCACGACGCGCTGGTCGAGCTCCGTGTACGCCTCGCGCATGGCGCGCTCCGCCTTGCGCTGCGTGGCCGCCTCGCGCAGCACCAGCACCGCGCCGAGGAGCGGGGAGCCCGAGCCGTTCGCCGGGTCGAGGATCGGCGCGGCGTTCAGGTCCACCGCGTGCACCGTGCCGTCGCGCGCGCGCAGCGCCGGCTCGCCGCTTGCCGCGGCCACCTGCCGCGTGCGCAGCGCCTGGTGCAGCGGCGATTCGGTCGCGTGGCCGGTGCGCTCGTCGAAGACATGCAGGAGCTCCGCCGCCGGGCGCCCGGCCGCCTCGGCGGCGCGCCATCCCGTGAGGCGTTGCGCGGCGGCGTTGAGGAAGCGCACGCGGCCCGCCGCGTCGGTG
Organism: uncultured Enterobacteriaceae bacterium; assembly: GCA_964407355.1. Taxonomy (GTDB): domain Bacteria; phylum Pseudomonadota; class Gammaproteobacteria; order Burkholderiales; family SG8-39; genus SCGC-AG-212-J23. The sequence goes on from CAYOVM010000047.1 coordinate 9,200, forward strand.
GCGATGACGCCGTCGCCGATGCTGCCGAGGGTGACGTGCAGCCACTCGCGCTGCTCGCCCGCCTGCTCCTCCGCCTGCGCCCGCTGCGCCGCGCTGCGATCGAGCGTGCGCGCCACCCAGAGCACCAGCGCGCTGAATACGCCGATCATCACCACCGTGAAGAGCGCCATGCCGAAGGCTTCGCTGAAGAGGCCTTCGCGCTCCGCGAGGACGCGCGTCCAGCCGATCACGAGCGGCACGCCGAAGGCGGCGGGCAGCAGCCAGCGCGTCACCACCGCGCCGGTGCCGCGGCCCGAAAGCGTCTCGATCAGCCACGGGCTCGGCCGCCCGGCCGCGAGCGCGAACGCGGCGAGCAGCGTGGCGAGCGCGGCGGGCAGCGGAAAGCCGAGCAGCGGCGCGGCGATGTCGAGCCGCAGCATGCGCAGGCTCAGGCCGAGCAGCGCGAAGAACGCCACCCCGCCGGTAAGGATCGCGATCAGGCTGTTGGCGGGCAAGCGCCACCAGCGCACGTCGTGCGCGAGCGGCGTGGCGACGGCGAGCAGCAGCATGGCGAGCGCCGGCGCCATGCCCATGCCCGCCGGCACGATGCCGCGCCACGCGGTGACGAACGCGAAATTCATTCCGAGGCTGTTGCCCGCCACGGTTTCGACCAACGAGAGCAGCGCGATCAGAGCCGCGAGGGCCGCGGCGGCATACGAGGCGCGGCGCTTTCTCTGGTCGTCCCGGGAGGCGGAGAAGAAGCTGCAGGCGAGCAGCAGGAATCCGAGCGCGGCGGCCAACGGCATCGACGGAAAATCGGCGCCGAAGTCGCGCAGCCTCGGCGCATCCAGGATCCAGCCCCACATCGTGAGGACCGCCAGCACGGCCACCGCGCCGTAGGCGAAGCGCGCCGCGCGTCCGAGCCTCGGAAAGAGCGGTGGAAGCGGTTCAGCCTGCAGTTGCCTGGGATCCTGGGGGACGCGCATGAATCTCGCCGACACTCGACATTAGCCCCCCTTGGAGCGAAATTCTAGCGGTCCGTTTGAGCCGTGCGGCTGTCGCCCGTCGGCGACGGGCGCCAGCTCACGCCGGGCGATGCGATTGTTTCTTGAGCTTCGATAGCACGAGCTGCGCCATCTGCGCGGGGCTGCCGAACTGCGCGCGCAGCAGCGCGAAGGCCGCGCTCGCGGCAAGCCCCATGAGCCCGGCGAGCTTGCTTTGCCGGACGGTGGCGACCGGCACCGGCCGGGCCTGCCGCCGCCGCGTCACGCCCGTGACCGCGAGAAAGCCGAGCGCCGCGGCGCCGATGAGGCCGGCGGGCGACACGAGCGAGCGCACCGCGCGCCGTCCGCTCGCCCGCGCCAGCAGCTCGACCTTCAGCTTGCGCTGCGCGAGCCGATGCTCGAGGTCCTGGATTTCCTTTTCGAGGTTGTGGCCGGGGATGTTCATACGCGCTCCGGGTCGCGGCGACGCTCGGGCGCCGGCTGGCCGCGCAGCTGGCGCAGCAGCGCTTCGAACGGCAGCTCGGCGACGAGATGGCGCATCCACCACGCAATGGCAGCCGCGCCTGCGATATTAAGCAGCGCCACGCCGCCTACCGCGAGCGGCCAGGAGACGCCCTCCTGGAACATCCAGACGATCAGCGCCGCGAGGCCGCCCATCCACGCCGTGACGAGCAGCACCGCGACCACGAGCACCGAGCCGAGCAGCCACGCGAGGTTCAGCGCCGCGCGGCGCGCGTCGAGGATCGCGAGATGGGCGAAATCGGCGGCGAGGCTCTTCGCCTCGCTGAAGAGCTGGGCGAGCAGCTCGCCCAGCCCGGCCGGTCGCCGGCCCGCCGGGGCATACCCCCGGCCGACGCGAGCCTGTTCCATCGCGCCCGGCTCTTACTTGCTGCGGGTGATCATGTGGAGCAGGTAGCCCGCCGCGAGCGCGATGCCCACGGAGGCGAACGGGTGCTCGCGCACGTACTCGCGCGCGCCTTCCATCCAGGTCTCGGGCAGCTCCATCAGCTCGTCGCGCTTCTCGGCGAGCTGCTCGACGGTTTCGCCGAAGCGGCCGGCGACCGACGAGACCGCTTCGGCGGCGCGATCCACGGCGCGGTGCGCGCCCTGGCTCGCGCGCTCGATCTGGCCTTCGGCATTCCTTTGCATCGTGCTGGTGCTGGTTTTCGCTTCCATGGGATCGTTTCTCCGGGTAGATGAGCTGCAATAAATGTCTGGATGCGATTCTTGTAGCAAACCTTATGCCGCGCGCCGGTGTTCCTCGCGAGCCGGCGCGGGCCGATCGTCCTCGTCGTCCTCGTCGGGCTCCGCGGCCTTGTACGCGGCGAGCCGGTTGTAGAGCGTCTTCAGGCTGATGCCGAGCATGTCGGCCGCCTTGCGCTTGCTGCGGCACTCCGCGAGCGTCGCCTCGATCAGGCGGCGGCCGACCTCTTCGAGCGTCGAGCCCACCCGCACCGTCAGCAGCGGCGCGGTGTCGGGCGCCGAGACCACGGTCGGCGCGAGATCCGCGTCGATGATCTCGTCGGCGAGGATGAAGGCGCGCTGCACGTAGTTCTTCAGCTCGCGCACGTTGCCCGGCCAGCTGTGCGCGTAGAGCCCCGCGATCGCCGCCGGCGCGAAGGTCTTCGAGGTGCCTTCCTGCTTGTTGAGCTGGTCCAGGAAATGCTGCGCCAGCAGCTCGATGTCGGCGGTGCGGTCGCGCAGCGGCGGCATCGCGATCGGGAACACGTTCAGGCGGTGGAAGAGGTCCTCGCGCAGCTTGCCGTCGGCCACCGCCGCGTCGGGCGAGCGGTTGGTCGCCGCGATCAGGCGGACGTCCGCGCTGATCTGCTGGGTGGTGCCGACCCGCGTGAAGGTGCCGGTCTCGAGCACCCGCAGCAGCTTTACCTGCAGCTCCTGCGGCATCTCGGTGATCTCGTCCAGGAACAGGGTGCCGCCATGGGCGCGCTCGAAATAGCCCTTGTGCTGCCGGTCGGCGCCGGTGAAGGAGCCTTTCTCGTGGCCGAAGAGCTCGCTTTCGATCAGCTGCGGCGACACGGCGCCGCAATTGAGGGGCAGGAACGGCGCCTTCTTGCGCCGGCTCAGATCGTGGATGGTCTGCGCCGCGAGCTCCTTGCCGGTGCCGCTCTCGCCCTGCAGGAGCACCGTCGCCGAGGTGGGCGAGACGCGCCCGAGCTGGTCGTAGAGCTTCTGCATCGGCGGCGAGCTGCCCAGGATGTGGCCGAAGCGGCCGAGCTTGCGCAGCTCGTCGCGCAGCTCGCCGATCTCGGCGCGCAGCTCGCCGGCGCGCGGCACGCGCCGCAGGATGGCGCGCAGGCGCTCGACGTCGACGGGCTTCACCAGATAGTCCGCCGCGCCCGCGCGAAGCGCGGCGACCGCGCTTTCGACGGTCGCATGGCCGGTGATCAGCACGAGCTCCGTGGAGGCGTCCTTCTCTATGTCGTGGACCAGCTCCGTGCCCTGCCCGTCGGGCAGCTGCAGGTCGGTGAGCAGCACGTCGGGCTGCAGCCGGGACATGTGGATGCGCGCGGCGCGCAGCGAATCGGCGGCGGCGACGGTAAAGCCTTCGCCTTTCGCGAGCTCGGTCAGCCACTCGAGAGCTTCAGGATCGTCGTCTACGATGAGCAGATGGGGCATGTGTAATGGGGACTCTGTAAAAATTACGATGGGTACGCAGTTCCTGCAGCGTTTGCAGCGGGGAATCGCAACGGCGCAAGACGCGTGAAAGGCACGCAACTTGCGTACCAGCTCCCGCCATGAGACAAGTAATTACTTCCCTCGCCATCGCGGCGCTGGCCATCGGCGGCCGGCATTTTTACAGGTACTTAAATAGCAAGAAGAAAAATCGCCTCCAGCAGCACAAGCTCGAAGTGTGGGAAGGCGAAGGCGGCGCGGTGCCGGTCGCGCCGAACCGCACGGCCGCGCAAATTGCGCCGCGTCCGCGCGCTTCCGCGTCGCCCCTCGCCGACAACTGATCGCGCTCGCGCGTTACGCGCGAGCGCCCGGGCGTAAGCCAAAAGGACCGAATGATCGACTGGCACGCGCTCTTCGTACCGGAGATGCCCGTAGAGATGATCCTGCGCGGCACCGTCACCTACTGGTTTCTGCTCGCGCTTTTCCGTGTCGCCATCGGCCGTCGGATCGGCGCGGTCGGGATGGCGGACATCCTGGTGCTCGTGATCGTCTCGGACGCCATCCAGAATTCGATGGCGGGCGACTACCGCAGCGTCACCGACGGCTTCATCCTGGTCGCGACGCTGGTCGGCTGGACCATGTTCACCGACTGGCTGGCGTTCCGCTTTCCGCGGCTGCGCGCCGCGATGGAGCCGCCGCCGCTCCTGCTCATCCGCAACGGACGCCTGCTGCGCCGGAACATGCGCGCCGAGCTCCTCACCGAGACGGAGCTGCTCTCCAAGCTGCGCGCTCAAGGCGTCGCCGACCCTTCGCAGGTCGAGCGCGCCTTCATGGAAAGCGACGGCGAGATCAGCGTGATCCGGAGAGAGCGCGCAGCATCGTCTTCGTGATCGACTGGCGCGTATCCGCATAGTCCCGCCAGGGATCGGAGCGCAGGCGGGCGAGGCGCTGCGGCACGGTCCTGACGGTGAACTTGCCGCGTATATCGGCCGAATCGAGCTCGTCCCAGGAGAGCGGCGTGGATACCGTCGCGCCCGGCCGCGCGCGCGCCGAGTAGGCGGCCACCGCGCTCGCCGTCTCCGAATTGCGCAGGTAATCGACGAAGATCTTCCCGCCGCGCCGGTCCTTCGCCATCTTGTCGATGAAAAGGTCGGGCCTTGCTCGCGTGAGCATCACCGCGATCAGCCGGGTGAACTCCTTGACCTCGTCCCACTCGAGCGCGGGCTTCACGGGGACGACGACGTGCAGTCCTTTGCCGCCGGTCGTCTTCAGGAAGGACTTCAGCTTCAATTCGTCGAGGAGCGTTCTGGTGAGGCGCGCGCCCTCCACCACGCGCTTCCAGGGCACATCGGGACCGGGATCGAGATCGATGGTGAAGCGGTCCGGATGCTTTACGTCGGGCACCGTCGCGCCCCAGGTGTGGAGCTCGACGGCGCCGTTCTGCACCGAGCGGATCACGCCTTCGAGGTCGGTCACGTAGATGTAAGCGTCCTTGTCGGAGTTTTCCCGCTTGAACACCTGCAGGTGCCCCGGGCTCGAGCCCCGCAGGAGGTGGCGCTGGAAGAAGCACTTGCCTTCGGCGCCGTCGGGGCAGCGCACCAGGCTGAGGGGCCGGTTCCTGACGTGCGGCAGCAGCCAGTCGCCGATCTCCTCGCAGTAGCGGGCGAGCTCGAGCTTCGTGACGCCGACGCTCGGCCAGACCACGCGGTCGGGATGAGTAATGACTACCCCGTGGACTTCGTTGGGCACTTTCTCGTTCTTTTTCTTTTTGGTAGAACCATTCCTTGAAGAAAGCGCAGAAGCCGGCGGCGCGACAGCCTCCTCCTCGTGAACTGCTTTCGCTGGAAGGTCCTGGCGCAGGCCCATGAACGAGGCCTGGCGCAGGATGCCCTCGTCGGTGCGCTCGGCGAACGCGACTTCCGCCACGAGCTTCGGCTGCAGCCAGGTCACGCCTTTCTCGCGCGGCGGATCGACGAACGCCGGGTCGTCGCGCTTCAGCTTGCCGAATTGGCGGGTGAGGCTCGTCAGGCCCTCTTCGTCGAAGCCGGTGCCGACTTTGCCGGCGTAGCGGAGCTTTCGCGCCTTGTCGTAGTAGCCCACGAGCAGCGCGCCGAAGCCGCTGCGCGAGCCGCGCGGCGCCGTGTAGCCGGCGATGACGAAGTCCTGGCGCCGGCGGCATTTCAGCTTGATCCAGCTGCGCGAGCGTCCCGAGACGTAGACCGAGCCCGCGTCCTTGCCGATCAGCCCTTCGAGCCCGAGCCGGCAGGCGTGCTCGAGCACTTCTTTCGCATCTCCGCCCAGATCCTCGCTGAAACGGACCTGGGGGTTCCGGTGTTTCGAGAAAATGCTTTCGAGCCTCTTTTTACGTTCCTTCAAAGGCAGGCGCCGCAGGTCCTCGCCCTCGAGGTAAGGCGCGTCGAAGACGTAGTAGACGATCTTCGCGTCGCCGCCGTGCTCGAAGGCGTTCTGCAGCGCCTGGAAGCTCGAGCGGCCGTCCGGTCCCGGCACCACGATCTCGCCGTCGAGCAGGCTGTCTTCCAGGCCGAGCGTCTCCAGGGCCCTCGCCAGATGCGCGAGCTTGCCGGTCCAGTCGCGGCCCGTGCGGGTGTAGAGCCGGACGTTCTTTCCCGAGAACGTCGCCAGCATGCGATAGCCGTCGTGCTTGACCTCGTAGAGCCAGTCGCCCGCGCGCGGCGGTTCCGTGACGAGGGTGGCGAGCTGCGGCGCGATGAACTCCGGCACCCAGGAGCTCTTCGCCGGCCGCTTCAGCTTGCGTGCGCGCTTCTCCGGCGCCGGCGCGCGCTTCACGCTCTCGGGTTTCTCCAGCACGATCTCGCCGTCGCCGGGCTGGGCCTCGTCGTCGTCGCGCTTGATGAGCAGCCACTGCGGCTTCTTCTCTTCTTTCCTCGTGCGGGTCAGGATCCAGCGGCCGTGCAGCTTCTCGCCCTCGAGCCTGAAGCGCAGCCGTCCTTTCCGGAGCGCCGCCGCGGGATCGTCGTCCTCGGGAATCCATACGCCCGTGTCCCAAAGCAGCACGTCCCCGGCGCCATAGTGCTTTTCCGGAATCGTGCCCTCGAACTCGCCGTACTCGAGCGGATGGTCCTCGACCTCGACCGCGAGGCGCTTCGCCGCGGGATCGAGGCTCGGCCCCTTGGGCACGGCCCAGCTCTTCAGCGTGCCGTCGAGCTCGAGGCGAAAGTCGTAGTGCAGCCGCGTCGCGTCATGGCGCTGGATGTAGTAGCGCAGCTCGCCGTGCGATTTCGGTTCGGAAATTTTGCCGCGCGGCTCCGGCGTATGCCGGAAATCGCGCATCTCCCGGTATCGCTCCAGGCGGTCGCTCATGCGGGGCGCCATGCAAGCGCCGGGCCCGGGGCCGGTAATTGCTACCGGAAGACGCAAGTATTACAGCCGCGGAGCCGTTTTATCCAAATGAAATCAGGACATAGCGGTCTGGCACAGGACTTGCGAAAAAGGGTCCAGAAAGGAATTACATGGGCCCTGCGATCGCGCTGCGACTGCGCCAGCACTTAACCCTCACGCCGCAAGTCCAGCAGGCGCTGCGCCTGCTGCAGATGTCCGCGCTCGAGTTCGGCCAGGAAATGGAGCAGGCGCTGACCGCCAATCCGTTCCTCGAGGAGAACCCGGACGCCACGCCGCCGGCGGAGGCCGCCGCGGAGCCGCAGGTCGAGACCATGGCCGAGCCGCGCATCGATCCGGACATGGACATGCGCGCGCCGCCGGAAGGCGCGAACAGCGCGCCCGGAGGCAGCGAGCGCGAAGGCGACGACTGGGGCGCGGCCTCGGACCAGCCCGAGACGTTGCAGGAGCATCTTCGCCAGCAGCTGATGCTCTCGCAGATGAGCGAGCGCGACCGCGCGCTCGCCCACATGATCGTCGACAGCCTCGACGACGACGGCTACTTCAAGATCAGCTTCGAGGAGCTCGCCGCGATGGTGCCGCCCGAGCACGACGTGCGCCCCGAGGAGCTGAGCGCTTCGCTGCGCCTGGTCCAGAGCCTCGAGCCCGCCGGGGTCGGCGCGCGCACGCTCGAAGAGTGCCTGCTGCTGCAGCTGAAAGCGCTGCCCGCCGGCACGGCCGGACGCGACTGCGCGATGCTCGTCGTGCGCGGCAACCTCTCGCTGCTCGCCAACCGGGAATGGGCGCGGCTGCAGCACGCCGTCGGCTGCGACGACGCCACGCTGCACAAGGCGCGCGCCCTGATCCGCTCGCTCGACCCGAAGCCCGGCCAGCGCTTCGGCGCGCATGAAGCGCGCTACGTGATTCCCGACGTGATCGTACGCAAGAACCGCGACCGCTGGGTCGCGATCATCAATCCGGCCTCGTTGCCCCGCGTACGGCTGAACCGCGTCTACGCGGACGCGATCCAGGGGCGGCGCAGCTCCAACCAGTCGCTCGCGCGCCAGCTCCAGGAAGCCCGGTGGCTGCTGCGCAGCATCGAGCAGCGCTTCACCACCATCCAGCGCGTCGCCGATTCGATCGTCGCGCGCCAGCGCGGCTTCTTCGAGTACGGCGAGGTGGCGATGAAGCCGCTCACGCTGAAGCTGATCGCGGGCGAGCTCGGCCTGCATGAGTCCACGGTCTGCCGGGTGACCAACAACAAGTACATGGCGACGCCGCGCGGGCTGTTCGAGTTCAAGCATTTCTTCTCGCGCAAGCTCGCCACAGAGAGCGGCGGAGCGGCATCGGCTACGGCCGTGCGCGCCGTGATGAAAGAGCTGATCGCCGCCGAGGACCCGCGATCGCCGCTCTCCGACGCCGAGCTCGCGCGGCTGCTCGCCCAGCAGGGCCTGCGCGTAGCGAGACGCACGATCACGAAATACCGGGCGCTGATGCGCATGCCCAGCGTGGATGTGCGCCGCGCCGAGGTCAGGATGAACGACCTCGGGCACCGGTGAAGCGCCGGGCGCCCGTCGACGGACCGCAGGGCTAACAGGAGACTCGCAGATGTCGCATATCGTTGCCGCAAGATTCGACCGCTCCATAGACGCCGATGCGGCGGTCGCCGACCTGGAGAAGGAAGGCTTCAACGACTCCGAGATCGAGTCCTTCTACGTCTCGCCGCCGGGCCAGCATGGCAAATATCCCATCGGCGGCGACTCGAAGAGCGACGCGGGCGCGCGCTTCGGCGGCACGGGCGCGTTGATCGGCGCGATCATCGGGGCGGGGGTCGGCCTCGCGCTCGGCACGCTCGCCTCGCTGGAGTACGGCTTCGTCGCGATCATCCTCGCCATCGGCCTGGGCGCCTACGTCGGTTCGTTCATCGGCGCGATGGTCAAGATGCGCCACGGGGGCCGCAGAGAGGCGACGCCCGAGCACCCGGTCGAGCCGCGCGCGGGCCGCATGATCGCCGTCAACGTCGACCGGCCCCAGATGGCGGACCGCGCCATTACCGTGCTGCGGCGCCATGCCGCGCGCGAGCTGGGCCGCGCCGAGGGTGAATGGCGCAACGGCTCGTGGCGGGACTTCGACCCGCGGCGGCCGCTCAGCGCCGCCTAGAAAACCGCTTAAGCAACCTTCGCCGGCCGGGCCGACGGCTGCAGCTTCGCCGGGTCGCCGAGGGCGCGGCGCTTCTCGAGGTTGCGCGCTACCGTCTCGAGCAGCCGGCTCGCCGACACCGGCTTGATGAGGCACTCCGCGCCCAGCTCTGCGGCGTCCGGCGCGAAATGCGCGTGGGCCGTGATGAAGACCACCGGAATAATCGGAACCGCGTCGTCGGCGAAGACGCTGGCGACGAAATCGAGCCCGCTCATGTAGGGCATGCTGATGTCGATCAGCAGAAGATCGGGCGTCGAGGCGAGGAACATGCGCCCCGCGGCGATCGCGTCGTCCGCCAGCGCCACGTCGTAGCCGGCCGCCGAAAGATATTGCTGGAGCAGCTCGCGCATCGCCGGATCGTCGTCCACGACCAGGATGCTGGGACAGCGCCGCTCGCTGGGGGAAAGGGCGTTGCGGTTTTGTTCCGTCGCGGGCATGAGGGGAGTATCGCCCATGGCGCTCGGCCGGTGCCCGGAGGGCACAAAATTTTGCTTTTGCTAGCCCGCGAGCTG
>CAYOVM010000048.1:0-18682 GCA_964407355.1 uncultured Enterobacteriaceae bacterium
AGGCCCTGGCCGACGCCGATGCACAGCGACACCGCCGCATAGCGGCCGCCGGATTGCTGGAGCTCGCGCGCGACGGTGAGCGCAAGGCGCGCGCCGGAGGCGCCGAGCGGGTGCCCGATGGCGATCGCGCCGCCGTTCGGGTTGACGCGCTGGTCCTTGAAATCGACGTCCATCAGCTTCAGGCAGCCGAGCACCTGGCTCGCGAAGGCCTCGTTGATCTCGATGATGTCCATGTCGCTCAGCTTGAGGTTCGCTCTTTGCAATGCGAGCGGGATGGCGTAGGCCGGACCCACGCCCATGATGCGCGGCTCGACGCCGGCGCTGGCGGCGGACAGGATCTTCGCGATGGGCTTCTTGCCGTTTTTCTCGCCCCATTTCCTGCTGCCTATGAGGAGCGCCGCGGCGCCGTCGTTCACGCCGGACGCGTTGCCGGCGGTGACCACGCCGCCTTCAAAAAGGGGTTTTAGTTTCTGAAGGGATTCGAGAGAAGCGTCTCTGCGTGGGTGCTCGTCTGCATTGAAGGATTCCCCTGGAACATCCTTTTTCTTCGCCGGGAGCGTGATCGGGAGAATCTCACCCTTGTAAAAACCCTCCTTCTCGGCGGCGGCGTATTTCTGCTGGGAGGCGAGGGCGAACTCGTCGGCCTGCTCGCGCGTGATGCCGAAGTCCTTCGCGACGTTGTCGCCCGTCTCGGGCATCGAATCGTTGCCGTACTGCTTGATCGTCTTCGAGTTGGGGAAGCGAACGCCGATCGTCGTGTCGTACATCTTGGCGTCGCGGCCGAAGGCGGCATCGGGCTTGCTCATGACGTAGGGCGCGCGCGTCATGCTCTCGACGCCGCCCGCGACATAAAGGTCGCCTTCGCCGCAGGTGATGGCGCGGGCCGAATCGACCACCGCCTGCAGGCCGCTCGCGCAAAGGCGGTTGACGGTGACCCCCGGCGTGGTCGGCGGCAGGCCGGCGAGGAGCGCGGCGAAGCGCGCGACGTTGCGGTTGTCCTCGCCCGCCTGGTTGACGCAGCCGAGGATCACGTCCGAGATCTGCTTCGGGTCGACCTTGTTGCGCGACACGACTTCCTTGATGACCTCGCCCGCGAGATCGTCCGGCCGCACGGGCGAGAGCTTGCCGGCGTGGCGGCCGATGGGACTGCGCAATCCGTCGTAGATGAAGGCTTCCAGCATGGTCACTCCGGGGTAAGCAGGGAAACGCCGAGCTTCGCGCGGCGCCTGAGCCAGGGGCTCGGACGGTAGCGCGGCTCTTGCAGAAAGTCGTGCATGTTTTCGAGGACGGCGAGGATGCGGCCGGCGCCGAGCGCGTCGCCGAAGCCGAGCGGCCCGCGCGGATAGCCCAGCCCGAGCATCACCGCGCGCTCGAGGTCTTCCGGCGAGCAGATGCGCATCTGCATGATGTCGCAGCCCACATTGACGATATGCGCCACCACGCGTTGCGCCACGAACCCGGGCGAGTCGTTGATCGCCGAGACCGGCACGCCGTCGGAAGCGAGCAGCGCGTGCGCCGCGTCGCGCACCTCGGGCTTCGTCACCGGCGTCGTCATCAGCGTGCGGCGCTTCGAGAAACCGAAGAGCGGATCCACCGCGACCGTGCGCGAGGGGTCGAGGTTGAGCTTGATTGCGGTTGTGGTCGCGTCGCCGCCCAGAGGGGCCACGAAACAGATGGAATGGCTCGCCGGTTTGGCTTCGACTTTTATTTCAAGTTTTGCAAACAAGTCCTTTAATTCAGGAACAGCCCAAACGGACTCCGGTTTTTTGGCCGAAACCGGTTGCTCGGGAATCGGAACCGCGGCGCCGTCCTTGCCGTATTCATACCAGCCGCGCCCCGTCTTGCGGCCGAGCAGGCCCGCGGCGACGCGCGGCTCGACGAGGAAGGAGGGGCGGTACTTCGGCTCCTCGAAGTACTGCTGGTACATCGACTTCATCACCGCGTGGTTCACGTCGAGGCCGACGAGGTCCATCAGGCCGAACGGGCCGATCCGAAACCCCGCCGCCTCCACGAGGATCCGGTCGATGCTCGCGAAGTCCGCGACGCCCTCGGAGAGCACCCGCAGCGCTTCGGGCACGAAGGCGCGCCCCGCGTGGTTGACGATGAATCCCGGCGTGTCCTTGCAGCGCACCGCGGCGTGCCCGAAGCGCTGCGCGAGCGCGGTGAGCGCGTCGGTCGCCCACGGCTCGGTGCGCACGCCGTCCACGACCTCGACGATCTTCAGCACCGGCACCGGATTGAAGAAGTGATAGCCGGCGACGCGGCCCGGGCGCTTGCACGCGGCCGCCATCGCGGTCACCGACAGCGAGGACGTATTGGACGCGAGGATGCAATCGGCCGCGACGATTCCCTCGAGCTTGGAGAAAAGCTCGCGCTTCGCGCTCAGGTCCTCGACGATCGCCTCGACCACGACGTGGCAGGGCGCGAGCGCTTCCGGCGAGGGCGCGACCTCGATGCGCGCCACGATCGCTTTCGCCTGGGCGTCGCTGGTCTTGCCCTTCTCGACGAGCTTGCCGAGGGACTGCGCGATCGAGGCGCGCGCTTTTTGCGCCGCGTCGGGCTGCGCGTCGAAGAGCAGCGTGCGTGCGCCGCCCTGCGCGAGCACCTGGGCGATGCCGCGGCCCATGGTGCCGGCGCCGGCGACGCCGGCGACGAGATCGGAGCGGGAGACGTCGAGCATTAGAGGGAAAACCGTATTCTAGCGGTCGGGCCATGGCTATAATCGTTCGAAGGAGGAGGGGCATGTTGAATTCGAACCTGCGGCGGCTGGCGGCTTTGCTCGTGAGCGGCGCTCTCGCGGCTGGCGCGTTCGGGCCTGCAGCTTTTGCGCAGGCGTTTCCGGCGAAGCCGGTCACCCTGATCTGCCCCTGGCCGCCCGGCGGCTCGACCGATATCCACCTTCGCAAGATGGCCGAGCTCGCCTCGAAGCACCTGGGCCAGCAGGTGATGGTGGAGAACCGGCCCGGCGGCAGCGGCATGAACGGCCCGGCCACGATGGCGAAGACCGCCGCGGCCGACGGCTACACCCTCTCGCAGCTGCCGATCACCGCGTACCGCGTCCCGCACATGCAGAAGGTCGACTGGGACCCGATCAACGACTTCAGCTACATCATCGGCGTCGCGGGCTACACCTTCGGCATCGTGGTGAAGAGCGACTCGCCGCTGAAGAGCTTCCAGGACCTGATCGCCTACGCCCGGGCGAACCCGGGCAAGCTTTCCTATGCGACCCCCGGCACCGGGACCTCGCTGCACCTCGCCATGGAGGAGATCGGCGCGAAGACCGGCGTGCAGTTCCTGCACATTCCGTTCAAGGGCTATGCCGAAGGCGCGACGGCGCTCCTCGGCGGGCACGTGATGGCGCACGTCGACTCGACCGGCTGGGCGCGGCACGTCGACGCGGGCACCATGCGCCTTCTCGCGACGCTCGGCGACAAGCGCACGCGCTGGAACGCCCCCACGGTCGCGGAGCTCGGCGTCGACACGGTCTCGAACTCGCCCTACGGCTTCGTCGGGCCGAAAGGCGTGCCGCCCCGCGTCGTGAAGATCCTGCACGATGCGTTCAAGGCGGCGATGGACGAGCCGGAGAACCTGAAGACCCTGCAGATGCTCGACCAGAACTACTGGTACAAGTCGAGCGACGACTACCGCAAATGGGCGGCGCAGATGCTGCTCGCCGAGCGCGCCACCATCGAGCGCGTCGGCCTGCTCGTCAAATAGGAGGCGCGAATGAAGTACCGCAAAATCCTTCTCGCCTACGACGGCTCGCAGGAAGGCAAGCGCGCGCTGCTGGAGGCCGCCGACCTCGCGGGCTTCCTGCAGGCGGAGACCTACCTGCTCGCGGTCGCGACGATGCCGCCGAGCCTGTTCCTCACCGAGGGCTTCGTGCCCGAGGAGCTCCTCGAGGAGGAGAAGAAGCGCACCCAGACGGTCCTCGACGAAGGCATCCGCAACCTGCGCGAGCGCGGCTTCAAGGCGACGGGCCAGCTCGCCGTCGGCGAGCCGGTGGAGGAGATCTGCCGCCTCGCGAAAAGCCTCGGGGTGGACCTCATCGTGGTCGGCCACAACCAGAAGACCTCGTTCGCCTCGCGCTGGTGGAAGGGCTCGGTCGGCGCCACGCTGCTCGACTACGCGCCCTGCAGCATCCTGATCGCGCTGTCGCGGCCCTGAGGTGCGGGTTTTTGTTTTTATCGCCGTCTTTTGTTTCGCATGTGAAGGCGCAGTAGCGCAACCCCAGCCGCAGAAGAAACCCGCGCCGGCGCGCCAGGTCGACGACGCGCGCTCGCGCCAGCTCCTCGACGAGGCGCAGGATCTGCTGCAGCGCGGCGATTTCCGGGGCGCGGAGGCCGCGAGCCTGCGCCTGCTCGAGGAAAACATCCGCAGCTTCGGGCCCGATCATCCGAACGTCGCCGTCGCCCTCAACCTGCTCGGCGCGGCGCACTACCGGATGGGAAGGTTCGGCGAGGCCGAAGGCGACTTCCGCCGCATGCTCACCATCTACGAGCGGCGCCTCGGGCCGGATCACGAGGACACCGCGGCGGCGCTGAACAGCCTCGCCCTGGTGCTCGAGAAGCAGGGCGACAATCCCGGCGCCGAGACGCTCCTGAAGCGCGCGGTGGCGATCCTCGAGAAAAAAATCGGCCGCGAACACGCGAGCACCGCGACCGTCCTCTCGAACCTCGGCCGCGTGCTCGACAACCAGGGCAAGTTCGCCGTGACGCAGTCCATCGCGGGGCGCGCGGACGACGCGGTGCGCCGCGGCAAGCTCGCGGAGGCGGAAAACCTCCAGCAGCAGGTGCTGGCGATCCACGAGAAGACGCTCGGCGCGGAAAATCCGGTCACCGCCAATTCGATGTCGAACCTCGCGCGGGTCTACGACATCCAGGGGAAATACGCCGACGCGGAGAAGCTCTACCGGCGCGCGCTCGCGGTGCGGGAGAAAGTGCTCGGCGGCGAGCATCCCGACGTCGCGACCAACCTCAACAACCTCGCCAAGGTGCTGCAGGAGCTCGGCAAGGACCAGCAGATCGGCGGCGCGGAGGCGCGCGCGCGGGCCCGCGCCGGCAGCACCCTCGGCGCCACCACCGAGATCGAGAGCCTGTACCGGCGCGCGCTCTCGATCCAGGACCGCGCGCTCGGGCGCGATCATCCGTCCACCGCGCTCACGCTCAACAACCTCGGCGGCATGCTCGCGCTGCGCGGCGATTTCGCGCAGGCGGAGCAGACCCAGCGCGCCGCGCTCACCACCATGGAGAAGGTGTTCGGCGAGCAGCATCCCGACACCGCCGCGGTGCTCACCTCGCTCTCGATCGCGCTCGACCGCCAGGGCAAGATCGCCGAGTCCGAGGCCTCCTACCAGCGCGCCATCGGCATCTCGCGCAAGACCGGCAACCCGCGCAACCTGCTCATCAACACGTCGAACCTCGGCTTCTCCCTCGCGAAGCGCGGCCGTTACCGCGAGGCGCTGCCCTACTACAAGGAGGCGGTCGAGACGGTCGACTTCCTGTACGCGCAGACGCGCGGCTATTCGGAGGAGACGCGCGCCACCTTCCTGCAGCAGTTCTCCGCGGTCTATCGCGAGACCATCCGCATCCTGATCAAGCTCGACCAGCTGCATCCGAAGGACGGCTACGACCGCGAGGCGCTCGCCATCGCCTCGCGCAACCAGAGCCGGGTGTTCACGGAGATGATGCGCCAGGCCGACGTCGCGCGCTTCTCGGGCGAGGCGGCGTTCGTGAAGCTGCGCGAGCGGCGCGAGCAGCTGCAGGAGAGCGTCGCGCAGCTGCGCCAGGGGCGCGCCACCGTGCCCGTGACCCTCGCCAACGCCGGCGAGCGCGTCGCCGAGTTCGACCGCAACATCGCCGAGGTGTCGAAGCAGCTGAACGAAAGCGAGAACCAGCTGCGCAGGGACTATCCGCGCTTCATGGAGCTCGCCAACCCGCAGCCGGTCACGGTCGAGGACCTGCAGAAGCGGCTGCTGCGGCCGGGCGAGGCGCTGCTCTCGTACGTGCTGCTGCCGCAGGAAACGGTGATCTTCGCCGTCACGCGCGAGCAGTTCCGCATGGCGGTGATGCCGCTGCGGCGCGCCGACATCGCCGCGCGCGTGCAGACCATCCGCCGCGCCATCGACAAGGTGGCGATCGGCGAATCGGTCCTGTTCCTGCGCGACATCGACCCGACGATGCTCAACTCGCTGCACCGCGACCTCGTCGTGCCGGTCGCCGGCGTCATCCGCGGGCGCGAAAAGCTGCTGATCGTCGCCGACGGGCCGCTGCAGACCATCCCGTTCGAGATCTTCATCACCGACTACAGCACCGCCGAGCGCGACGGCTTCGAGGTGGCGAGGGCGGTGAGCGACGGCAGCGCCGCGCAGCCTTACCTCATCGAGTACGCGGACCTGCAGTATTTCGGCCTCAAGCACAGCTTCGCCTATCTGCCGAGCCTGTCGTCGCTCGCCTCCCAGCGCCTGTATCCCAAGAAGACCGTCGCGCCGAAGCTCAACCTCGTCGCGTTCGCCGACCCGACGTTCACCGCCGACGCCTCGCGCGCGATGGGCGGCGACACGATCAAGGCGCTCGCCCGGCTCAACGTGGGCTTCGGCCGCACCGCGAGCGGCGCGCCGGCGATCCCTCGGCTCGCCGAGACCGCCGAGGAGGCGAGGGAGATCGCGCGCGTGCTCGGCGGCGCGACCCGGCTCTATGTCGGCGACCAGGCGCAGGAGAAGGCCGCGAAGGCCGGCGACCTGCGCTCGGCGCGCTTCGTTCTCTTCGCCACCCACGGCTTCCTCGGCGGCGAATACGTGGCGAGCGACCTGGGGCCGGAGGAAGGCGACCGGCGCACGGTCAGCCGCAGCCTGCAGGCGCAGCCCACGCTCGCGCTCACCCTCGTCGGCGACCTGAAAGGCGAGGACGGCCTGCTCACCATGAAGGAAGTGATCGAGGACGTGGAGCTCAACGCCGAGCTGGTGGCGCTTTCCGCGTGCAACACGGCGGGCGAGACCGGACAGGCCAACAACGGCGAGGGCTTCGCCGGGCTGACCCGCGCCTTCATGTACGCGGGCGCGCGCAGCCTGCTGGTCTCGCACTGGGCGGTCGACAGCCTGTCGACGCAGGCGCTCATGACCTCGACCTTCCGCAACATCAAGGCCGGCAAGCCGGCGCTCGCCGCGGCGAACGAAGCGCAGCGCCAGCTCGTCGCGGGCCGCTACAGCCGCGGCGAATTCCACTTCTCGCGCGCGCACCCGTTCTTCTGGGCGGCGTTCGTGTACGTCGGCGATTGAGCGTTCTGCATAAAAAGCTGCTGCGCTGGCTGGGCGTCGCCGCCGCCTCGACGGCCCTCGCCGTCGGGCTCGCGCGCACGGAATGGCAGAACTCCCTCGAGAACGTCTATTACGACTATTGGCACGTGGTTGTCGGGACGCGGTACGAGCCGCAGCACACCGCGTTCATCTCGATGGACGACGAGACGCTGCTCGAGCTGAAGGACGACCCGCTCGCTTTCTGGGCGCCGCATTTCGGCAAGGCCATGAGTGTCCTCGACCAGGCGGGCGTCAAGGTCGTCGGGCTGGATTTCATCTACCAGGTGAGCGCCGAGGAATGGCTGCGCAAGCTCAACCTTCCCGACAGCCAGATCAGCCGCAACTACGACGCCCCGCTGCGCGCCGCGCTCGCTCAGGGGAACAAGATTCTCATCACGCACGCGGTGATCAACAACGCGGGGGATTTCGACCAGCTGTTTCCTCCCCAGGAGCACATGCTGATGCTGCCTCTCGGGATATTCGATCTGGGCATGGCGAACCTGCGTCCGGACCCGGACAAGCACGTGCGGCGTTTCTATCCGGTGTTCGATGTCCGCCCGGAGGCCGCCGGCATAGGTTTCGCGATGCAGCTCGCGCTGCGCGCCGCCGGCGCCGACCCGGCCGCGAAAGAATGGACCATTGCCGGGCAGCGCATCGAACGCGCGATCGAGCGCCGCGCGATCAGCTACTCGGGCCCGCCGGGGACCATACATACCGTGTCGATGAAGGCGCTGCTGCAGCCCGATGCGCTCGAAAATCCGAAGGTCAAGGCGCTGAAGGGCCGGGTGGCGATCATCGCCGCCAACAACGCCGGCACCTCCGACATGCATTTCACGCCTTACTCGCGAGGAGCGCAGGCCGAGCAGATGGCGGGCGGCGAGATCCACGCCAACATCGTCGAGACCATCCTTTCGGGCCGCTATCCGCGTTCCCTGCCGGCCTGGCTCGAGGTGCTTTACATCGCCGCGCTCCTCGCCCTCGCCGTGTGGCTGTTCCTGCGCTGGAGCGTCGGCGGCAGCGCGGCGCTCGCTGCGGCGTTCTTCGTCGCCGTCGTGCCGCCCGCCTTCCTCGCGTTTCAATACGACCTGGTGCTGCCGGTGGCGGAGCCGCAGACCGGGATCGCGGCGGCGTTTCTCATGACGCTCGGCCTGCGCCTCACCGGCGAGGAGCGCGAGCGCTCGCGCATGCGCGAGATGTTCGGGCGCTACGTCTCCGACGAGGTGGTCGACGTGCTGCTCGCCGCCGACCGCAAGCTCGATCTCGCCGGGGAAAGCAAGGTCGTGACGGTGCTCTTCTCGGATATCCGGGGCTTCACCACGATCTCGGAGAAGCTCTCGCCGCACGAGGTGGTTGAGATGCTGAACGCGTATTTCACGCGGGTGTGCGAGCCGATCCTCGCCCAGGGCGGCACGGTCAACAAGTTCATCGGCGACGCGGTGATGGCGATGTTCGGCTCGCCGGTCGCCTATCCGGACCACGCCCGCCGGGCGGTGCGCGCCGCGCTCGGCATGGCGAAGGAAGCGGCCGAGTTCAGGCAGTGGATGAACCGGCGCTTTCCCGACCGCGGCCTCCCGGAGTTCCGCATCGGCGTCGGCCTGCACACCGGCGAAGCCGTGATCGGCGACATGGGCACGCCCAAGCGAAAGGAATTCACCCCGATCGGCGACACGGTGAATGCCGCGTCGAGGCTGGAAGGCGTGACCAAGGACCTGAAGTGCGTCGTCGTGGCATCCGAAGCCACGGTGACGGCGGCGGGCGCGGGCGTGCGCACCGGAAAGGCCGAAACGGTCACCGTGAAGGGCCGCACGGAGGCGATCCGCGCCCTGGAAGTCGTGGGGATCGACGAGCCGGGCGCCTGAAAAGCCGGGGATAACCCTTAGCAATCATTACTTTGACCATTATTCTGGTGATATATGCCCTGGCTGTTCGCATATGCAACAATTACGCTGTCGCCGTTATCTAATTGACCGGGGGGTCAAATGAACAAAAGGCTTGGCAGTCTTGGCTTGGCAGCGTTGCTGGCGGTGTTCTCCGCCTACGCCGCCGAGGACGTAGGTCTGGTCAATCAAATCGCAGGCGATGTCTCCTATACCAGCGGCGGCGCCACGGCGAAGGCGAAGCCGTACATGAAGGTTCGTGAGGGCGACCGTTTCAGCGTGCCCGCGGGCGCGCAGCTGCGCGTCGTCTACTTCAAGGGTGGACGCCAGGAAAGCTTCAACGGTCCGGCGAGCCTCACCGCCGGCACCGAGAGGAGCGCCGTGCAGAGCGGCGCGCAGCCCCAGGTCACGACGCTGCCGGCCGGTGTGCCGCAGAAGATCGCTCAGACCCCGGAGCTGATCCAGATCGCGAAGCTGGGCCGCTCGGGCGGCGTGGCAGTGCGCGGCGCCGCCGGGCGCGAGCAGCGCCTCACGCCGCAGCAGGAGGCCGAGGTCCGCCAGGCGCGCCAGACCTACGATCAGATGCGCAAGACCGCCGCCGCGGACGACATTGTCCCCGAGCTGTATCTCTACTCGGTGCTGCAGGACCACCTGCTCTACAACGACATGAAGCAGGTCGTCGCCGACATGCAGAAGCGCAGGCCCGCCGACCCAGATGTGGCCACGATGGTCGAATACGTGAAGGTCAGGGCCGAAGCGCGGTAAGCGCCCGGCCCTTCCCGGAAAGGCCCGCCTCGGCGGGCCTTTTTGTTTTGGGCCCGGCAGGGGCGCGGGGCCCGGCCCGACATGGTTCTTCCGGCCTAAGGCCGGGCATCGCCAAACCCGCATCGGATGGGCTTTACTGCCGGCTCCCCTATGTGCGGAATCGCCGGCTTTCTTGGACTGAGTCGCGAGCTGCCCGGGGATGAAGCCGCGAGCCGGCGCATCCTCGAGCGCATGGTCACGGCGTTGCGCCATCGCGGCCCCGACGACGGCGGCACCTGGCTCGAGGGCCGGGTGGGCCTCGGGCATCGGCGGCTGAGCATCGTCGACCTCTCGGGCGGCCACCAGCCGCTCGCCAACGCCGACGGCAGCGTCTGGATCAGCTTCAACGGCGAAATTTTCAATTACGTGGAGCTGCGGCGCGAGCTCGAAGCGCGCGGCCACGCGTTTCGCACCAGCTCCGACACCGAGACCATCGTCCAGGCGTACATGGACGCGGGGCCGCGCTGCGTCGAATCCTTCAACGGCGATTTCGCCTACGCCCTGTGGGACCGCAACCGGCAGCGCCTGGTGCTCGCGCGCGATCGCATGGGCGTGCGCCCGCTGTACTACACGATCCGCAACGGCGTGCTGCTGTTCGCCTCCGAGGTGAAATCCCTGCTCGAATACCCCGGGGTGCAGGCCGAGCTCGACCCGGTGGCGCTCGACCAATGCTTCAGCTTCTGGTTTCCGCTCGCGCCGCGCACGCCCTTCAAGGGAATCCTCGAGCTGCCGCCGGGCCACCAGCTGGTGGCGGAAAACGGCTCGATCTCGGTGCGGCCCTATTGGGAGCTGTCGTTTCCGCACGCCGCCGAGGCGCGCACCGACCAGCGCAGCGAGGACGAGGTCGCCGAGGAGCTCGAGGCGCTGCTGGAGGACGCGACCCGCATCCGCCTGCGCGCCGACGTGCCGGTCGGCGCGTATCTGAGCGGCGGCTTCGATTCGTCGGCGACGACCGCGCTCGCCCGGCGCCAGACCGGCCGCCTGCGGACTTTCTCGGTGGGCTTCGAGAGCGCGCAGTTCGACGAGACGAGCTACCAGCGCGAGGTCGTCGCGGCGCTCGGCACCGAGCACTCGACGCTGACCTGCAGCCGCGCCGACATCGGGCGCGTCTTTCCCGAGGTCATCCGCCATACCGAGCGGCCGGTGCTGCGCACCGCGCCCGCGCCGCTCTACCTCCTCGCCGGCCTCGTGCGCGAGCACGGCTTCAAGGTGGTGGTCACGGGCGAGGGCGCGGACGAGGTGTTCGGCGGCTACGACATCTTCAAGGAAGCCAAGGTGCGCCGCTTCTGGGCGCGCCGGCCGCAGTCGAAGTGGCGGCCGCTGCTGCTGCGCCGGCTCTATCCGTATCTCGCCGGCATGCAGTCGCAGTCGATCGACTATCTGCAGGCGTTCTTCCGCAACGGCCTCGCCGAGACCGCCGACCCGCTGTACTCGCACCTGCCGCGCTTCAATCTCACGCGGCGCGCGACCCGCTTCTTCTCCGCGGACCTGCGCGCGAGCCTCGGCGGCTACGACGCGCTGCAGGAGCTGCGCGAGCGCCTGCCCGCCGCGTTCGGCGCGTGGCATCCGCTTTCGCAGGCGCAGTATCTCGAGAGCGCGTTCCTGCTGCCCGGCTACATCCTCTCTTCGCAGGGCGACCGGGTGGCGATGGCGCACGGCGTCGAAGGGCGCTTCCCGTTCCTCGATCACCGCGTGGTCGAGCACGCGGCGCGCATCCCGCCGCGGCTGAAGCTCAAGGGACTGCGCGAGAAGCACATCCTGCGCCACGCGCTGGGGCGCCACCTGCCGGCGATCATCTCGGAGCGGCCCAAGCAGCCCTACCGCGCGCCCGACAGCGAGAGCTTTTCCGGCGCCGGCGCGCCGGAGTACGTGGAGCGCCTGCTCTCGGCGCCCGCGCTCGAGGCCTCCGGCTATTTCGACCCGCCGACCGTGCGCAAGCTCGCCGCGAAGTGCCGCGCCGGCGGTCCGATCGGCGCAGGCGACAACATGGCGTTCCTGGGCGTGCTCTCGACGCAGCTCCTTGATTCGATGTTCGTCCGGCGCAGCGCGGAAGCGTTCCAGCGCAGCGCCGCGCCGGCGGTGGTCTGAAAGGCGTGTTTTTCCCCGCCACTCCTGTCACGAACCGGGGCTATCGTCCCGCATCGGCATAACTTCGGCTGAGACAATGCACTTCGACATCGGCGCGTCCGTTCGGCAGTTCATCGCAGAGAATTTCCTGTTTCGGGAGGAGATCGAATCCCTTCCCGAGGATTCCTCGTTCCTCGAGGCCGGGATCATCGATTCCACCGGCGTGCTCGAGCTGGTGTGCTTCCTGGAGAGCAGCTTCGGCATCGAGATCGCCGACGACGAGATGCTGCCCGAGAACCTCGACTCGATCCGCGCCGTCACGGCGTACGTGCAGCGCAAAGTCGCACCGCCTCGGGCGCAGCTGGCGGCCGCCTGAGCCTCCCGCTTCCGACGACATCCCGCGGCATCGTGCGAGTCGAAGATTTTCTTCACGACAGCGCGCGCCGTTTCCCGGACAAGATCGCGCTGATCGCGGGCGAGCGGCGGATCAGCTACCGCGCGCTCGCGACGGACGCCGCGCGCCTCGCGCGGGCCCTGCGCGGCCGCGGCGTCGGCCGCGGCGAGCGCGTGGTGATCTTCCTCGACAACTCGCCCGAGACGGTGATCTCGATCTTCGGGGTGTTGCAGGCCGGCGCGGTATTCAGCGTGGTCAATCCGGGCACGAAGCTCGACAAGCTCGCCTATATCCTGAACAACTGCGGCGCGCGCGCGCTCATTACCGAGCCGAGGCTGATGGCGGTGGCTTCCGAGGCGGCGAAGAGCGCTCCCTCGGTCGCCTTTACGTTTTTAACTCCTTTCATCGATCTTCCTTACGAGGAAGTCGATGATGAAAAACAAAACCCAGGCATCGACCTCGACCTGGCGATGATCGTCTATACGTCGGGGTCCACCGGCTTCCCGAAGGGCGTCATGATGACGCACCAGAACGTGGTGGCGGCGGCGAGCTCGATCACCGCCTACCTCGAGAGCGCCGCGGACGACGTCGTGCTGAGCGTGCTGCCGCTCGCCTTCGACTACGGGCTGTACCAGGCGCTGATGTGCGCGAAGGTCGGCGCCACGCTGGTGCTGGAGAAATCGTTCACCTATCCCGCGGTGCTGCTCGACAAGCTGCGGCGCGAGCGCGTCACCGGGCTGCCCCTCGTGCCGACCGTGGCCGCGGTGCTTTTGCAGCTCAAGGACCTCGTGCCCGGGGCGTTCCCGGACCTGCGCTACATCACCAACACCGCCGCGGCGCTGCCGCCGGCGCACATAGCGCGGCTGCAGGAGCTCTTTCCCGCGACGAAGATCTATTCGATGTACGGCCTGACCGAATGCAAGCGCTGCACCTATCTGCCGCCGGCGCAGCTCCCGGTGCGCCCCGGCTCGGTGGGTATCGCGATCCCGGGCACCGAGGCCTATGTGGTGGACGAGACGGGCCGCAAGGTGCCCCCCGGCGTCACCGGCGAGCTGGTGATCCGCGGCGGCCACGTGATGAAGGGCTACTGGGGCGACCCGCAGGCGACCGAGCGCGCGCTGCGCCCGGGTCCCTTCCCGTGGGAGAAGGTGCTGTACACGGGCGATCTTTTCAGGACCGACGACGAAGGCTACCTGTACTTCGTCGCGCGCAAGGACGACATCATCAAGAGCCGCGGCGAGAAGGTGAGCCCGAAGGAAGTCGAGAACGTGCTCTACGAGCTCGCCGGGGTGCGCGAGGCGGCGGTCGTCGGCGTGCCCGATCCGGTGCTCGGCATGGCGATCAAGGCCGTGATCTCGACCGACCCGCAGGCGGGCCTCACCGAGCGCGACGTCATCCGCCACTGCGCGAGGCGCCTGGAGGATTTCATGGTGCCCAAGAGCGTCGAATTCCGCGACGGCTTGCCGAAATCGGCCAACGGCAAGATCAGCCGGAGCCAGGTCATGATGGAGCTGCAATGAGCCCGCAATTCGATACCGACGCCCTTCGCATCGATCCGGCGGCGAGCGCCGAGCAGATCGCGGCGGCGCTGCGCGGGCAGGTGCTGAAGGACCTGCGCCGGCGCGGCGTGGTGGTCGGCCTCTCCGGCGGCGTCGACAGCAGCGTGGTGGCGGCGCTCTGCGTGCGCGCCTTGGGCCCGCGCAAGGTGCTCGGCGTGCTGATGCCCGAGCAGGATTCGGATCCGGACAGCCTGCGGCTCGGGCGCCTGGTGGCCTCGCACCTGCGCATCGACTGCGTGCTGGAGGACATCACCCCGATGCTCGCCGCGTCGGGCTGCTACCGCCGGCGCGACGAGTTCATCCGGCGCCTGTTTCCCGAGTACGGCCCGGGCTACCGCTCGAAAGTGGTGCTGCGCAAGGCGGCCGGCGGCGCCTACAACCTGTCCTACCTCGTGGTGCGCTCCCCCGGCGGCGAGGAACTGCAGGCGCGCATGCCGATCGACATCTACCTCGGCATCGTCGCCGCGACCAGCATGAAGCAGCGCACGCGCAAGCAGCTCGAGTACTACCACGCCGACCGGCTGAACTACGCGGTCGCGGGCACGCCGAACCGGCTCGAGTACGACCAGGGCTTCTTCGTGAAGAACGGCGACGGCGCCGCCGACGTGAAGCCCATCGCGCATCTCTACAAGTCGCAGGTCTACCAGCTCGCCGAGTACTTCGGCGTGCCCGAGGAGATCCGCGGCCGGCCGCCGACCACCGACACCTATTCGCTGGCGCAGACCCAGGAAGAGTTCTATTTCGGCATCTCGCTGCAGAAGCTCGATCTTTGCGTGTACGCGCTCGACCACGGCGTGAGCGCCGCGCAAGCCGCCCCGGCGGTCGGATTGAGCGTCGAGCAGGTGGAAGAAGTGTTCCGCGACATCGCCGGCAAGCGCCGCACCACGCGCTATCAGCACCAGCCGGCGATGCTCGTCGAGCAGGTGTGAAGGAGCGCTGATGGACGGAGCGGCGAAGGCCCGGGCCCGCGCGGCATGGCATGCGTCGCCGGAGTCGCGCCCGGCCGCGCCGCTCGAGCTGCACCATACCCCGTGGTGGCGCCACATCTATCTCGATTACCGCCGCTACAAGGTGACCGGCGACTCGGCCGCGCGCGCGCAGGGGTTCTGGGCGAGCTGCGTCTACCGCATGTCGCGCGCCGCCGTGTACGGCGCGAGGCCGCGCTTCCTGCGCGCCCCGCTGCGCGTCCTGGCGCTCGTCGCGCAGAAGCTCACCGAGGTGATCACCGGGATCGGCATTCCCGCCGACTGCGAGATCGGCGAGGGCCTGTACATCGGCCATTTCGGCGGCATCGTCCTGTCGCGCGACTGCCGCATCGGCCACAACTGCAGCATCGCGCAGAACGTGACCCTCGGCAGCGGCGGCACGGGCGAGGGCCGCGGCGCGCCGACCATCGGCAACCGCGTCTTCATCGGCACGCATTCGGTGATCGTCGGCAAGATCTCGATCGGCGAGGACGCGATGATCTGCGCCGGCTCGGTGGTCATGCGCAACGTGGCGCCGCGCGCCGTGGTGGTGGGAAATCCGGCGCGGGTCGTGTCCTTCGACGGCAGCTTCGAGCACGTCGTGTACGACGGCGTCGAGCTCGACGCGGATCGCCGGAGCTCGCGCGACGCGGCATGAAAGCCGGATCGACGCTCCGCCAGGCCGGGCGCCTGGTGAAGGAATCGGTCGTCGCCTGGAGCGACGATTACGCGCCCAGCATGGGCGCCGCGCTCTCCTACTACATGCTCTTCTCGATCGCGCCGCTCCTCTTGATCGTGATCTCGGTGGCGGGGCTGGTGTTCGGGCCCGACGCGGCGCGCGGCGAGATCTTCGGCCAGCTGCGGGGCCTGATGGGCGACGAAGGCGCGCACGCCGTCGAGCGCCTGCTGCAGAACGTCGACAAGCCCGAAGAAGGCGTGATCGGCACGCTGACGGGCATCGGGGTGCTGCTGCTCGGCGCCACCACGGTATTCAACGAGCTGCAGAACGACCTCGATCGCATCTGGCGCGTGCCCGAGGAGAGGAAGGCGAGCGGCCTGTGGACGCTCTTGCGCACCCGGCTGCTGTCGTTCGGCATGGTCCTCGGGATGGCGCTGCTGCTGATGGTCTCCCTCGTGATCAGCGCGGTCCTCTCGGCGCTCGGCAAATGGTGGGCGCCCGCCTTCGAGGGCTGGCAGACGCTCGCGCACGCCGCCGACATCACGGTCAGCTTCCTGCTGATGAGCGTGGTGTTCGCGGCCATCTACAAGATCATGCCGCGCGCCCGGATACGCTGGCGCGACGTGTGGGTCGGGGCGGCGGTGACCGCCGCGCTCTTCGCGGTCGGCAAGTTCGTGATCGGCCTGTACCTCGGGCGCGCGAGCGTCGGCTCGGCCTTCGGCGCGGCGGGCTCGCTCGTCGTGGTCATGGTCTGGGTGTACTACTCGGCGCAGATTTTCCTGCTCGGCGCCGAGTTCACCCGGGTGTACGCCCACGCGCACGGTTCGCATCAAGGCGAGGCCGTGGCGCCCGTTCAGCTCTCGCGCCGGGCGGCATCGCCCGGGCTGACGCTACGGGAGCCCGCGCCGCGCAGGCTCCAGTCGCGCCCGGGCGTCGCGCTCGGCGCGGCGGCCGCCCTCGGCGCGGCGGCGGCGGCGCTGCTTTCGAGCCTCGGGAAGCGCAGGCCGGGGTAGTAGTCCGGCCGGCGCATTCAGCCGGGAGGACTATTCGTAAGGCACGCGATTCGTAACGTGCGTTACGCACGATGCAAGCCGGATGAAAGCGTTTCGTATTGCGGTCCGCCTAGCCGTGTCATGCGCCACGGCGGTCCTGCTTTACGCGAATGGCGCATCCGCCCAGATGTACCGCCCCGAGCCAGCCGGCTCCGCGCCCGTCCCGCCGCTCGCGATGGGATTCTCCTCGCCGCAGTCGATCGACGTATTCGATAGCGAGCGCGGCGGGGACATCTTCGCGTTCGAAGTCTTCGGCGGCCACCGGCGCCTCGACCAGTTCAACGTCAGCAACGCCATCGAGCGCCCCGGCCCGTGGGTCTTCTACGGCCGCTTCTACGTGCTGAATTTCCAGAACCAGCTCAACGAGGAGTCGAGCATCCGGATCGGCCTCGGCCGCACCGGGCCGAGCATCGCCGGCCGGATCTATATCGGCATCCGCAAGCGCTTCTGAGCTTCCTCCGGCGCATCCCTGCGCCGGTATTTCCGCAGCACCCCGGGACTCCACGGCCGCGCCGCGAGGAGAAGGGTGATCGGCGTGCGCTTTGCCGAAGGCACGGCGGCGTCATCGGTGCGCATCCCGGAAAATTCCGCCGCGGTCTTGCGCAGGCGCGCGAGCAGCGTCGCGATCGAGGCCTTGGACAGCGTGCCGTTCGCGAGCAGCAGCAGCTGGTTTTCCTGGTCGAAGCTCGAGCGGAAGTAATCCTCCAGGAACTGCTCCTTGAAGAGCCGCTGGATCGGGCCGTCCGGGATCCAGGTGAACGCGTCGCTGACGAGCAGCCGGATGCGATTGTTCGGCAGCAGCTCGATGAACTTGAGCTTGTCCAGACGCGCGAGCAGCTTCACGCACTCGGGCGGCGCGAGGTCGTAGGCGGCGACGATGTCGTCGAAGGACCAGTGGTTGAGCGCGCACAAGGCGACCAGCATCAGCCGGTGGTTCTCCACGAACTCCGTCTCCTGCTCGTAGGTGAGGCGCGAGATCACGCTCGCCGGCGCCGCGAGCAGCCGGGCGAGCTCGGAGAACTCCATCGCCGCGAGCTCGCAGATCCGGTCCAGGCGCGAGAGCGTGAACTCCTTGCGCGCGAACATCCGCTTGACGCTCGTCTCGCTCATCCCGAGGTGGCCCGCCACCGCGGCATAGGTGATGCCGCGCGAGCGCAGCTCGCGCTTCAGGATGTCCACCAGCACCGCCGTTCGCGCCATCGTTTCCCCCGTTCCCGTTTGCGGCGTCAGGCCGCGATCGATTCGATCGGATGCGGGCGCGAGATGCCGAAGCCCTGGGCGTAGCCCACGCCGAGCGCCTTGACCCGCACCAGAACGTCCTGCTCCTCGACACATTCCGCGATCACCGCCGTGCCGATCGCCTGCGCGACCCGCACGATCGCCTTGAGCTTGCTGTCGCTCGCCTCGCTCTTGAGCACCTTGCGGATGATCGAGCCGTCGACCTTGATGAAATCGATGCGCAGCGTCTTCAGCGGCGCGAACGACACCGAGCGGCGCCCGAAGCCGTCGATCATCACGCCGCAGCCGAGCTTCTTGATCTCGGTCACGAAGCGCGCCGTGTCGTGCGGCTTGTCGAGCACGTCGGGCTCGTCGACCTCGAACAGCACGCAGCCCGGGGGCACGCCGCTCGCCTTGAGCTCGGCCGCCACCGCCGCGGGAAACGTCGCGTCCTCGAGCGTCTGCCGCGCCAGGTTGACGCTGAAGCGCGGCACCTTCGAGCCCTGCTTCAGCCGCCTCAGCACTGCGCGCAGGATCCACCGGTCGAGCTGCGGCATCATCTTGTAGTGCTCGAACAGCGGCAGGAACTCCCCGGGCGGCAACAGCGCGCGTTCCTCCTCGCGCAGCCGCACCAGAGCTTCCGCCATCGGAAAGCCGGGCGGCCCCACGAGCGCCCGGATCGGCTGGCAATACAGCGTGAATTCGTCCTTCTCGATCGCCGCCCGCAGGCGCGCCACCGGGTCGGTCCAGCCGGTGAGCGCCGCGTCCGCCTC
>CAYOVM010000049.1:0-18521 GCA_964407355.1 uncultured Enterobacteriaceae bacterium
TTTCGCTGATCACGACGGCGATCCGGTAGCCATGCCAGAGGACCCGGAGCTGCTCGAGGGCCTCGGTCCTCTCCAGGGGGCTCTCGGCAAGGCTCGAAAACTTCGACAGGAACCGCGCGCGGTAGGCATAGATGCCGGCATGGCGGTACCACGCGCCCCCGCCTTCCCGGGGATACGGGATCCGCGAGCGCGAGAAGTAGAGCGCATAGCCCTTCGCGTCGAGCACCACCTTCACCACGTTCGGGCTCGCGAGCGACGCCTCGTCGTGGATGGCGTGGCACGCGGTGGCGACGCTCGCATCGCGCTGCCTGTCCAGGGCGAGCGCCACCTGCCCGATCAGCGCGGGCGCGATGAGCGGCTCATCGCCCTGGACATTCACCACGATGTCGTCGTCCCCCAGCTTCAGGCGCTTCGCCGCCTCGGCGATGCGATCGGTGCCGGACACGTGGTCGGCGCGCGTCATGAGCGCCGAGTGGCCGTGCTCGCGCACCGCCGCGGCGATGCGCTCGTCGTCGGTGGCGACGTGGACCGCGGCGGCGCCGCTTTTCGCCGCCCGCTCGCACACCCGCGCCACCATCGGCCGGCCGCCCAGGTCCGCGAGCGGCTTTCCCGGAAAACGGCTGGAGGCGTAGCGCGCGGGGACGATGACGGTGAACTTCACACCACTTCTTCTTCGGGCGGGAGCTTGCGCGCCTCCTCCTCGAGCATCACCGGAATGCCGTCCTTCACCGGATAGCCGAGGCGGTCGGCCTTGCAGACGAGCTCCGGGGCGGTATTGCGCGCTTCTTTCCTGTAGACGAGCTTGCCCTTGCACAGCGGGCAGACGAGGATCTCGAGCAGCTTCGGGTCGATGGCGCTCATGCAGGTCGTTTCCTCAATTTGCCCAGCAGCCAGTCTCCGAACGCGGGGTCGAGCCGCGCCGTCACCGGAAGCACCCACCAGTGCGCGTGCGGAGCGCGGCGCAATTTTACCGCGTCCTTCTCGGTCATCACGATCGGCGCGTCGCCGCCGAACTCCAGGTCGCGCACGGTGAACGGGTGATGGTCCGGGAACGCGTGCGGGATCGGCTGGATGCCGAGCTTCATCAGGTGCAGGAAGAAGCGGTTCGGGTCGCCGATGCCGGCCACCGCGTGCACGCCATGGCCGGCGAACGCGCTCGCCGGACGGCGATCGCGCGCATCGGTCATGCGGTGGAAGGTCTCGCCTTCGAGGGTCATCTTGAATCCGTCGATCGCGGTATTCCCATGCGCGACGACGGCATCGACGCTTTTCAGCCGCGAGGGCGGCTCCCGCAGGGGACCGGCCGGCAGGAGAAAGCCGTTCTCGAAGCCGCGGCTGTCCACCACCGCGATCTCGATGTCGCGCCGCAGGCGATAGTGCTGCAAACCGTCGTCGAGGATCAGCACGTCGACTTCGGGGTGCTTCGAGCGGACCTCGCGCGCCACCGCCACGCGGTCGGCGCCGACCCATACCGGGCAGCCGCTGCGCCGCGAAAGGAGGATCGCCTCGTCGCCGACCTCCGCGGCGTCGGAGGCGATGGTCGCGGCGCGCGGCGCGTCGCCGGCGCCCGGGGCGCGGGTCGACGTCCTGCCCTCCCCGCGCCGCCCCTGCGTCGTATAGCCGCGCGACACGATCGCCGGGTGCCAGCCCTTCGACTTCAGGAACTCGGCGATCCACAGCACGAGCGGCGTCTTGCCGCTGCCTCCGGCGACGATGTTGCCGACGACGATGACCTGAATCCCCGGATGCTCGCTCTTCAGCAGGCCCATCCGGAAGAACATCCGCCGGAAGAAGACGACGCCGCGGAACACCAGGCTGACCGGCCACAGCAGCCAGGCAACGGCGCCGCGGCGATGCCAGTGCTTCATGCGAGGGCTACTTGGTGGACTGCGTGGTGAAGGTGATCTGCGACAGGCCGGCGAGGCGCGCCGCCTCCATGACGCGCACCACCGACTGGTGCGTGGCGCCCGCGTCCGCGCTGATCACCACGATCGGGTCCTTCAGCGCGCCGCCCGCGCGGCGCAGCTCGTCGGCGAGCTGCTCGATGCTGCGGTACACGACCGGCGTGCGGTTGATCACGTACTGGCCCTGGGCGTTGACCAGGATCGGGATCTCGTTCGAGCGCTCGAGCTGCCTGTCGGCCTCGGCGGTGGGCAGCGTGATCTGCAGCTCGGTGTACTTCGAGTAGGTGGTGGTGATCATCAGGAAGATGAGGATCACCATCATCACGTCGATGAGCGGCACGAGGTTGATCTCGAGCGGCTCCTTCTCCTTGCCTCGCTGGAAATTCATGCGCCCCGCCTAGCCGCGCGCCTGCCCCGCGGACTGGCCGGGATAATCCGTGCGTTCCCCGTGCACCGTGTCGATCAGCTTCGACGCCTGCTGCTCCATCTCGACCACCAGCGTGTCGACCTTGTTCTTGAAGTGGCGGTGGAAGATGAGCGAGGGGATCGAGATGGCGATGCCGAAGGCGGTGTTGTAGAGCGCCACCGAGATGCCGTGCGCGAGCTGCTGCGGGTTGGTGCCGCCGGGGGACTGCGAGCCGAAGATCTCGATCATGCCGATGACGGTGCCGAACAGACCTAGCAGCGGCGCGGCGGTGGCGATGGTGCCGAGCGTCGTGAGGAAGCGCTCCATGTCGTGCGCCGCGGCGCGTCCGGCTTCCTCGATCGCCTCCTTCATCACGTAGCGCGAGCTCTTGTGGTTGCGCAGGCCCGCCGCGAGCACGCTGCCCAGCGGCGAGTCCTTGGCGAGGCGATCCAGCACCTCGGTCGAGGCGCCCTGGCGCTGGTAGACGGACAAGACCTGCGCGAGGAGCGTCGGCGGGACGATCTTCCTGGCGCGCAGCGATATGGAACGCTCGATGATCAGCGCTACGGCGATGACCGAGGCGAGCAGCAGCGGCCAGATGGGCCAGCCGGCGGCCTGGATGATGGCGAACAACTGGTTTCCCCGTGCCTTTCTGTCGCTTCTCGCGCGCTTCTGCGTTATTACGGCGCTTTGGTGCGCCGACTTTAGCCAAAGCGTTGCGCCACCGCAAGTTTCGGCGGCGCACCAAACGCGCGCGGCGCGTAGTATTCAAATGATCCGATGTAGTCGATCTTGCGATATCCACAAAAAGCTGTGGATAAGTTTGTGGATGGTTGCTGAACAGAGGCGCTCAAGCCTGTCGGGAGCAGCCCAAAGACGGTTGCGATCAAAATTTAAGCAGTTTTTTCGCGAAGGCAAACAGCGGGTTACGCAGAAGAATCGGGTTCCGCGAAGCAATCTGCGCGCGCCCGGCCGCCTCGCCGCCGCGGTGTGGATTAGTCTTCTACGCAAGCCCTATACGAAGTACCGGAAAACGACTATGAATTCCGCGAAAATCGCGCATGGGGAGGGATCTGTAGTTGCTCACGGGCAATAGCCGCGGCGGTCCCGGCGAAAGCATCAGCGTTTCCGAGCTGGTGCGCAGCGTCCGCGACACGCTCGAGCGGCGCTTTCCGCTGCTTTGGGTGCGCGGCGAGCTCTCCAACCTTTCGCAGGCGGCTTCCGGGCACTTCTACTTCACGCTGAAGGACGGCGCCGCGCAGGTCGACTGCGTGATGTTCCGCAGCCGCGCCGCCGCGCTCGGCTGGGAGATGCGCGAAGGCGCCCAGGTGGAGGCGCGCGCTCTGGTGACGATGTACGAGCCGCGCGGGCGCTTCCAGCTGAACATCGAGGCGATGCGCCTCGGCGGCCTCGGGCCGCTCTACGAGCGGTTCCTGCGCCTGAAGGAAAAGCTCGAGGGCGAGGGCCTCTTCGACCCGGCGGCGAAGCGCGCGCCGCCCGAATATCCGCGCGCCGTCGGCATCGTGACCTCGCTCCAGGCAGCCGCCCTGCGCGACGTCCTGACCACTCTCGCCCGGCGCAACCGCACCCTGCCGGTCATCGTCTATCCGGTCCCGGTGCAGGGCGAAGGCGCGGCGCGGCGCATCGCCATGATGCTCGCCACCGCGAATACGCGCGCCGAGTGCGACGTCCTGCTGCTGGTGCGCGGCGGCGGCTCGATCGAGGATCTCTGGCAGTTCAACGAGGAGGTCCTGGCGCGCGCCATCCGGGCCTCGCGCATTCCGGTGGTCGTGGGCGTCGGCCACGAGAGCGATTTCACCATCGCCGATTTCGCCGCCGACCGGCGCGCGCCGACGCCGACGGCGGCGGCCGAGATGGTGAGCCCGCTGCGCGCGGAGCTCCTCGCCCGCGTGGCGGAGTGCGCGCGCTGCCTGTCGCGCGAGGCGCGCCGGCAGCTCGAATACGCCATGCAGGCGCTCGATGCGCTCGCGAAGCGCCTGCTCCATCCCGCGGCGCGGCTCAAGGCGAGCGAGCAGCACTTGCTGCACCTCGCCTCGCGCCTCGCCTTCGCGCTCACCCACAACGTGCAGTTCTTCCAGTCGCGCATCGGGCGGCTCCAGGCCGCGCTGAACGGCCTCGACCCGACCCGCGTGCTCGCGCGCGGCTACAGCATCACTCTGGATGCGCAGGGCAACGTCGTTACGTCGTCGGCGCAGGTGAGCCAGGGCGAGCGCATCACGACGCGCTTGTCGCAGGGCTCGCTCGAAAGCGAAGTCCGAAGTAAACAGTGAGCCGATAAACCTATAATCGCCCGTGGCTCATCGCCTGTCCAAGATCACGACGCGCACCGGCGACGCCGGCGAGACCGGCCTGGGCGACGGCTCGCGCCTGCCGAAGGACAGCCCGCGCGTGCAGGCGCTCGGCGACGTCGACGAGCTGAACTCGGCGCTCGGCGCGCTGCTCGCCGAGGAAGTCCCGCAAGACATCCGCGAAGCGCTCGAGCGCGTACAACAGGATCTGCTCGACCTGGGCGGCGAGCTGAGCATCCCGGGACATGCCATGCTGGACGCGCAACGGATCGTGGCGCTGGAAAAGCTGCAGGAAAGCTGGAATGCCGGTCTCGCGCCGCTGAAGGAGTTCATCCTCCCGGGCGGCAGCCGCGCCGCCGCCGCCGCGCACGTCGCCCGCACCGTGTGCCGGCGCGCCGAGCGCAGCGTGGTGGCGCTGGGTCGCGCCGAGCCGGTCACCGCCCAGGCGCGCCAGTACCTGAACCGGCTCTCGGACCTGCTGTTCGTCGCCGGGCGCACGCTCAACCGGCGCGCCGGGCGCACCGACGTGCAGTGGCGCCACCAGCGCAAGAGGCCGTGACAGCCGCCGGGGATCCCCTCCCGGGGCTGCTCGCCGCCTGCGCGAGGCGCGACCGGGCCGCCTTCGGCCGGCTCTACGAGGCGACGTCGGCGAAACTGTTCGGCGTCGCGGTCCGTATATTGAGGCGTGAGGACCGGGCCGAGGAAGTGCTGCAGGAGTGCTACGTGAGCATCTGGACGCACGCGCCGGAGTACCGCCCGGCGCTCGCCGCGCCGATGACCTGGATGACGAGCATCGTGCGCAACCGCTGCCTCGATTCGCTGCGCCGGCCGCGCCACGAGGTGAGCGACGAGGACGGCGCGGCTGCGGAAAGCACGCCGAGCCCCGATCCCGGCCCGCTGGCCGAGCTCGAGCGGGCGAAGGACGCGCAAGCCCTGGCGCGCTGCCTGAAGGGCCTCGAGGCGAAGCAGCGCCAGGCGATCGCGCTCGCCTTCTACGACGGCCTGACGCACTCGGAGCTCGCCCGCCACCTGCGCGAGCCGCTCGGCACCGTGAAGACCTGGGTGCGCCGCGGCCTGCTTCGGCTGAAAGATTGTCTTGAACTGCAGAAATAAACCCGAATTGCAGGAGCGCCTGTCGGCGGAATACGCGCTGGGAACGCTGCGCGGCCGGGCGCGCATGCGCTTCCGGCGCTGGCTCCGCGAGGACGCGGCGCTCGCGCGCGCCGTCGCGGAGTGGGAAGCGCGCCTCGCGCCGCTCGCGCAGACCGTGGCGCCGGTGCGCCCGCCCGCGCGCGTGTGGCGCGAGATTCAAGCAAGGCTTTTTTTAAACAATAATCTTTTTGAAAAGAAGAATCGCCTCTGGCGCGGACTGGCCCTGGTCGCAAGCGGCGCGGCGGCGGCGCTCGTGTTCATGACGGTGGTCGTGCCGCTCTTGCCGTTCTCCGCCGCCGGCGCGAGCTATGTCGCGCTGCTGAGCGAGCCGCAGGCGCAGAAGCCGGTGCTGATCGTCTCCGCGCGCCGCAACGAAACCATCCTGCGGGTGAGGACGCTCGATCCGTCGATCCAGGTGAGCGACGCGAGCCTCGAGCTCTGGGCGTTGCCCAAGGGCGGCAAGCCCAAGTCCCTGGGCCTGATCTCGGATGGCGATCGGCCGGGGCGCAACCGCGCGGTGCTCAGGCTCGCGGCGGTGGCGGACAAGACGCTCTCCGACGTGCCGATGCTCGCGGTGAGCCTGGAGCCCCGCGGCGGCTCGCCCACGGGCGCGCCGACGGGGCCGGTGCTCTACTCCGGCCCCTGCGTCAAAGACTGGTAGAGAGTTCAAATCAAGGAAAGGCGAGGCGATGCCCGACATCAAGATCAGCAATCCCGAGAGCCTAGGCAAGCCGCTCGGCCAGTACTCCCACATCACCCGCGTAAAGGCGGGTGAGCTGCTGTTCGTCGCCGGCATGCTCGCGCCGGGCGAGGACTTCGAGGCGCAGTGCGCGGGCGTGTTCGGCCAGATCGACAAGGCGCTGAAATCCGCCGGCGCCGGCTGGGGCAACGTCGTGCAGTTCACCACCTACCTCGTGCACTCGCAGGACATCCCGAAGTTCATGCAGTACCGGCTGCGCGAATTCCCGAGGATGTTCGCGAACGGCGTCTATCCGCCGAACACGCTGCTCGTCGTCGACCGCCTCGTGCAGGAGCAGTTCCTGGTCGAAGTGCAGACCATCGCCGCAGTCTAATCTCGGGACGATGAAAAGCACCGTCTTTCTTTCGTACTCTTCCGGGCAGGGCGACGCGGCTGCGCGCATCGAGCTATCGCTCAAAGGGGATGGCTATGCCGTGTTTCGCGACCGCACCGCGCTGCCGCCGGGCGAGTCCTTCGACGCGCGGATACGCGCCGCGCTCGAGGAAAGCGACCTGTTCATCTTCCTCATCAGCCGCGAATCGATCGCGCCGGGGCGCTACACGCTTACCGAGCTGAAGTTCGCGGAGCAGAAGTGGGGACACCCAGCTGGGCACGTGCTCCCGGTGTTCACCGAAGAAGTGCCGAAGAACGCTGTTCCCTCGTTCCTCCGGGCGGTTACGATCCTGCAGCCGCGCGGCGATCTCGTGGCCGAAGTCGCCGCCGAAGCGGCGCGCATGACTGCGCCGTGGTGGCGGCGGATGCTCGAGCCGCGACGGCTACTGCCGGCGCTCGTCGTCGTGCTCATCGTCGTCGCCGGTGCGTGGATAACTCTGCCCGCCTACCTCGAGCGCCGCGAGCACACTGCTCAGGCACGAGCGCTGGTGAAGCAGAGCCAGGCGCAGGCCGACGCGGGAAACGACGCGAGCGCGTGGAGCCTTCTGGAGAAGGCCAACGCCGCCGCCCCCTGGTCCAGCGACGTGGTCGAGGCACAGGAACAGCTGGCCATGGAGCTGCTCCGGCCCGCTCCCACCAGGCGCCGTTTGGAGAGTAGGAGCAGCCGCGAGCGCATCGTGAGCCCGGTCGCGCCGGTGCTGTTACGCGGCGCCGCCAGCGCGAAAGGTGAGCGCTTGGCGAACCTCCTGGCCCACATAGGATGGGTGGCCTACCTAGCGCCCGGCGCGCTCGAGCCGGCCGCAAGGATCGATCCCGCTTTGCACTATCGCCGAGCACTCGAGGTCGATCCTGGCAACGTCTATGCACACGCCATGTGGGGCTTCGAGATCCTGAGACAGCGCGGCTCTCTCGCAGAGGCAAAACAGCACTTCGCATCCGCGCTCGAATCCAGACGCGAACATTATTACGTCCGGTACCTGCAGATCTCCGCGTTGCTCTATTTCGAACACCCGGAATTGAAAAACGAGGTGATCCGGGTCGTAAACGAGATGCGCACTCAAGGCGAGCCGAGGCCGCAGGGCTGGGAGCGTGGCTCGATCAAGGGGAGGCTGTGGTACCTCTACCGCGATGCCCTCGAAGTTAAAAGCGCGAAGAAGCTCGAGTTCCTGGCCGCCCTGCCCCCGGCGGAGCATCTCTCCTTGTTCCGCTGGCTGTTCCAGGATCAGGAGCCCCAGAAGGGCAGCGAAGAATACTGGTCGTTCGAATTCACCTACGTCCTCGCGCAGCTGCAGGAGCACGGCGGCGATCGCGCCGGTGCGATAGCGTCGTACCGGCGCTTGTTGAGCCAGTTCGCGAGCAATGGATACGACGCTTCGAGCGCACGCAGGATCGCCGACGACGCCAAGGCGGCTGTCAAGCGCCTCTCGAGCTAGCGCCCGCAACGGCGCGGGCACTCGTCTTGTAACGCGGTGTTACTACGCGTCCTCGGCGGCGAAGGCTTCGTCGCGCTTCTTGCGGATCGAGGGCAGCGCGACGATCGTCAGCAGGATCGCCGAGGCGATCAGGAAGCCCAGGCTGATCGGCTTGGACGGGCTGATGAACACGAACGGGTCGCCGCGCGAAAGCAGCATGGCGCGGCGCAGGTTCTCCTCCATCAGCGGCCCGAGGATGAAGCCGAGGATCATCGGCGCCGGCTCGCACTCGAGCTTCACGCAGACATAGCCCAGGATGCCGAACACCGCCATGATGAGGACGTCGAAGGCGTTGTTCGAGAGGCTGTACACGCCGATCGCCATGAAGGTCAGGATCGACGGATACAGATAGCGGTAGGGCACGGTGAGCAGCTTGATCCACATCCCGATCAGCGGCAGGTTGAGGACCACCAGCATCAGGTTGCCCACCCACATCGAGGCGATCAGGCCCCAGAAGAGCTGCGGCTTCTCGTTCATCACCTGCGGGCCGGGCGCGATGCCCTGGATCATCAGCGCGCCGATCATGAGCGCCATCACCGCGTTGCCCGGGATGCCGAGGGTCAGCATCGGGATGAAGGAGGTCTGCGCGCCGGCGTTGTT
The DNA here is from genome assembly GCA_964407355.1 of uncultured Enterobacteriaceae bacterium. Lineage (GTDB taxonomy): Bacteria > Pseudomonadota > Gammaproteobacteria > Burkholderiales > SG8-39 > SCGC-AG-212-J23. Next base: position 8,976 of record CAYOVM010000049.1, read on the forward strand.
GGCCGCTTCCGGGCCGGCGACGCCTTCGATCGCGCCCTTGCCGAACTCGTGCGAATGCCTGGAGATCTTCTTCTCCAGCGTATAGGCGCCGAAAGAAGCGAGCAGGGCGCCGCCGCCGGGAAGGATGCCGAGGCAGGAGCCCAGGGCCGTGCCGCGCAGGATCGGCGCCCAGACGCGCTTCCAGTCCTCCTTGCTCGGGAAGAGGTTCGCGAGCTTCGCCGTGAAGATCTCGCGCTTCTCCTTCATCTCCAGGTTGGCGATGATTTCCGCCGTGCCGAACATCCCCATCGCGACCACCACGAAGCCGATGCCGTCGGAGAGCTCGGGGATGTCGAAGGTGAAGCGCAGCACGCCGGAATTCACGTCCGTGCCGATGATGCCGAGCAGAAGCCCGAGGATCACCATGGCGATCGCCTTGATGAGCGAGCCGTGCGCGAGCACGGTGGCCGCGACGAGGCCGAGCACCATCAGCGAGAAGTATTCCGCCGGGCCGAATTTCAGCGCGAGCTCGGCGAGCGGCGGGGCGGCGAAGGCGATGAGCAGCGTCGCGACGCAGCCGGCGAAGAACGAGCCGATGGCGGCGACGGCGAGCGCGGGTCCCGCTCGACCCTTCCGCGCCATCTGATAGCCGTCCAGACAGGTGACCACCGAGGAAGACTCGCCCGGAAGGTTGACGAGGATCGCCGTGGTCGAGCCGCCGTACTGCGCGCCGTAGTAGATGCCCGCGAGCATGATGAGCGCGGAGACCGGGTTCAGGTTGAAGGTGATCGGCAGCAGCATCGCGATCGTCGCCACCGGGCCGATGCCGGGCAGCACGCCGATCAGCGTGCCGAGCAGGCAGCCGAGCAGGCAGTAGAAAAGGTTGATCGGCGTGATCGCGACGCCGAAGCCGAGGATCAGGTTGTTCAGGATATCCATGGCGCGCGCTCTACCTGATCGGACAGTTTTCGACGAACTGCGGGCACAGCGGGAACGGCAAGGTGAGCCCCTTGACGAACACGAGGACCGAGAACACCACCAGGATGATGTACAGGATGGCGACTTCCTTCCACTTGAACTCGTGGCCGCCGAACGCGGCGACGAAGACCAGCGCCGCCGTGGCGACGATCAGGCCGAGCGGCTTCATCAGATAGCCGTAGGCGACGCACGCGGCGCTGATCAGGACCAGCGGCCGGAAGAAGAAGGGCGGCACCGGCGGCCCCGAGACCACCAGCGATTCGAGCAGCACGGCGATACCGAGCACCGCGAGCAGCCCGCCGAGCATGGTGGGGAAGTAGCCCGGCCCCATGCGCACGGCGGTCCCCATCTGATAGTGCGTCAACGACCACGCGACGGCGAAGGCGCCGAAGCCGATGAACATGACACCGGCCCAGAAGTCCTTCGGGCTTTTGATTTTCATTATCTCCTCCACCTCTGCAGAAGCGGTCCGAGGCTATGCCGGTCCGCGCGCCTTTTGTGCGTCAAAGTGTAGCATGCACGTCATTCTCAGCTACTTACACGGGATGTCAGGCTTTCTGCTGCGCTGCTTCATTCTGGTGCCGGCGCTCCTCGCGGGGGCGTGCGGGCCGGCGTCGCCGAAACTCCCGCGCCTCGCGACCGACGCGGTGGTGCTCGCCTTCGGCGACAGCCTGACCTACGGCACCGGCGCCGCCGAGCAAGAGAGCTATCCGGCGCAGCTCGAGCAGCTCATCGGCCGGCGCGTGGTGCGCTCCGGGGTGCCGGGCGAGATCAGCGCGCAGGCCCTCGAGCGCCTGCCGGCGGCGCTCGACGAGCACGCGCCGCGCCTTTTGCTGCTGTGCATCGGCGGCAACGATTTCCTGCGCCGCCTCGGCAACCCGGCGGCGGAGAGCAACGTGCGCGCGATGGTGAAGCTCGCCAGAGGGCGCGGCGTCGACGTGATGCTGATCGGCACGCCGCAGCCGGGCTTCAGCGTGACCCCGCCCGAGTTCTACGCCGCCATCGCGAAGGAGTTCAGCGTGCCGTACGAGGAAGGCGTGATCGGCGAGGTGCTGCGCGATCCGAGCCTGAAGTCCGACCAGATCCATCCCAACGGCAAAGGCTACCGGGTGATCGCCGAGCGCCTCGCCGCCGGACTGCGGAAAAGCGGCGCGATCTGACGCTTCAGCTCGCGAGCCGCAGGCGAAGGCTCGCGAAGCGCTCGAGATCGGCCGGCCGGTCGAGGTCCCAGACGGTGCGCAGCGCGCGCCAGCGGTAGCCGGCGCGGGCGAGCTTCCTCGCCGTTTCCGCATAGACGTGCGGACCGCCCCAGGCGATTCCGTGGAAAAGCGCGGAGAAAAGGGCCGCGGAGCCCTTCTTCACGCCGACCAGCGCGTAGCCGCCGTCCTCCGCCGGCGCGAGCACCGCGTCGCAGTCCCCGCGCAGCAGGCGCGCGGCGCGGCGCAGGTCGGCGGGCGTGAGCACAGGGCAGTCGGTGCCGACGAGGATCACTGACCGATGGCGCCGCAGCGCTCCGCGCAAGGCGCGGTGCATCCGCTCGCCGAGCTCGCCTCCCTTCTGGGTTTCAACGGTTAGATGAAATTTTTTTCCGTAAAAGGCCAAGATCCCGTGCGTCCGGCTTGGCGTGACATGCAGCTCCACCTCCGAAAATCGCGCGGCACGTACCGTGCTCAGCGTGCGCGCGATAAGCCGCGCGTGCAGGCGCGCCGCGCCCGCGGCGCCCAGCTTCGGGATCAGCCGCGTCTTCGCGCGCCCCGGCAGCGGCGCTTTGGCGAAGACCAGGATCGCTGCGTCAGAGACGATAGAGCCTGGCAAGATCTTCAGGACGCGCGCCGAAAAAATACAGCAGCCGCAACCGCCACATGAGGAAGATGGTGCGCAGCACGCCGCGGCGCTCCCAGCGCCGGCCGGAGGTGGCGACTCGGGCGCGCAAGGAGGCGGGCGGACCGCGCCGCTTCATCGCCTTGCTGAAGGCGATGTCCTCCATGAGCGCGATCTGCGGAAAACCCGCGAAGGCCTCGCGGCGCACGAAGATCGCCTGGTCGCCGGTCGCGATGGCGCTGAGCCGCGAGCGCAGGTTCATCGCGCAGGCGACGACGGCAAGCAGCCGGTGCCGGCCTTCGATGGTCACGTCGAACCGGCCCCACAGCCTGCTTTTCAAAGCGTTCGAAATCAATTCGTCCGCCAGGGCGGGAAGGCGCGTGTCCGCGTGCAGAAAAACCAGCGCGTCGCCGCCCGCATGCCGCGCGCCGGCGTTCATCTGCAAGGCGCGCCCGCGCGGCGCGTCGATGACCCGGTCGCAGAGCGGCCGCGCGAGGGCCGGCGTGCCGTCGTCGCTGCCGCCGTCCGCGACGATCACCTCGTGGCCGCGGCCGCGCAGCGGCGCGAGCGCCTCGAGGCAGGCGCCGATCTCGCCCGCTTCGTTGAGGGCCGGGATGACGATCGAGAGCTTCATGCCGATCGGGCTTTTTACTTGCGCACGTCGTTGAGGGCCCAATCGTATTCGACAAAGCCGAGCGGCGCCTTGCCTTGCGCGATCAGCCTCTGCCCGTCGGCATCGTCGGCAAGGAGCCTGGAGTAGCGCGCGAAATAGGCGGCGCGCGGCTCGAAGTCCTCCTTGTACCAGTCGAAGATCTTCGAGACCTGCAGCGTGCCCGCCCCGGGACCGCCGCGGGCGAAGCGGTTGCGCGAGCGATCGGAGAGAAAGCGCACCGCCTGCTCCTCGAGCTGGCGCTCGAGCCGGTGCCCCACGTACGCCTCTTCCCGCAGCATCGGGCAGCTCACGGAAGCGCAGTTCAGCGCGAAATGCACGCGCGGCTCGCGGTACTTCTTGCGCAGCAAACCGTGCTCGATGTCGTCGAGCGAGGATTTCTTCCCGAGCAGGGTGAAGAAGCGGTCCTTGAAGGGGTTGCCGAAGAGCCTGCCGAAGTCCCAGACCGATTTTATGTCCGGATAGCGGCTCAGCACCTTGTCGATGGTGAAGGCGTTGTAGGCGTTGATGAGAAATGCCTGCTGCTGCTCGCGCGTCCAGCGGTCGAACTGCGCTTGCGTTACCGAGGAGATTTTCTCGAGATAGCCGTTGAGCGCGGCACGGTCCTGCGCCATCCCGGCGTACCGGACTTGCGACGCGCGGCCGCCGTCGAGCGGCGCGACGTGCTTCTTCAGCAGGCCGTCCCAGACCCCGTGCTCGTGGTCGAAGGCCTGGGAGAGCGCGCCGCCCGCCCAGAAGGCGAGGCACAAAATCAGCCACCGCGGCAGCCGCCGTGAGATCAGCCTCGCATCCATGCATGAAACCGTTCGACGTGCCGCAGCACGCCGTGCGGAGCGTGCGCCTTCTTCCACGCCCCGGCCGCGTACTTGTTCGCCTCGGCGAGGGTCGGATAGATGTGGATGGTGCCGAGGATCTTGTCGAGGCCGATGCCGTGCTTCATCGCGGCGATGAACTCCACGATCAGCTCGCCCGCGTGCTCGCCGACGATCGTCGCGCCCAGGATGCGGTCCTTGCCCGGCGCGGTGAGCACCTTCACCATGCCGTGCGCCGCCTCGTCCGCGATGGCGCGGTCGAGATCGTCGATGCCGTAGGTGGTGAGCTCGTACGCGATGCCGCGCTCCTTCGCCTCGGTCTCGTTCAGGCCGACGCGAGCGACCTCCGGATCGGTGAACGTGGCCCACGGGATGACGGAATAATCGGCGCGGAATTTCTTCAGCCCGCCGAAAAGCGCGTTCACCGCGGCGTACCACGCCTGGTGCGCGGCCGTGTGCGTGAACTGGTAGGGCCCGGCGACATCGCCGCAAGCGTAGATGTTCGGATACAGCGTCTGCAAATACTCGTTGGTCTCCACCGTACGCGACTTCGCGACCGGGATGCCGAGCTCTTCCAGCCCGTAGCCCTCGGTGTTCGGCAAGCGCCCCACCGCGCAGAGCAGCTCGTCGAATTCGATGCGAAGGTCTTTGCCGCCGCTTTCGCAAACCAGGACTTTCCTTTCGCCCTCGACCACGATCTGCGTCGCCTTGTGGCCCGTCAGGACATCGATGCCCTCTTCACGAAATCTCTGCGACACCATCGCGGAAACCTCGGGATCCTCCCGGATCAGGATACGCGGCAGCATCTCGACCTGGCTCACCTTCGAGCCCAAGCGGGCAAACGCCTGCGCGAGCTCGCAGCCGATCGGCCCGCCGCCCAGCACCACGAGCCGCCGCGGCAGCGCGCGCAGGCCCCAGACGGTGTCCGAGGTCAGCGCCTGGATCTTCTCGATCCCCGGAATCGGCGGCACGAACGGCCGCGCCCCCGCCGCGATGATGATCGCGCGCGTGCTGAGGGTTTTGGTCTCCTCCTTCGTTTTGACCTCTACGTGCCACGGCGACGTAATCCTCGCCTCCCCTTGAACGCACTCCACCCCCAGACCAGCGTAGCGCTCTACAGAGTCGTGCGGCTCTATGGTTTTGATGACGCGCTGCACGCGCTCCATGACATCGGCAAAGTCGAACTCGGCGGTCGCCCGCCTTATTCCGTACCTGGACGAGTTCTTTATCTGGGAAAGAACGCGAGCCGTCTTGATCAGCGCCTTGGAAGGCACGCAGCCGGTGTTGAGGCAGTCGCCGCCCATGCGATGCTTCTCGATGAGCGTCACCTTCGCCTTCACCGCCGCGGCGATGTACGCGGACACGAGCCCGGCCGAGCCCGCGCCGATCACTATGAGGTTGCGGTCGAACTTCGCCGGCCGCTTCCAGCGCGCATAGACCCGCTTCGCCTTCGCGAAGTCGAGAATTTTCTTGGTGATGAGCGGGAAGAGCCCGAGCAGCGTGAACGCGAGGACGAGCCCCGCCGAGAGCCGGAATTCGCCGAGCTGGGTGCCGGCGTAGACGTAGGCCACGGTGCCCGCGAGCATGCCGAGCTGGCTCACCCAGTAGAAGGTCCAGGCGCGCACCGGCGTGAGCCCCATAAGCAGGTTGACCAGGAAGAACGGGAACGCCGGCACGAGGCGCAGCGCGAAGAGGTAGAAGGCCCCCTCCTTCGCCACGCCCTCGTTGATCGGGCGCAGCCGGGCGCCGAAGCGGCCCTGCACCCAGTCGCGCAGCACGAAGCGGCTGGCGAGGAACGCGAGCGTCGCGCCGATGGAGGAGGCGAAGGACACGATGACGGTACCCCACAGCAGGCCGAAGATCGCGCCGCCCGCGAGAGTGAGGATCGCCGCGCCGGGGAGCGACAGCGCGGCCATGGCGACATAGAGCGCGAAGTAGAGGGCGGCGCTCCGCAGCGGATGCGCGGCGTAGAACGCCTCGATCGCGGCGCGCTGCTCGCGCAGATAGTCGAGCCTGAGATAGTGCGCGCCGTCGAAATAGAAAAACGCCGCGACCAGGGCGGCGATCGCGGCGAGCACGGCGACGCGGGTACGGCTCACGCGGCGCGCCGGGACGATTCCGTCTTCGCGGGGCGCAGCGCCTGACCCGGCGCGTAGCGCGGGCCTTCGACGATGCGCCGGTAGTACGAGCGATGCGCGTCGGAGCCGGCGGGCCACTGCGCGAGGAAGCATTTCTCCCACGCGGGCGCGTCGTATTCGAGGGCGACCGCCTCTACGAACAAGGCGCCGGATCTCGCGGAATAGAGCGCGCCTTCCGAGGGCCGGACCGAGATCCGCGTCGCGAGGCCGAACTGCGTGCCGCGGAAGTTCGGCATGCCGGCGGCGCCGTTGTTCACGATCGCGCGCTCACCCGGAAAGGATTGCAGCACCGGCAGGCAGGTGTGGCTCGAGGCAAACACCCGCGCGCCGGCGTCCTCGAAGCCGCGCAGGGCGGCGGCCGTCCCCTCGGCGCTCGAAAGCGCTTCCTGCGAGAAGCCCCATCCGGCGAGCGAATCGGCGTCGCCGTGAACCACCGCGACGCGCTCGCCGCCGACCGCGGCGACGAGGTGCATGGGCAACGCCGCGAGCCGCGCCCGTGCCTGCGGGAAGCGCATGGCCGTCTGCCGCAAGCTCTCCAGAATGCTGTTGGAGCGCGAGACGGTCTCGTCGTCCACCCAGTCGGGATAGACGCAACCGCAGCCGGCGACGCATTCCTGCGCCGCGAGCTCGGTCTCGACGTTGCCCCGGATCGCGATGAATTTTTCTACGGACCTTTCGACTTTCGCGAATTGAGCCGGATCGATGTCGAACCAATGAAAATCCCCGTTGAAGACGAGCGCCTTGGCGCCCGGCTCGCGCTCGTAGAGCTCGACCAGGCGCTCGAGCGCGAAGGGATTGCCGTACAGGCCGCCGGCGATCCACAGGGTGTCCGCCGCCAGCGCCGGCGTCCGCCGCAAAATCCCGGCGCCGTAGCGATACGACACCGGACACGCCCGGCCGGGAGCGGAGCTAGCCACTCATTTATCCCTCATTTATCTATCAAGGCGCCGCCGCAGGAGGAGCCCTGGCCGGCGGTGCAGCCGTAGCAATGATCGCGCACCGCGACGGGGTTGCCGGCGACGTCGCGGCCGATCAGATCGGCGAGCCGGGGCCTCGGATTGTTTTTCAATGCGAGCGGCAGGTCCAGCATCTGGTTGAAGTCGCAGTCGTAGACGTAGCCCTGCCAGTCGACCGAGATGAGGCTGCGGCACATGACCGACGCCAGGTTCTCGTCGCGGTGCGCGCGATGCAGCAGCGCCATGTAATCGTTGAACTGGCCCTTCGAGATCAGCGTCGAGCCGAAGCGCTGGATCGGCATGTTGGCGAGGGTGAAGAGGCTGTTGAACCGCACGCCGTGCGTCTCGCCCAGGATGCGCCGGTAATCGGCTTCGAGCGCCTCCTGCGGCGGCGGCAGGGACGGCCCTTGCGGGTTGTAGACGAGGTTGAGGACGAGGCCGCTGCCCTCGGCGGCGTAACCGAGCGCGTTCAGCCGCCTGAGGCCCTCGATGCTTCTTTCGTAGACGCCTTTGCCGCGCTGCCGGTCGACCAGCTCGGGCGTGTAGCAGGGGAGCGAGGCCGTGATCTCGACCCGGTTTTCCGCGAGGAAGGCGTCCAGGCCTTCCTGGCCGGGCTCGCCGAGGATCGTCAGGTTGCAGCGGTCGATGACATGCGTGCCGAGCTCGCGCGCGCGCAGCACCAGCTCGCGAAAATGCGGGCTCAGCTCCGGCGCGCCCCCGGTCACGTCGAGGGTTTTTACTTTCTCGATTTCCAGAAAAACCAGAACATCCGCGAGCGTCTCCCTGGACATCATCTCGGTGCGCGTCGGGCCGGCGTTCACGTGGCAGTGCAGGCAGCTCTGGTTGCACTTGTAGCCGAGGTTGACCTGCAGGGTCTCGGTGCGGCCGCGGCGCAGCGCCGGGAAGCCGTAGCTGCGCATCAGGGGAAGGGTGGCGTGCATACCCGCTTAGTCTGCCAGAAGCGCGCCCGCTTACATTTCAGGCGTAATTCCCGGCTTCGATCCGCCTGGAAGCCGTCCCGGCGGGTTCTAGGAAACCGTCTCGGCGCCCTGCGGCTGCTCGTCGAGCAGTCCCAGCAGCCGCTCGCTGGTGTTGCGCAGCCGCTGCGAGAGGATCAGCACGAGCTCCATCAGGATCTTGGCGCCGAGCATCGGCTGCTCGACGATGATGCGCGCGAGGTTCTCGCGGTCGAGCACCGCGAGTATCGACGGCTCGACGGCGACGCAGGTGGCGAAACGCGCCTCGCCGTCGATCATCGACATCTCGCCGAGCGTCTTGCCGGCGTCGACCGCGGCGACGAGCTGCGCCTTGCCGCCGTGATCGCGCTTGCGCACCTCGACCCGGCCCTCGAGGAGCATCAGCATGAAATCGCCGGGCTCGCCCTCGCGGATCAGCTCGGCGCCGGCGCCGGCGCGGTAGACGTGCATGAAATGGGCGAGCAGGCGGATTTCCGCCGGGGAGAAGTTCTCGAGCAGCGAGCAGCGCGGGATCAGCGCGCGGATCTGGCTCGCGAAGCCGCTCGCGTCGCCGAGATAGTCGAGGTGCGCGAGACGCTGGGATAACTGGGGCGGGCCCTTCACCATGGCCCGGCCATTATGCCGAATTCCGTTTCAAGGAGGGAGCTTCATCGGCCGCGCTTGCGCCGCGCCTGCTTCATCGGCCGCGCTTGCGCCGCGCCTTTACTGCGCTCGCCAGCGTGTCGAGCAGCTCGACCGAGCTGTCCCAGCCCAGGCACGGATCGGTGACGCTCTGGCCGAACTTGAGCGGCTTGCCCGGCTCGAGGTCCTGGCGGCCTTCGATCAGGTTCGACTCCACCATGACGCCGACGATGCGCCGTTCACCCGCGCCGATCTGGCCGGCGATGTCACGCGCGACGTCCATCTGCCGCTGGTACTGCTTGGAGGCGTTGGCGTGCGAGCAGTCGATCATCAGCCGCTCGGGAAGCTTCGCTTTCTTGAGCTCCTCGCACGCGGCCTGGACGGAGGCGGCGTCGTAGTTGGGCGCTTTCCCGCCGCGCAGGATGATGTGGCAGTCGTCGTTGCCGCGCGTCTCGACGATGGCCACCTGCCCGCTCTTGTGCACCGAGAGGAAGTGATGGCTCTGGCGCGCCGCGAGGAGCGCGTCGACCGCGATCCTGACGTTGCCGTCGGTGCCGTTCTTGAAGCCGACCGGCGCCGAGAGGCCCGAGGCGA
>CAYOVM010000050.1:0-10062 GCA_964407355.1 uncultured Enterobacteriaceae bacterium
TGTCGGCATAGAACATCGGCCCGCCGCGGTAGGGCGGGAAGCCGTAGCCGGTGAGGTAGACCATGTCGATGTCGGAGGCACGTAATGCGATTCCCTCTTCCAGAATCTTCGCTCCTTCATTCACCAAAGCATAGACCAGCCGCTCCACGATTTCCTCGTCCGAGATCTCCCTGCTTTTCAAATTATTTTCTTTTCTATATCGAGAAATGATCGCTTCAGCCTCCGGATCGGGAAGCGGCTTGCGGTTGCCGGGCTCGTAGCGGTACCAGCCCTTGCCGGTCTTCTGGCCGAAACGTCCCGCCTCGGCGATCTTGTCGCCGACCTTCGAGTAGACGAAGTCGGGGCGCTCCTGGTAGCGGCGCTTCCTGATCTCCCAGCCGATGTCGAGGCCGGCCATGTCGCCCATGGTGAACGGGCCCATCGCGAGGCCCCACTTCTGCGCGGCGGCGTCGACCTGCTGGGGGCTCGCGCCCTCGTCGAGCAGGAAGAGGCTCTGCTGGCCGTATTTCTCGATCATGCGGTTGCCGATGAAGCCGTCGCACACGCCTGAGACCACCGGCACCTTTTTCAGCGCCTTGCCGAGCTTCATGGTCGTCGCGAGCACGTCCTTGCCGGTCTTCCTGCCGCGCACGACCTCGAGCAGGCGCATGACGTTCGCGGGCGAGAAGAAGTGAGTGCCGATCACGTCCTGCGGGCGCTTGGTGGCGTCGGCGATCTTGTCGACGTCGAGCGTGGAGGTGTTGGAGGCGAGGATCGCGCCGGGCTTCGCGATGGCGTCGAGCTTCCTGAAGATGTCCTGCTTCACGTCCATGCGCTCGAACACGGCTTCGACGATGATGTCGGCGTCTCTCGCGTCTTCGACTCTTGTGGTTTTTTTGATGAGGCCGAGGCGCTTATCCATGTCCTCCTGCTTGAGGCGGCCTTTCGATACCGTCGCCGCGTAGTTGTCCTGTATTTTCTTGAAACCTTTATTGATAAATTCTTCAGTGGTGTCTATGAGCGTGACCGGGATGCCGGCGTTGACGAAGCTCATCGCGATGCCGCCGCCCATGGTGCCGGCGCCGATCACCGCGGCCTTCTTCACCTCGCGGGTCGGGGTGTCCTCGGGCACGTCGGGAATCTTGGAGGTCTGGCGCTCGGCGAAGAACATGTGGCGCAGCGCCTTCGATTCGTTGGAGGCGACGAGCTTCATGAAGCCGTCGCGCTCGACCTTGCGGCCTTCGTCGAAGGGCAGCGTCGCCGCCGCTTCGGCGCAGTCCACGATCACGAGCGGCGCGGGATAGCCTTTCGAGGCTTTGGCCACTTGCTCGCGGACCTGCGCGAAGAACGCCTTCGGGTCGCCGTCGAGCTTTGCTTTCTCGTCGCGCAGGCGACGCAGCGGTTTTTTCTCGTTCAGGAGTTTGTTTGTGAATTGAAGAGCGGTTTCGAGCAGGTCGCCCGTAGCGATCTCGTCCACCAGGCCCAGCTCTTTTGCCTTTTCGGAAGAAATGAAATCGCCCGTGGTCATGAGGCGCACCGCCTCCGCCATCGGGATCGCGCGCGGCAGGCGCTGCGTGCCGCCGGAGCCCGGAAGGATGCCGAGCTTCACTTCGGGCAGCCCGAGCTGAGCTTTGGGAGAAGCGATTCGGTAATGGCAGGCGAGCGCGAGCTCCAGGCCGCCGCCGAGCGCGAAGCCGCCGATCGCGGCGACGAGCGGCTTCGACATCGCGTCCTGCTGGTCGTTCACCTCGAACAGGTCCGGCCTGGTGCGCGGCTGGTTGAACTCGCGGATGTCGGCGCCGCCGGAGAACGCCTTCGCCGAGCCGATGATGAGCGCGCCCTTCACCGCCGGGTCGGCGTCGGCCTTCTTCAGGCGCTCCATGATCGCCGCGCGCAGCGCGTTGCCCAGGCCGTTCACCGGCGGGTTGTTCAGCGTGATGACGGCGATGCCGTCGCGGACGGCGTAGGGGGCGACGTCGCTCATTCGGGGGTCTCCTCGGGGAAGGGGGACTCGGCGGCGGGGGGTGGCGGCGAAATTCTAGCGGTTCTGCAGATAGATCCGGTCGATCGGCTGGTTCAGGTCGCCGCCCGCGCGCTTGAACCCTTTGCGCCAGTCCTCGAGATGGCGGCGCGCCCAAAGACGGGCGAGCTCCTTGTCGCGGCGGCGCAGCGCATCGACATACATCCGGTGCGCCTGCAGCAGGCGCGGCGTGCCTTCGCGGATCTTGTGCAGGACGAGCTCGGTGCTCCAGACGACGAGCAGGTCCGAAGGCTCGCGCGCAAGCTGGAGCACGCGGTTGTGCGACGCCTTTCCGATGAGCGCATGAAACTCGGCATCGAGCTTGGCGACCGCCGACGGATCGTCGAGGCAAGCTTCGGTGGCGGCGATGTTGGCGTCCAGCTCGGCGATCTGCGCCGCGGTCGCGTTCTCCACCGCCGCTTCGACGGTCGCGATCTGCAGCGCCATGGCCGCCTCGTACAGCTCGCGAAAGGTGACCTCGTGCAGGACCAGCGCGCGGCGCATGCCCGTCGCCAGCCCTTCGTACTGGGGAAGGGCGACCCACAGCCGGCGGCTCGAATCGCGCCGGATCAGGCCGCCGTGCTCGAGCAGGCGGATACCTTCGCGTACCGTCGAGCGGTTGACCGCGAACTGCGTGACGAGCTCCGCCTCGGTCCCCAGCGGCTCGCCCGGACGCAGGCGTCCCGACACGATGTCGCGCTCGATGGCGTCCGCCACCAGGCGATAGGCCGGCGTCGAATTGATGCGCGAAAATTTCGCGAGGGCTTGCGGCATTCTTGACCTGCGGCTACATTGTCCGACAATCCGACGCGGGCAACAACAGCGTTTCGAGATCGGACCGCAAGAGCAGCGAGGAACGAGGAGGAGGAGAGTTGGATCCGGTTGCATCCGCGCTATTGCGCGTGCAAGAGGTCGGCGTGCGCTTCGGCGGCATCGTCGCGCTGGACGGCGTGTCGTTCGACGTCATGCCGGGCGAGATCGTCGGCCTGATCGGCCCGAACGGCGCCGGCAAGACGACGCTGTTCAATTGCCTTTCGCGGCTGTACGACTGCGGCAGCGGCGACATCCGGTTCGGCGACCGCTCGCTGCGCCGCGTCCCGCGCCACGGCATCGCCGCGCTCGGCATCGGCCGCACGTTCCAGAACCTCGCGCTGTTTCGCAGCATGAGCGTGCTCGACAATGTGATGCTCGGGCGCCACAGCCGCACGCGCAGCGGCTTTCTCGCCAACGCGCTCGCGCTGCCGAAGGTGGCGCGCGAAGAGCGGGCCACCGCCGCCCGGGCGCGCGAGCTGATCGAGCTCCTCGAGCTCGACCGGGTCGCGGAGCGGCGCGTCTCGGATCTTCCGTTCGGCACGCAAAAGCGCGTGGAGCTGGCGCGTGCGCTCGCGAGCGAGCCGCGGCTCCTGCTCCTCGACGAGCCCGCGAGCGGCCTCAACCATGAAGAGGTCACCGCGCTCGGCGCGCTGATCCGCGGCATCCGCGAGCGCCTGCGCCTCACCGTGCTGCTGGTCGAGCACCATATGAACCTGGTGATGAGCATCTCGGACCGCGTGGTGGCGCTCAACTTCGGCCGCAAGATCGCCGAGGGAACGCCCGGCGAGGTGCGCGCGCATCCGGAATTGATCAAAGCCTATCTCGGGACCGCGGCGTGATGCTGCTGGAAGTAAGAAACCTCCATGCGTCCTATGGCCCGACGCAAGTGCTTCACGGCATCGACTTCGGCATGGAGGAGGGCTCGATCACCGCGCTGCTCGGCGCCAACGGCGCGGGCAAGACCACGACCCTGCGCGCGCTGTGCGCGATGGTGAAGACCTCCGGCAGCGTGAGCTTCGCCGGCCAGCCCATCGGCGGCCGCGCCACCGAGGACATCGTGCGCCTCGGCATCGCGCACGTTCCCGACGGCCGCGGCACCTTCGCCAACCTCACGACCGAGGAGAACCTCAAGCTCGGCGCCTACACCCGGCGCGATCGCGACGGCGTGCGCGGCGACCTCGAGCGCGTCTACGGTTATTTTCCGCGGCTGCGCGAGCGGCGCGCCCAGCAGGCGGGAACGCTCTCCGGCGGCGAGCAGCAGATGCTCGCCGTGTCGCGCGCGCTGATGCTGCGGCCGCGCCTGCTGCTGCTCGACGAGCCTTCTTTCGGCCTCGCGCCGATGATCGTGCGCGAGCTGTTCGGCATCCTGCGCGCCGTGCGGGAGTCGGAGAGGATGAGCATGCTGCTCGTGGAGCAGAACGCCGCGATGGCGCTCGACCTCGCCGACCACGCCTACCTCATCGAGACCGGCCGCGTGGTGCTCTCGGGCACGGCGCGCGACATCAAGAGCGACGAGTCGGTGCGCCGCTCCTACCTCGGATACTGAAACGGACATGACGCAAGCTTTCATGCACCAGGTCTTCGCCGGCCTCGCGACCGGCGGCATCTACGCGAGCCTCGCGCTCGCGCTGGTGATGATCTACCAGGCGACCCACCTCGTGAACTTCGCGCAGGGCGAGATGGCGATGTTCTGCACCTACATGGCCTGGACCCTGATCAACGCCGGCATGGGCTACTGGCCGGCCTTTCTCCTGACGATCGCCTTCGGCTTCGTGCTGGGCGTGCTGATCGAGCGCCTGGTGATCCGGCCGGTGGCGCACGCGCCGGTCCTCTCGACGGTGGTGGTGTTCATCGCGCTGCTGGTGATCCTCAACAGCGTCACGGGCTGGATCTACACCTACACGATCAAGCCGTTTCCGAGCCCCTTCAAGCAGGGCTCGTTCCTCGACAACCCGTTCATGTCGCCGCACGAGCTGGGCTCCATCGGCATCACCTTCGTCGTGCTGATCCTTCTCTACGCCTTTTTCCGCTTCACGCCGCTCGGCCTGGCGATGCGCGCGGCGGCGCAGAATCCGGAGTCGAGCCGTCTCGTCGGCATCCGCGTGGGCTGGATGCTCGCGCTCGGCTGGGGCCTCGCTTCCGCCATCGGCGCGGTCGCGGGGATGATGATCGCGCCGGTGGTCTACCTCGATCCCAACATGATGGGCGGGATCCTCCTCTATGCCTTCGCCGCGGCGCTGCTCGGCGGCATCGACAGCCCGGGCGGCGCGGTGATCGGCGGCTTCGTGATGGGCGTGCTCGAGAACCTGCTCGGCGCCTTCGTGATCGGCAACGAGCTCAAGCTCGCGGTCGCGCTGGTCCTCATCATCGGCGTGCTGGTGGTCCGGCCGTCGGGCTTCTTCGGCCGGGTGCACGTCAGCCGCGTATGACGAAGAAGAGCTTCTTCATCCTGATGGTGCTGTTGCTGGCGGTCGCCCTCGCGCTTCCTCTGCTGGTCAGCAACTATCGGCTGTTCCAGTTCACGCTCGTGCTGGTGTACGCGATCGCGCTGCTCGGGCTCAACATGCTGACCGGCTACAACGGGCAGATTTCGCTCGGCCACGGCGCCTTCTACGCGATCGGCGCGTACTGCGCCGCGATCCTGATGGACAAGTACGGCGTGCCGTACTGGGCGACGATTCCGCTCGCGGGGGCGGTGTGCCTGGTCGCCGGATTCCTCTTCGGCCTGCCGGCGCTGCGCCTCGAGGGCCTGTACCTCGCGCTCGCCACCTTCGCGCTCGGCGTGTCGGCGCCGCAGCTTCTCAAGTACCGCGGCCTGGAGGCCTGGACCGGCGGGGTGCAGGGCATCGTCATCGCCAAGCCCGATGCGCCGTTCGGAATTCCCATCAGCGCGGACCACTGGCTCTACTACTTCACCCTCGGGGTGGCGATCGTGATGTTCGCGCTCGGGCGCAACCTGCTGCGCGGGCGCGTCGGGCGCGCCATGATCGCGATCCGCGACAACCACGTCGCGGCCCAGGCGATGGGCATCAACACCGCCCTGTACAAGTCGCTCACCTTCGGCGTCTCGGCCATGTACACCGGCATCGCCGGCGCGCTCGGCGCGATCGCGGTGCAGTTCGTCGCGCCCGACAGCTTCAACATTTTCCTGTCGATCACCTTCCTCGTCGGCATCGTGGTCGGCGGGCTCGCCTCGATCTCGGGCGCGCTCTACGGCGCGCTCTTCATCCAGTTCGTGCCGAACATCGCCGACTCGATCTCCAAGGCCGCGCCGTGGGCGATCTTCGGCGTGTTCCTCATCGTGTTCGTCTATCTGCTGCCCGGCGGCGTCGCCGGCGCGGTGCAGATGGGCCTCGCCCGGCTCCGTCGCATTCCAGCGCAATCCACGCCCGGCTTGAGCAAGCGGCCGGCGCAACCCAAGGAGGTCGTCCCATGAAGCACAGGCTCATTCCCATGGCAGCACTGCTCGCCGCGGCGCTCGCCGCCCCGGCCGCTCTCGCGCAGAAGAAATACGATCCGGGCGCCTCCGACCGCGAGATCAAGATCGGCAACACCAACCCGTACAGCGGCCCGGCGTCGGCGTACGGCACGATCGGCAAGGCGATCGGCGCCTATTTCAGGATGCTCAACGAGCAGGGCGGCATCAACGGCCGCAAGATCAACTTCATCTCCTACGACGACGGCTACAGCCCGCCGAAGACCGTCGAGATGGCGCGCAAGCTGGTCGAGCAGGACGAGGTGCTGTTTCTCTTCCAGACGCTCGGCACGCCCTCCAACACGGCGATCCACAAGTACATGAACATGAAGAAGGTGCCGCAGCTGCACGTGGCCACCGGCGCGAGCAAGTGGAACGATCCGAAGAACTTCCCCTGGACGATGGGCTGGCAGCCGAACTACCACACCGAGGGCGAGATCTACGCGAAGCACATCCTGCAGACCAAGCCCAACGCCAGGATCGCCGTCCTCTACCAGAACGACGACTACGGCAAGGACCTGCTGAAGGGCCTGAAGGACGGCCTGGGCGCGAAGGCGGGCATGATCGTCAAGGAAGCCTCGTACGAAGTGAGCGATCCGACCGTCGATTCGCAGATCATCCAGCTGCAGGGCTCCGGCGCGGACGTCTTCGTCAACATCACCACGCCGAAGTTCGCCGCGCAGGCGGTGCGCAAGGTGTACGACATCGGCTGGAAGGCGACGCACTACCTGAACAACGTCGGCGCGAGCGTCGGCTCCGTGCTCACGCCCGCCGGGCTCGACAAGGCGGTCGGGGTCATCACCACCGCGTATCTGAAGGACTACACCGACGCGCAGTGGGCGAACGACCCCGCGATGAAGACCTTCGAGAGCTTCATGAAGAAGTACTACCCCGAGGGCAATCTCGCCGACGCCTCGAACATGTACGGCTATACCGTGGCGAAGACCCTCGAGCAGGTGCTCAAGCAGGCGGGCAACGAGCTCACGCGGGCGAACGTCATCAAGCAGGCGGCGAGCATGAAGGGCTACCGGATCGACACCATGCTTCCGGGCATCGCCATGACGACCGGCGCCGACGACTTCGCGCCGATCGAATCGGTGCAGCTATCGCGCTTCAACGGCAAGCAGTACGAGCTGTTCGGCCAGGTGATGGGCCGCTAGCGCCCGGCGGGCGCAGCGCCGGCGAACGTCATCCCGAGCCGCGCGAACAACGCGCGGTCTCGGGCCGCCTCGGGGTTGCCCGTCGTAAGCAGCTTCTCGCCGTAGAACACCGAGTTGGCGCCGGCGAGGAAGCACAGCGCCTGCATCGTATCGGACATGCTCTCGCGGCCCGCGGAGAGCCGCACCCAGGCCTTGGGCATGGTGATCCGCGCGACCGCGATGGTGCGCACGAACTCCAGGTCGTCGAGCTTCTCGGTGGCGGAAAGCGGCGTGCCTTCCACGCGCACGAGGTTGTTGATCGGCACGCTCTCCGGATACGGATCGAGGCTCGCGAGCTGGGCGATGAGGCCGGCGCGGTCGCGGCGCGACTCGCCCATGCCGACGATGCCGCCGCAGCAGACGCGGATGCCCGCGTCCCGCACGAGCTCCAGGGTATCGAGGCGATCCTGGTAGTCGCGCGTGGTGATGATCTGGCCGTAGAACTCGGGCGAGGTATCGAGGTTGTGGTTGTAGTAGTCCAGGCCCGCGTCGCGCAGCTTTTCCGCCTGGCCGGGCTTGAGCATGCCGAGCGTCACGCACGTCTCGAGCCCCAGGGTTTTGACTTCCGTTATGAAAGGAAGAATCCGTTCCAGGTCGCGGTCCTTGGGCGCTCGCCAGGCCGCGCCCATGCAGAAGCGGGTCGCCCCCTTGTCTTTTGCCGCCTTTGCCGTTTCCACCACGGTCTGCAACGAAAGGACTTCTTCATCCGCCACGCCGGTCTGGTAGCGCCGCGACTGCGGGCAGTAGGCGCAATCCTCCGGGCAGCCGCCGGTCTTCACCGAGAGGAGCGTCGAGAGCTGCAGCGCCGCGGGATCGAAATGCTCGCGGTGCACCCTCTGGGCGCGGTAGATGAGATCGGGGAACGGCAGCTCGTAGAGCGCGAGGACGTCGTCGGGTTTCATGTCCCTAGGATAAACTAGCTTCGAGGAAGCGCTAAGGGCGCAGGAGGATTTAATGCAAGGCCTGATGATGGACATGCCGCTGCTCGTGAGCGGAATGCTCCGGCACGCCGACCGGCACCACGCCGACACCGAGATCGCGTCGAAGACGGTGGACGGGAGCGTGCATCGCTACACCTACCGCGACGCGCACGCGCGCGCGCGCAAGCTGGCGAATGCGTTGCGGCGGCTCGGCGTGAAGCCGGGCGCGCGGATCGCGACGCTCGCCTGGAACAGCTACCGGCATTTCGAGATCTACTACGCCGTGGCGGGCTCCGGGGCGGTGATCCACACCATCAACCCGCGTCTTTTTCCGGAGCAGATCGCCTACATCGGAAATCACGCGGAGGACCAGTACATCTTCTTCGACCTGAGCTTCGCGCCGCTGGTGGAGAAGCTCGCGCCGCAGCTCAAGACGGTGAAAGGCTTCGTCGCGATGTGCGCGCGCGACGCGCTGCCGAAAGGCGCGATCCCGAACCTGCTCTGCTACGAGGACCTGCTGGAGAAGGAGAAAGCCGATTTCGCCTGGCCCTCGTTCGACGAGAACACCGCCGTCTGCCTTTGCTACACCTCCGGAACCACCGGCAATCCGAAGGGCGCGCTCTACAGCCACCGCTCGACCATGCTGCACGCCTATGCCGGGGCGCTGCCCGACGCGCTGAACATTTCCGCGCGCGACGTGGTCCTGCCGGTGGTGCCGATGTTCCACGTCAATGCCTGGGGCCTGCCGTACTCGTGCGCGATGGTCGGCGCGAAGATGGTGTTCCCGGGGCAGCACCTCGACGGCAAGAGCGTGTACCAGCTCTTCGAGTCCGAAGGCGTGACGATGAGCGCGGGCGTGCCCACGGTATGGCTCGGCCTGCTCAACTACATGAAGGAAAACAAGCTGCGCTTCTCGACGCTGAAGCGCACGGTGATCGGCGGCTCGGCCTGTCCGCCGGCGATGCTGAGGGCGTTCCAGGACGACTACGGCGTTCAGGTGCTGCACGCCTGGGGCATGACGGAGATGAGCCCGCTCGGCACCGTCGGCACCCTCAAGGCGAAGCACGCGAAGGCATCGAAGGAGGCGCGCGACGCGCTCCAGTTCAAGCAGGGCCGCGCGATCTACGGCGTCGACATGCGCATCGTCGGGGAAGACGGCAAGGAGCTGCCCTGGGACGGAAAAGCGTTCGGCGACCTGCAGGTGCGCGGGCCCTGGGTGATCGACAGCTACTTCAAGGGCGAGGGCGGCAATCCGCTCAAGACGGACCCGGACGGCACGAAGTGGTTTCCGACCGGCGACGTGGCGACCATCGATCCGGACGGCGTCATGCAGATCACCGACCGCTCGAAGGACGTGATCAAGTCGGGCGGCGAATGGATCAGCTCGATCGACCTCGAGAACATCGCCATGGCGCATCCGGCGATCGCCGAGGCCGCGGTCATCGGCGTCAAGCATCCGAAATGGGACGAGCGCCCGATCGTCGTCGCGGTGAAGAAGCCGGGCCAGGAGGTGAGCCGCGAGGACGTCCTGCGGTTCTACGAGGGCAAGATCGCGAAGTGGTGGATGCCCGACGACGTGGTGTTCGTGCCGGAGCTGCCGCACACCGCGACCGGCAAGCTCTCCAAGCTCACGCTGCGCCAGCAGATGAAGGACTA
>CAYOVM010000050.1:10162-11856 GCA_964407355.1 uncultured Enterobacteriaceae bacterium
CTGACGGCCGAGATGTACAAGCAGCTCGCGGCCGCGCTCGCCGCGGCCGACGCCGATCCGCAAGCGCGGGCCATTCTCCTGCACGGCACGCAGGATTGCTTCACGGCCGGCAACGACCTGCACGATTTCCTGAAGCGCCCCGCGGGCGCGGAGCCGCCGGTGGCGGATCTGTTCAAGGTGCTGCCGAATCTCGCGAAGCCGATCGTCGCCGCCGTGGGCGGGCCGGCGGTGGGCATCGGCAGCACGATGCTGCTGCATTGCGATCTCGTGTACGCCGCCGACAACGCGCGCTTCCAGCTTCCGTTCGTGCCGCTGGGCATCGTGCCGGAGTTCGCCTCGACCTACCTGCTCCCGCTCCTCGCCGGCTACCAGCGCGCCGCCGAGCTTCTGCTCCTCGGCCAGCCGTTCACGGCCGGGAAGGCACGGGA
This sequence comes from uncultured Enterobacteriaceae bacterium, assembly GCA_964407355.1. Classification (GTDB taxonomy): domain Bacteria; phylum Pseudomonadota; class Gammaproteobacteria; order Burkholderiales; family SG8-39; genus SCGC-AG-212-J23. Next base: position 10,591 of record CAYOVM010000050.1, read on the forward strand.
GCTCGGGCTGGTGACCGAAGTCGTTTCCCCCGAGAATTTGCTTTCGAAAGCGCGTGAAGCGGCGCAAATGCTCGCCGCCTTGCCGCCCGAATCGCTGCGGCTCACCAAGCGCCTGCTGAAAAAGCGCCACGGCGCGGCGGTCGCGGAAACCATCGCCGAGGAAGCCCGCATCTTCGGCGAGCGCCTGTCCTCGCCCGAGGCGAAAGAAGCGATGTCCGCGTTCCTCGAGAAGCGCAAGCCCGATTTTTCGCGCTTTTAAAAGAGATTTTTTTCTCCGGCTGACGACCGCGCCGCTTTTTGCCCTGGTGGCGGTTGATGTCGGTCACTATCAAGGTGAGCCGGGCGTCATCTCGGCGAGCGGCCGACCGGAATTCGAATACAACCTCGACCTCGCGTCCCTGGTCAAGAAGCGGCTGGTGGAATCGGGGATAAAAGTGCGCATGATCGGCGAGCGCGGCGACTATGTGCGCCTGCACTACCGCACTCGCGACGCGGCGGGCGCCGATCTCTTTCTCTCGATTCACCACGACTCGGTGCGCTGGAGCCAGCGGCCGAACGCGCGCCGGTTCGCCGGCTTCTCGCTCTTCGTGTCGCGGAGAAATCCCAGCACCGACAGGAGCCTTGCATGCGCCTCGGCGATCGGCAGCGAAATGCGCGGCGCCGGCTTCAAGCCCTCGCGCTATCATGCCGACCCGGTGCTGGGCGAGGACCGGCCTTTCGCGGACGAGGAGAACGGCGTGCATTTCTACGACAATCTCGCGGTGGCGCACACCGCGCGCATGGCCTCGGTGCTCTTCGAGGCCGGCGTCATCGTCAACCCGGCGGAGGACGCGAGGATGCGCGATCCGAAGACTCAGGCGCGCATCGCGGACGCCATCGCGCGCGCAGTCGCGGCGTGCCTGCGGTGAAGCCCGCTTCGATCCGCGAGCTCGAGTCCAGCGTCGGCGAGGAGATCGGGATCTCGCCGTGGCTCGAGATCACGCAGGAACGCATCGACACCTTCGCCAGGGCGATCGACGACTTCCAGTGGATCCACGTCGACCGCGAGCGCGCGCAGAGCTCGCCCTTCGGCGGCACCATCGCCCACGGTTTTTTGACTCTCTCGCTGCTCTCGCACCTCGCCGAGCGCACCTTCGCCTTCTCCGAGCGCAAGATGGGCGTGAACTACGGGCTCAACCGCGTGCGCTTCACCGCGCCGGTCCCCAGCGGCTCGCGCGTGCGCGCGCGCTTCACGCTCGGCAAGTACGAGAAGCTCGACGGCGGCGT
>CAYOVM010000050.1:11956-13367 GCA_964407355.1 uncultured Enterobacteriaceae bacterium
GACGACCAGCGCGGGCGGATGAACCTCGTCACGCGCGAGAAGGTGCTGCAGGGAATCGCCGAAGTGAAGGAGGGCATCACCTTCTGCTGCTCGCTGCCGCTCGACTATCCCGGCGGGGCGGTCCTGAATCCGCGGCGCTCGCCGCCGCGCCTCGCCGCGACCTCGCGCGAGGGCACGCAGTTCTTCTGCCGGCCGCTCGCCGACATCAACGCGCAGATGACCGACGTCATCTGCGACGACCAGGTCCTGATGGCGCTTCAGTACTCGACGCAATGGGATTCGTTCGCGCACGTCGGCAGCCGCTTCGACGCGGACGGCGACGGCAAGGCGGAGCTCGTCTTCTACAACGGCTTTCGCGCCGGCGAGCACGTGGTGCCGGCGCCCGAGAACAAGAAGGCCGCCGAGCCCTGGGCGCGCTTCGAAGGCACCGAGGCGAAGGCGCTCGGCATCCAGGGCCTCGCCGAGCACGGCGCGCAGGGGCGCGGCGTCCTGATCGATTTGCACCACCATTTCGGGCGCAAGCGGCACGCGGTGGGTTTCGATGAATTGATGAAAATACTGGAGATCGACCAGGTCGAGATCGAAAAAGGCGACATGGTCTGCCTCTACACCGGCTTCGCCGACGTGCTGCTCGAGATGGAGAAGAAGCCCGATCCGAAGCTCGTGAACCAGACCTGCACCGGCTTGAACGGACGCGACGCGAAGCTGCTGCAGTGGATCTCGGACTCGGGCCTCGCCTGCCTGCTCGCCGACAACTACGCGGTCGAGCTGATCACGACGAGCATCACCGAGCCGCTGCCGAAGGCGCAGCCCTGGCTGCCGCTGCACGAGCACTGCCTCTTCAAGAACGGCATCCATCTGGGCGAGCTCTTCTACTTCACGGAGCTCGCGCGCTGGCTGCGCGAGCATAAGCGCAGCCGCTTCCTCTTCACCGCGCCGCCGCTGCGCCTGCCCGGCGCCGTCGGCTCGCCGTCGACGCCCATCGCCACGGTATGACTTAAGGCAGCACTTCCACCACCGCCTTCAGGATCACCGGAAGGCCGCCGCGCAGCGAGCTCGCGCCTAGCACGGAGCGGGCATGAACGCCGCGCCCGCCGAAAACCTCGACCAGCAGATCGGAACACCCGTTCAGGACTTTAGCGTGATCCTCGAACTCCACGACCGCGTTCAGAAATCCCTGCACCTCGACGACGCGAGCCACGCGGTCGAGCGAGCCGAGCTCGGTGCGCATCACCGCGATGAGGTCGATCGCCGCCGAGCGCGCGAAGCGGTAGCCGTCCTCGACCGAGAACTCGCGCCCGAGGCGGCCCTTCGGCAGCTTGCCGTTCTCGGGCAGCGGCGCTTTCCCCGCGATGAACAGCAGATTCCCGGTGCGCACCGCGTTGGCGTAGTTCGCCGCCGGCGCGCTTCC
>CAYOVM010000050.1:13467-18134 GCA_964407355.1 uncultured Enterobacteriaceae bacterium
GCCGTTCATGAGCGAAAAGTGGCTGGAAGGGCGCGTGATCGAAAACCGGCGCTGGACCGAGGCGTTGTTCTCGCTGCGCGTCGAAGCGCCGCGCCTTCCCTTCGAGGCCGGCCAGTTCGTGCGCATCGCCCTCGACCAGACGCCCGGCGACCCCGCCACGCGCGTCGCACGGCCGTTCTCGTTCGTCAATGCGCCGCAGGACCCGGTGCTCGAGTTCTACGGCATCGTCGTGCCGGAGGGTCCGCTGTCGCCGCGCCTCGCGCGGCTTGCGCCCGGGGACGCCCTGTACGTCGCACCGAACCCGGCCGGGTTCCTGGTCCTGTCCGAAGTGCCGGAGGGCGCCAGGTCCTTATGGCTCATGGCGACAGGCACCGGAATCGCACCGTTTCTCTCTATGCTGCGCACCGACGCGCCCTGGAAGCGGTTCGAGCACGTGGTGCTGGTGCACGCGGTGCGCCGGGCAGAGGAGCTCGTCTACCAAGATCTCATCCGTGAAATAGGCCTCAAGAGGCCGGGCCTGAGGTACCTGACCTTCGTGAGCCGTGAATCCCATCCCGTATCTCGTCCCGACGCCCTCGGCGGCCGCATCCCCGCCGCCATCCGCGACGCTCGCCTCGAGCGGGCCGCGGGTCTCGAGCTCTCGCCCGCGACTTCGCACGTCATGCTCTGCGGCAACCCCGACATGCTGAAGGACGCCGCCGCGGCGCTCGCCGAGCGCGGCATGCGCAAGCACCGCCGCCGGACACCGGGACACATCAGCGTGGAGAGCTTCTGGTGAGCGTTTTGTCCGCCGCCCGCACCCGGGTCCTCGCCCTGCTGCTGATCGGCGCCGGGCTGCTTTGCGGCTGCAACGCCGCGATGCGGATCGCCTATGAGAACGCTGACACTTTTTTGCACTGGCGCGCCCTGAGCTATGTGCCGCTGAGCGGCAAGGCCGCCGACGAGCTGGACGACCGGATCGACAGCTTCCTCGCCTGGCACCGGGCGAAGGCCCTGCCGCAGTACGCGCGTCTGTCCGCCGAAGCCGCTCGTCGCGTGAAGGCGGGACTTTCGCCCGCCGACCTCGTTTGGGGGTACGATTCCTTAAACGCGCAGGCGAAGGAGAGCCTGCGCGAGGCTGCAGTGCAGCTCGCGCCGATGCTGGACCGGCTGACGCCCGAGCACATCTCGCACCTCGAGAAGCGCTTCGCCGACGACAACCGCAAGTTCGCGCGGGACAACCGGGGAAGCGAGAAGGACCGCCGCAACCGGCGCGTGAAGCGCACGGTGGATGCTCTGGAGGACTGGGTGGGGAAGCTGTCGAAAGCGCAGGTGGAGAGGGTGAAGCAGTACGTCGAGCGTTCGCCCGCGACCGAGGAGTTCCGCGAGCGCGACCGCAAGCGCCTGCAGACCGACGTCCTCGCGATCATCCGCGCCCGCGAGGCGCAGAAGCGCCTGCCGGCGTACCTCGAGAACTGGGACCGCGGCCGCGACCCGGCCATGCTCGCGGCGAACAAGGCCTGGCGCGCGGAGCTCGACAAGCTGCTCCTCGATCTCGACCGCACGCTGACGGCCGAGCAGCGCGCGAAGGCGGTTGCGCGCCTGCGCGGCTTCTCGGAGGATTTCTCCGCGCTCGCCATCGCGGTCGCCGCGCCCGCCTCCGCTTCCGTCCTCGCGCCCGCCCTAACCCCCGGTCCGGATTACTTGCGGCAGTGAACGATCCCCGCGGCATCGGCCCGCGCGGCGATCAGCCCGGGCTCGAGCAGCCCGCGGCGAGCTATGCCGGGCGCACCCGCTACACGCAGCTCGAGTACGAGGCGATCCTCGCCAACGCGTCGATCGGCATCGCCTTCACCCGCGAGCGCAAGATCTTCCTGTGCAACCCGCGCTTCGCGGAGATGCTGGGCTATGACCCGGGCGAGCTGATCGGCAAGCCCGGCGAGGTGGTGTACGCCTCGCGCGAGAGCTACGAGGCGCTCGGCCGCATCGCGGTGCCGCTGCTCAATGCCGGCAAGCAGCTCGACATCGAATGGGAGGTGCGGCGCAAGGACGGCTCCACGTTCCTCGCGCGCATCGTCGCGAAGCCGATCGACGCCCAGAACACGCAGCAGGGCACGGTGTGGATCGCCGAGGACATCACCGAGCGCCGGCGCCACGCCGACGAGGTGCAGCGCCTGCTGCGCGAGCAGGAGGCGATCCTCGGCACGGCCTCGAGCGGCATCGCGTTCCTGAAGGACCGCCACATCGCGCGCTGCAACCGCCGCCACGAGGAAATGTTCGGCTACGAGCCCGGCGGGATGGACGGCATGCACGTCACCGAGGTGTACGTCAACGCCGACGACGAGGCGAAGGTGCAGGAGGTGTACGGGCAGCTCGCGCGCGGCCATACGGCGCGGCGCGTCGAGCAGTGCAGGCGCAAGGACGGCTCGGTATTGTGGATCCGCGCCGACGGGCGCGCGGTCGAGCCGCAGGATCCGCTCAAGGGCTCGGTCTGGATCGTCGAGGACATCACCGAGGAGCGCCGCGCCGAGGAGCAGCTGCAGAGCGTGCTCGCCGAGCAGCAGGCGCTGCTGAACAACGTGGTCGTCGGCATCCAGTTCACGCGCGAGCGCAAGACCGTGCGCTGCAACCGGCGCTTCGAGGAGATGTTCGGCTACGCGCCGGGCGCGGCGGTCGGCGCCTCGACGCGCGACTTCTACTTCACCGACGAGGAATGGGAAAAGGCGCAGGCGCTCGGCTACGGCGAGATCAACCTCGGCCGCACCTTCACGCGCGAGCAATGGGCGCGGCGCCAGGACGGCTCGGGCTTCTGGTGCCGCATCAGCGGCCGCGCGGTCGAGGCCGGCGATCCGTCCAAGGGCCACGTCTGGCTGCTGGAGGACATCAGCGAAAGAAAGCGCGCCGACGAGGCGCTCGAGCGCGCGCTCGCCGAGCAGGAGCTGATCCTCGACAACGCCACGGTCGGCATCGCCTTCGTGCGCGACCGCACGATCCAGCGCTGCAACCGCTATCTCGAGGAGATGGTGGGCGCCGACCCGGGCGAGCTCGTCGGGGCCTCGAGCGCGCTGCTGTTCGCCTCCGAGGAAGAGTGGGAGCAGGCGGCCGTGCGCGCCGCCTCGAAGACCGCGCCGGGGGAGACCAACGAGTCGGAGGAGCGCTTCAAGCGGAAGGACGGCTCGCTCTTCCGCTGCCGCATGCGCGGGCGGCGCATCGACGCCGGCGACGGCGAGCAGGAATGGATCTGGAGCCTCGAGGACGTCACCTCCGAGCGCGACGCCGAGGCGCGCGCGCGCGCCGCGCTCGGCGCTCTGGAGCGCGCCGTCGCCGAGCGCACCGCCGAGCTGAAGGCGGCCAACGAGAAGCTCGAGGAGGAGGTGGTCGAGCGCAAGGTCGCCGAGCAGCGCGCGCGGCACCTCGCCGACCACGACGCGCTTACCGGCCTGCCCAACCGGCGGCTCCTCGAAGACCGCCTCACCCAGGCGCTCGCGCTCAGCTACCGCAACCGCAAGCAGACCGCGGTGATGTTCGTCGACCTCGACCGCTTCAAGACCATCAACGACTCCCTCGGCCACTCGGTAGGCGACGTGATGCTGAAGGAAGTGGCGGCGCGGCTCGTCAAGCAGCTTCGCGAGGTCGACACCATCTGCCGCACCGGCGGCGACGAGTTCGTGGTGGTGCTGCCGGAGATCAAGCGCTCGGACGACGCCGCCAGCGTGGCGCAGAAGCTGATCGAGAACCTGTCCCAGCCGGTGCGCGTCGAGGAGCGCGAGCTCACCGTCACGCCCTCGATCGGCATCTCGGTGTTCCCCGACGACGGCCGCGACGCCGAGACCCTGATCCGCAACGCCGACGCGGCGATGTACCACGCGAAGGAAATGGGGCGCGCGACCTACCAGTTCTTCACCGAGGAAATGACGCTGACGGCCTCGCGCCGGCTCTCGCTCGAGAACGACCTGCGCCGCGCGCTCGCCCGCGACGAGCTGCGCGTGCACTACCAGCCGATCGTCGACGCGAAGAGCGGCAAGGTCGCGGGCCACGAGGCGCTGGTGCGCTGGCAGCATCCCGACCGGGGCCTCGTGTACCCGGCGGACTTCATCCAGGTGGCGGAGGACACCGGCCTCATCCTCAAGATCGGCGAATGGGTGCTGCGCGAAGCCTGCCGCTGGGCCACCTTCATCGGCGTCGAGCGCGGCCTGCCGGTGTCGGTGAACCTGTCGGCGCGCCAGTTCAACGACCCGAAGCTCGTGCGCACGGTATCGAACGCGCTCAAGCAGTCCGGGCTGCCGGCGCATCTGCTGACGCTGGAGATCACCGAGTCGACGGCGATGCAGCAGACCGACGTCACCCTGGCGACCCTGCGCAAGCTGAAGGAGCTCGGCGTGTCGATCGCGCTCGACGACTTCGGCACCGGCTACTCGAGCTTCTCCTACCTGAAGCTCTTCCCGGTGAACATGCTGAAGATCGACCGCTCGTTCATCGCCGAGGTGGAGCGCGACGGCGACCACCGCGCGATCGTCGCCGCGATCATCGCGCTCGCGCAGGTGCTCAATCTGAAAGTGGTGGCCGAGGGCGTCGAGACGGAGGGCCAGAAGCAGTTCCTGCGCGGCTTCGGCTGCGAAGAGGTGCAGGGCCACCTGACGGGAAAGCCGGTGGACGCCGATACCGCGGCCAAGGAATTTCTCTAGGCG
>CAYOVM010000051.1:0-14336 GCA_964407355.1 uncultured Enterobacteriaceae bacterium
CCCGGCCCTCGCTGGAGGCGACCTGGTCGGCGCCGATGATCAGCGCATCGGGAAAAGTCGCCGCGAGCGATGCCGCTTTGCCGACGGAAAGCCGCAACGCCGTGGCGGCCGAGGCTTCTCCCGAGAGCGGCGCTTCGTCGAAGTCCGGAGCGGCCGTTTCGAAGGCGAGGCCCAGGCGCTCGAGCAGCTCGCGTCGGTAGCGCGAGGTGGAGGCGAGGACCAGTCGGCGGGGCTGTGCCCGAGTTTGTGCCATCACATTGTTTTGACGGAGGTTTTCTCGGATGGTATCATTTCGCGTTTATGCCGCACCAGCCGGTAATCGACGGCTTCGAATTCGCGTCCGCCGGCGCAACGCAACAAGGGAGCCTGCCGCTTAGCGGCTTTTCCCGGCTGCGCGACCTGCTCGCTTCAGACGCCGGAGAAGTCGCCTACGAAGTAAAAGGGCTGCGCGATGCGCAGGGACGCCCCAGCTTGCGCGTCAGCGTGCGCGGGACGTTGGCGCTACGCTGTCAGCGCTGCCTGGAAGCGCTGCGGTTTGAAGTGGACGAGGAAGAGATGCTGGTTCTCGCGGCGACTCAGGAGGAGATCGATGCCGATCCGACGGATCCTCAGGTGCCGGATCGGGTGTTGGCGGGGAAGAGCATGGCGTTGCGTGAGCTGATCGAGGACCAGTTGATCCTGGCGCTGCCCTACGCGCCGCGCCACGAAGAGTGCTCCGCGGCTGGCGCATCCGGAGAGCAGGAAGGGCTTTCGCCGTTTGCGGGCCTGCGCGGGCTGCTTCGCGACAGGCACTGATTGATGATGGCGGGAGCCGGCGCCTTGGCGCCCGCTCCCGGTTTATAGACTAGAAAGGAGCTTCACCATGGCAGTCCAGCAGAACAAGAAGTCCGCCTCGCGGCGCGGAATGCACCGCTCGCACGATCACCTGAGCACCCCGGCGCTCGCCGTCGAGCCGACCACGGGCGAGACGCATCTGCGCCACCACGTCAGCCCGACCGGCTTCTACCGCGGCAAGAAGATCTCGAAGACCAAAGGCGAGTAGCTCCGCTGGTCACCGTAGCCGTCGATTGCATGGGGGGCGATCACGGTCCCCGCGTGACGGTCCCGGCCGCGCTCGCGTTCCAGGCGCGGCTCGAGGACGTCGAGATCGTGCTGGTCGGCCTGCGCGGCGCGCTCGAATCCGAGCTCGCCGCGCGCGGCGCCCGCCCGGGACCGCGCCTGCGCGTGCATCACGCGTCCGAGGTCGTCGCCATGGACGAGCCGCCGGCGCAGGCGTTGCGCTACAAGAAGGACTCGTCGATGCGGGTCGCCATCGACCTCGTGAAAAGCGGCGAGGCGCACGCCTGCGTGAGCGCCGGCAATACCGGGGCGCTGATGGCGATCTCGCGCTTCGTCCTGAAGACGATTCCGGGAGTCGACCGGCCGGCGATTTCCACCGTCCTCCCCAACTCGCGCGGCACCTACACTTATGTATTGGACCTGGGCGCGAACGTCGATTGCACTCCCGAGCAGCTGATGCAGTTCGGCGTCATGGGCGCCATGCTGGTGGGCGCGGTCGAGCGCAAGGAGCGGCCTTCCGTCGGCCTGCTTAACATCGGGGTCGAGGACATCAAGGGGAATGAAACGGTGAAGCAGGCGAGCGATCTGTTGCGCGCGAGCGGCCTCAACTTCCACGGCAACGTAGAAGGCGACGACATCTTCAAGGGAACGGTCGACGTCGTCGTCTGCGACGGATTCGTAGGCAACGCCGTGCTGAAGGCGTCCGAAGGCGCGGTGAAGATGGTGGTCGGCTTCCTGCGGCAGGAATTCACGCGCAACCCGTGGCGCTTGCTCGTGGCGTGGCTGGCGGCGCCGGTACGCAATGCCCTGCGCTCGCGCATGGATCCGGGCCGTTACAACGGCGGCAGCCTCCTCGGCCTGCGCGGCATCGTCATCAAGAGCCACGGCTCGGCCGACGCCGACGCTTTCGGCTACGCGCTGAAGCGCGCGCTGGAGGAAGTGCGGAACAACGTCCCCGAGCGCATCGCGCAAAAGATGGCGCAGCTGCATCCGCCATCGTCGTCGCTGCAAGCGCGGGCCGCGGCCGAATGATCTACTCGAGAATCGTCGGCACCGGCAGCTTCCTGCCGCCGCGCGTCGTCACAAACGAAGAGCTCGCCCAGCGCCTGGACACGAGCGACGAGTGGATCCGCAGCCGCACCGGCATCACTCGGCGGCATATCGCCGACAAGACCCAGGCGTCGAGCGACCTCGCGCTCGAAGCGAGCCGCAACGCCCTGCGGGCCGCGGGCATCGACGCGAGCCAGATCGACCTCATCGTGGTCGCGACTTCGACGCCGGACTATGTGTTCCCGAGCACCGCCTGCCTGTTGCAGGCGAAGCTCGGCGCCAAAGGCTCCGCGGCCTTCGACATCCAGGCCGTGTGCAGCGGCTTCGTGTACGGCCTTGCCACCGCGGACGCGCTGATCCGCGGCGGCGCGCACAAGAGAGCGCTGGTCGTGGGCGCGGAAGTTTTCTCCCGCATCCTGGACTGGAACGATCGCGGCACCTGCGTGCTGTTCGGCGACGGCGCGGGCGCCGTGGTGCTCGCCGCGGATTCCAAGCCGGGCATCCATGCGAGCGTGCTGCACGCCGACGGCAGCCAGGTCGATCTCCTTTCGGTTCCCGGGAATATCTCCGGCGGCTGCATCGTCGGCTCGCCGTTCCTGCAGATGAACGGCCAGGGCGTTTTCAAGTTCGCGGTCAGAGTGCTCGACGAGGTCGCGCGCGAGACCGTCGCGGCGGCCGGAATGACTTTGGAAGACATCGACTGGCTGATTCCCCATCAGGCGAACGTGCGCATCCTCGACGCGACCGCGCGCAAGCTCGGCTTGCCTCCTGAGAGACTGGTGATCACCGTCGATCACCACGCCAACACCTCCGCCGCCTCCGTGCCGCTCGCGCTCGACGAGTTCGTCCGCGCCGGAAAAATCCGCGCGGGCCACCGCGTCATGATGCAGGGCGTGGGCGGCGGCTTCACCTGGGGCGCGAGCCTCGCGACGCTATGAAGCTGGCGATGGTCTTTCCCGGTCAGGGCTCGCAGACGGTCGGCATGCTCAAGGAGTACGAAGGGCTGCCCGACATCGACGCGGTGCGAAAGGAAGCGCAAGAGGTCCTGGGGAAGGATTTCATGCGCGTTCTCGACGAAGGCCCCGCCGAGAAACTGAATCAGACGGTGAACACCCAGCCCGCGATGGTCACCGGCGGCTACGCGGCTTATCGCGCCTGGCGCGCATTGGGCGGACCCGCTCCCGAGATGGTCGCCGGCCACAGCCTGGGCGAATACACCGCGCTCGTGGCGGCCGGGGTGCTGAGCTTCCGCGACTGCCTGCCGCTGGTTCGCTTTCGCGCGCAGGCGATGCAGGAGGCGGTGCCCGAAGGCGAGGGCGCCATGGCGGCGATCCTCAACCTCGAGGACGAAAAAGTTCGCGCGGCGTGCGCGGAGGCGGGCGGCGCCGTGCAGGCGGTGAACTTCAATTCGCCGGGACAAGTCGTGATCGCGGGCGAAAAAGCCGCGGTCGAGCGCGCGATGGAGGCATGCAAGGCCCGCGGCGCGAAGCGCGCGCTGCCGCTGCCCGTGAGCGCGCCGTTTCATTCCAGCTTGATGAAACCAGCCGGCGACAAGCTGGAAAAATATCTCGAAAAACTCGCGTTTGAGGCGCCGCAAATCGCGTTAATCAACAACGTCGATGTAGAAATCCAAAGCGACCCGGCCCGGATCAAGGATGCGCTGGTGCGCCAGGCTTCCTCGCCCGTGCGTTGGGTGGAAGTCATCCAGCGGATGGTCCAAGCGGGCGTAACGCACATCGTCGAATGCGGTCCGGGCAAGGTCCTCTCCGGCCTCACCAAAAGAATCGATCCAAAGGTCCAGTCCCTGTCCTCGAGCGACCGCGCGTCGCTGGAACAGGCGCTGCAGGCGATCAAGGGGGCGTAGGCATGCTCGAGGGAAAAATCGCTCTGGTCACCGGCGCTTCGCGCGGCATCGGCCGCGCGATCGCGGCGGAGCTCGCCAGGCAGGGCGCCAAGGTGATCGGCACCGCGACCTCCGAAGCGGGCGCGAAGGGGATCGCCGAGGCCGGGCTGACCGGCAAGGTCCTGGACGTGCGCGATGCGGCCCAGTCGGACGCGCTTCTCAAGACGATCCAGGACGAGCTCGGCGACATCCTGATCCTCGTCAACAACGCGGGCATCACGCGCGACAACCTCGCGCTGCGCATGAAGGACGGCGACTGGGACGAGGTGATCGAGACGAACCTGCGGTCCGTCTTCCGCCTTTCACGCGGCGTCATGCGCGGCATGATGAAGGCCCGCTGGGGACGCATCGTAAATATCACCTCGGTGGTGGGCGCCTCCGGGAACGCGGGCCAGGCGAACTACGCCGCCGCCAAGGCGGGCGTCGTCGGCATGACCAAGTCCCTGGCGGGCGAGCTGGGCAGCCGCAATATCACGGTCAACTGCGTGGCGCCCGGATTCATAGACACCGACATGACGCGCGCGCTGTCGGACGAGCAGAAAAAGACGCTCCTGGGCCACATTCCGCTCGGACGCCTGGGGACCCCGGAGGACGTGGCCGCGGCGGTCGCGTACCTAGCCTCGCCGCAGGCGGGTTATGTCACCGGTGCGGTACTGCACGTAAACGGCGGCATGTATATGTCGTAAAATACGGACCCTTTTCCAGGGAAGGAGCAACGGATGGAAAACGTAGAACAACGCGTCAAAAAAATAATCGCCGAACAACTCGGCGTGAACGACGCCGAAATCAAGAACGAGTCCTCTTTCGTCGACGACCTGGGCGCCGACTCGCTTGACACCGTTGAGCTGGTGATGGCCCTCGAGGAGGAGTTCGAGACCGAGATCCCCGACGAGGAAGCGGAGAAGATCACGACCGTCCAGCAGGCCATCGACTTCGTCAAGGCGCACGCCAAGTCATAAGCGCCCCGTCGCAGAGCCGTCAGGAAGTGGTTCGCCGCAGAGTCGTCGTTACCGGGCTCGGCATCGTCAGCCCGATAGGCAACACGGTCCAGGAGGCCTGGGCCAACGCGATCGCCGGAACGTCCGGCATCAGCCGCATCACCAAGTTCGATCCCTCTCGCCTGGCCAGCCAGATCGCCGGCGAGGTGAAGGGCTTCGACGTCGCGCCCTACATGTCGCCGAAGGAAGCGCGCCGGATGGATACGTTCATCCACTACGGCATGGCGGCGGGACTGCAGGCGTGGCGCGACGCGGGCCTGCAGGTCACCCCCGAGAACGCCGAGCGCATCGGCGTCAATTTCGGCTCCGGGATCGGCGGCCTGCCGCTCATCGAGCAGATGAAGAGCGAGCTCGACAAGAACGGGCCGCGGCGCATCTCGCCGTTCTTCATTCCCGGCACGATCATCAACATGATCGCCGGCCTGCTCTCGATCGAGGTGGGAGCGAAGGGGCCGAACATCGCCATCGTCACCGCCTGCACGACTTCCACGCACTGCATCGGCGAAGCGGCGAAGTCGATCCGCTACGGCGAAGCCGACGTGATGATCGCCGGCGGCGCCGAAGCGGTCGTCACCGAGCTCGCGGTGGGCGGCTTCGCCTCGGCGCGCGCGCTTTCGACGCGCAACGACGATCCGGCGACGGCGAGCCGGCCCTGGGACAAGGACCGCGACGGCTTCGTGCTCGGCGAAGGTGCGGGCTCGCTCGTGCTGGAAGAGTACGAGCACGCCAAGGCGCGCGGCGCGAAGATCTACTGCGAGCTCGTCGGCTACGGCGTCTCGGCCGACGCGCACCACATGACCGCGCCGCCCGAGGACGGAGACGGCGGCTTCCGCGCCATGCGCAACGCGCTGAAGGACGCCGGCCTGGAAAGCGGCGCCATCGACTATATCAACGCGCACGGCACGTCGACCCCGCTGGGCGACGTCGCCGAGACGCTCGCGGTGAAGCGCCTGCTCGGCGAGCGCGCGAAGAAAGTGGCGGTGAACTCCACCAAGTCGATGACCGGGCACCTGCTCGGAGCGGCCGGCGGCATCGAAGCGGTGTTCAGCGTGCTCGCGATCCGCGACCAGGTCTCGCCCCCGACCATCAACCTGCGCACACCCGACCCCGCGTGCGATCTGGACTACGTGCCCAACGCGGCGCGCAAGATGTCGATCCGCATCGCCCTGTCCAATTCGTTCGGCTTCGGCGGCACTAACGGCAGCCTGGTATTCGCGCGCCTTTGAGCGCCCCGCCTTTGAGCCCTCTACACCTCGAGCTGTCCCCTTCGCCCCGGCTGGCGGCGGCGATCGTGGCTTTGCACTGCGTCGCGGCGGCTTGCGCGATCGCGGTTCTGCCGGGAGCGGCTGGCGTGCTCCTCGCCGCGGCGCTCGCCGGGCTCGGGGGCGCGGCCGCCTGGAGCCGGGCATTGCTGCGTTCCACCGCTTCGGTACGGGGCATCGAGCTGGACGGGGAAAGCATCGCGCTGAAGCTTGCAAGCGGAGACAGGTTCGTCGCGGAGCTTGCCGAGCGCCGTTATGTGACGCGACTCGTCGTCGCGCTTGCCGTGCGCCGCCCCCGGAGGACGGTTCTGGTCACCCGCGACATGCTCGCGCCGGAATCGTTCCGAGCTCTGCGGCTCTGGGCGCTGTGGGGCAAGGTCGCCGTGGCGCCCAGGCGGCTCCCGGCATAGGGAATAGCCCTGCGCGGCGTCGAACTATTTCAAGGCGCGTGTGTCTGTGGCACATAGGCGTTGCAAACGGGCTTATAAGTCCGGGGGTGGGGAGCCCTCGCCGCACAAGCTGCGTGCTCGATTGAAGCGGCTCGATGTCTGACCGCGAGATCGATCAGCAGCTGGTGGTGCGGGCGCAGAGCGGCGACAAGCTGGCCTTCGGCCTGCTGGTCGAGAAGTACCAGCGCAAGCTGGCGAGGCTGCTCTCGCGCTTCATACGCGACCCGGCCGAGGTCGAAGATGTAACGCAGGAAGCGTTCATCAAGGCCTACCGGGCGCTCCCTGCATTCCGTGGCGACAGCGCGTTTTACACCTGGCTGTACAGGATTGGAATTAATACGGCCAAGAACTATCTGATGGCCATGGGTCGGCGGGCGCCGACCTCGACCGAGGTGGAGGCCGAAGAGGCGGAAGGGTTCGACGAAGGCGAGCAGTTGCGCGACATCAATACGCCGGAGAGCGTGCTGCTGTCGAACGAGATCGCGGCGACGGTGAACTCCACGATCGAGCAGCTGCCCGAAGAGCTTCGCACCGCGATCCAGATGCGCGAGATCGAGGGAATGAGCTACGAGGACATCGCGAAAGCGATGAATTGCCCGATCGGCACCGTCCGGTCGAGAATTTTCAGGGCGCGTGAGGCGATTGCGGAGCAGTTGAGGCCATTGCTGGGCACCAGCAAGGACAAGAGGTGGTGAGGGGCTGATGGAAAGGCAGGACTTATGAAAGACAGAATCTCGCAGCTGATGGACGGTGAGCTCGACGATCGGGCCGCCGCGGACGCGATCCAGGCGCTCTCCAGCGACAAAGCCGGCGACGGCGAAGCGCGCGATACCTGGCGCATGTATCACCTCATCAGCGACGCGATGCGCGACACGCCGCTTCTCTCCGCCGGCTTCTCGGCGCGGGTGGCGGAAAAGCTCGCCGCCGAGCCGACGGTGCTTTCCCCGAACCGACTCAAGCCGCAGCCCCGGACATGGTTCGCGATGCCCGCAGCCGCCGCGGCGGGCCTCGCCGGCGTGGCGCTGGTGGGCTGGCTCGCTTTCGCACCGCAGCAGCCGGGCGGCCCGGCGCCGGCGGCCCAGGTTGCGCGGATCTCTTCTGCGGCCTCCGCCCAGGCGAACCCGCCAGTCGTGCCGTTGCCGAGCTCTACGCCCGACTATCTGCTCGCGCACCAGGGCTTCTCGCCGCGCGTGTCGCTGCAGGGCATGGCGCCGTACGCGCGCACCGTGTCCGACCAGGTGAACGAGGGCAGGAAGTAATGCTGCGGCGGATCTTCCCGGTCGTAATCCTGGTTTTCTGGGGAGCCGCTCAAGCCCAATCTCCCGAAGCGCTCGAGTGGCTGCGCCGCATCCACGAGGCGACGCAGAAGCTCTCCTACACCGGCACCTTCGTCTACCAGCAGGGGGGGCGCACCGAGACCTCCAGGATCACCCGCTTCGTCGACGCGAGCGGCGATATCGAGAAGCTCGAGGTCCTGAACGGCGCGCCGCGCGAGATCGTGCGCACGCGGGACACGGTGCGCTGCTATCTGCCCGACAGCCGGGTCGTCAAGGTCGACCGGCGCACGGGCGACCGCGACTTCCCCGGCCTGCTTCCGGAGCGCGTCAACTCGCTCGCCCACCACTACGACATCAGCATGGGCGAAAGCCGCCGCATCGCGGGCTTCGACTGCACCGCGGTCGTCCTCAAAGCGAAGGACAACCTGCGCTACGGCTACCGCCTTTACGCCGACAAGGCGAGCGGCATGCTCCTGCGGGCCGTCACGTTCGACGATACGGGGGAAGTCGAGCAGTTCATGTTTACCCAGCTTTCCCTCGGCAGGGTCACCCGGGACATGGTGAAGCCGCGCCACACGACGTCGAAGTGGCGCGTCGAGGACGCGGCCGCGGCGCCGGCCAGCCTCGCGGGCTGGGGGTTGAGCAGCGAACTGCCCGGCTTTCGCAAAGTCGTCGAGCTCAAGCGCCGGATGGACTCCAGGCCGGTCGGCCAGGTCGTGTACTCGGACGGTCTCGCCGCCGTCTCGGTGTTCATCGAGCCCCTGGAGGGCCGCAGCGCCAGCCGCACCGGCCTCGCCAGCATGGGCGCCATCCACATCTATACTCGCGAAGTCGCCAACCACATGGTCACCGTGGTCGGGGAGGCGCCGGCGTTGAGCGTGCAGCGCATCGCGGACGCCGTCGAGTACCGGCGGCCGCAGCAATAAGCCTTAATATTTTTCCGGAGAGAGAATCATGCGAGTTCTGAGAGCCCTAGCCGGTCTGTGGCTGGCGGCGTTCTGCGCCAGCGGCCTTGCCCAGACGCAGGTACTTCCCGATTTCACGCGCCTCGTGGACGAGCAGGGCAACGCGGTCGTCAACATCAGCACCACCCAGGCGGCGCGCCGCGGCAACGCCCTGCCGCAGGTGCCCGGGATCGAGGACGAGGAGATCCAGGAGTTCTTCCGCCGCTTTATTCCGCGCCAGCAGCCTGGACCGGGCCAGGGGCCCGGACAGGGGCCGTCGCCGCGCTCCGAGAGCCGCTCGCTCGGCTCGGGCTTCATCATCTCGCACGACGGCTACATCCTGACCAATGCGCACGTCGTCGAGGCCGCAGACGAGATCAACGTCAAGTTCACCGACAAGCGGGAGTTCAAGGCGAAGGTCATCGGCGCGGACAAACGCACCGACGTCGCGCTCATCAAGATCGAGGGCGCGAGCCTGCCGATGGTGAAGTTCGGCGATCCGACGAAGCTCAAGGTCGGCGAATGGGTGGTCGCGATCGGCGCGCCGTTCGGCTTCGAGAACACCGTCACCGCCGGCATCGTCAGCGCCAAGGGGCGCTCGCTGCCTCAGGAGAACTTCGTTCCCTTCATCCAGACCGACGTCGCGATCAACCCCGGCAATTCGGGCGGGCCGCTGTTCAACATGCGCGGCGAGGTGGTCGGCATCAATTCGCAGATCTACAGCCGCACCGGCGGCTTCATGGGGCTGTCGTTCGCGATCCCCATCGACGTCGCGCTCGACATCCAGAAGCAGCTGCGCGAGAAGGGGCGCGTGGCGCGCGGCCGGATCGGCGTCGTGATCCAGGAAGTGAACCGCGACCTCGCGACCTCGTTCGGGCTCGATCGTGCCCGCGGCGCGCTGGTGAACTCGGTCGAGAAAGGCAGCCCGGCCGACAAGGCCGGCGTGGAGGCGACCGACATCATCCTCGCCTTCGACGGCAAGGCGGTCGAGAGCTCGAGCGACCTGCCGCGCATCGTCGGCTCGACCCGGCCCGGATCGCAGTCCTCGGTCGAGGTCTGGAGAAAAGGCGCGAAGAGGACTCTCACGCTGACCGTCGGCGAGCTCCAGGAAGACCGCGTCGCGGCCGCCGACAGGCCGCGCGCGAAGCCCCAGGCGGAGGCGCCCGCCAACCGCCTGGGCATCGTGGTGGGCGAGCTCTCCGCCGAGCAGAAAAAGGGCCTGAGCCTCTCGGGCGGTCTGGTGGTGCTGGAGGTGCGTCCGGACTCGAAAGCGGACGTGCGAAAGGGCGACATCCTGCTCACCCTGGTCCACAAGGGCCAGCACACCGAGCTGAAGTCGGTGGAGCAGTTGAACAAGCTGCTGGCGGGGCTCGACAAAAGCGCGGTCATCACGCTGCAGGTGCGCCGGGGCGAGAGCACCGCGTTCGTTACGATCTCGGGGCTGACCGACAAAGGGTAACCGCTGCAAGGGAACCGCCGCAGGGTCGACGCCCGGGTAAGCTAAAATAGCGGCCTCGCAAAAGAGGGTGCCCCGCAATGCGGGCGCCCTCTTTGTTTATACGCAAATGATGGCGCACAGCCTGCCTTGATGTCTCAGAACCGAATCCGCAATTTCTCCATCATCGCGCACATCGACCACGGCAAGTCGACGCTGGCGGACCGCTTCATCCAGATGTGCGGCGGGCTCGAGGCGCGCGAGATGGCCGAGCAGGTGCTCGATTCGATGGACCTCGAGCGCGAGCGCGGCATCACCATCAAGGCGCAGACGGCCGCTCTGCAATATCGCGCGCGTAGCGGCGACACCTATCTGCTGAACCTGATCGACACCCCCGGGCACGTCGACTTCTCGTACGAGGTGAGCCGCTCGCTCGCGGCCTGCGAGGGCGCGATCCTGGTCGTCGATGCCTCGCAGGGCGTCGAGGCGCAGACCGTCGCCAATTGCTACACGGCTACGGAGCAGGGCGTCGAGGTGATTCCCGTCCTCAACAAGATCGACCTGCCCTCGGCGGATCCGGCGAAGGCGATCCAGGAAATCGAGGACGTCATCGGCATCGATGCGAAGGACGCGATCCGCGTGAGCGCCAAGACCGGCGAGAACGTGCAGGACATCCTCGAAGCGGTCATCGCGCGCGTTCCGCCGCCGCAGGGCAGCCCGTCGGAGCGGCTGCAGGCCCTCATCATCGATTCCTGGTTCGACAACTACGTCGGCGTGGTGATGCTCGTGAGAGTCGTCGAGGGCACGCTGCGCCCGAAGGAGAAGATCCAGCTGATGAGCACCGGCGCCGCCTACCTGTGCGAGCAGCTCGGCGTGTTCACCCCAAAGGCGAAGTCGAAGGACAGCCTGGCGGCGGGCGAGGTGGGCTACGTCACCGCCGGCATCAAGGAGCTGCGCGCCGCCAAGGTCGGCGACACGATCACGCACGACGCCAAGCCGGCCGCGGCCGCGCTGCCGGGATTCAAGGAGGTGAAGCCGCAGGTGTTCGCCGGCCTGTACCCGGTCGAGGCGAACGAGTACGAGGCGTTGCGCGAGGCGATGGAGAAGCTGCATCTCAACGACGCCTCGTTTCACTACGAGCCGGAGACCTCGCAGGCCCTCGGCTTCGGATTCAGGTGCGGGTTTCTCGGTCTGCTCCACATGGACATCGTCCAGGAGCGCCTCGAGCGCGAGTACGGCATGAACCTCATCACCACCGCGCCCTCGGTGATCTACGAGGTGCTGCTGCGCGACGGCACCGTCGAGCAGGTCTCGAACCCCGCCAAGCTGCCCGATCCCTCGCTCATCGAGGAGATCCGCGAGCCGATGATCGCCACCAAGATCTTCGTGCCGCAGGACTACGTCGGCCCGGTGATCACGCTTTGCACCCAGAAGCGCGGCACCCAGACCAATCTGCATTACTCGGCGCGCCACGTCGTGATCTCCTACGACCTGCCGCTGAGCGAAGTGGTGATGGACTTCTTCGACCGGCTCAAGTCGATGACGCGGGGCTACGGCTCGCTCGACTACGAATTCAAGGATTACCGGGCGGCCGACGTCGTGCGCCTGGACGTGCTGGTGAACGGCGAGCGCGTCGATGCGCTCTCGAGCATGGTGCATCGCCTGGCGGCGCAGGTTCGGGGCCGCGAGCTGGTGACGCGGCTGCGCGGCCTGATTCCGCGGCAGATGTTCGACGTCGCGATCCAGGCGGCGATCGGAGGGCACATCATCGCCCGGGAGAACGTGAAGGCGCTGCGCAAGAACGTCATCGCCAAGTGCTACGGCGGCGACGTCACGCGCAAGCGCAAGCTGCTCGACAAGCAAAAGGAAGGGAAGAAGCGCATGAAACAGGTCGGTTCGGTGGAGATTCCGCAGGAAGCGTTCCTCGCGGTGCTGCAGCGGGGCGACAGTTGAGCGCGGCGCCATGAGCTTCGCCCTGTTCCTCTTCCTCCTGCTCGTGGTCACGGGGCTCGTGTGGCTTCTCGAGATCGCGGTGCTCCGCGAGCGCCGGGCCCGGGACGCGAAAGAGCCCTGGTGGGTCGAGTACTCGATCAGCTTCTTCCCGGTGATCCTGATCGTGTTCCTGCTGCGCTCGTTCCTGGTGGAGCCTTTCAAGATCCCGTCGAGCTCGATGGTGCCGACGCTGCTCGTCGGCGACTTCATCCTCGTGAACAAATTCACGTACGGCGTGCGCCTGCCGGTGCTCAACCGCAAAGTCATCGAGCTCGGCAGCCCGCAGCGCGGCGACGTGATGGTATTCCGCTATCCGGACGATCCATCGCTCGACTACATCAAGCGCGTGGTCGGCGTGCCCGGCGACAAGATCGAATACCGCGGCAAGCGCCTCACGATCAACGGCACGCCCGTTCCGGTGCGCCAGGTCGACGACTACCTCTCGCGCGAGCGCATGCAGTTCTCGCGCCGCTATGTCGAGAAGCTCGGCACCGTGGAGCATGAAATACTGCTCGACGAGGACGCTCCGGCGCTGATGACCCCCGGGCGCTCGTTCCCGTTCGCGGCGAATTGCAACTACAATAGCAGCGGCTTGACGTGCACGGTTCCTGCGGGCCACTACTTCGTGATGGGCGACAACCGGGACAATTCGAGCGACAGCCGCGTCTGGGGATTCGTGCCCGACCAGAACATCGTGGGGAAGGCGTTCTTCATCTGGCTCAACCTGAACGAGCTCGGACGCTTCGGCTCGTTCCGGTAGGGCGTTTCCTGGGAGGCAACAATGCGCATTCGGCTAAGAGAGAGGCAGCGGGGCGTCAGCCTCAGCGGGCTGCTGGTCGCGGTGGTCATCGTGGTGATACTCGGGATCACGGGCCTGAAGATCGTTCCAGGCTACATCGAGTACGGCAAGGCGAAAGCGGCGATCGAAGCCATCGCCGCCGATCGGAGCAAGACCTCGTCGGTGGCCGAGGTGCGCAAGGCCTACGATGCGCGCGCGACCATCGACGACATCAGCACCCCCAAGGCGGGCGATCTCGAGATCACCAAGGAAGGCGGCAACGTGGTGATCTCGTTCGCCTACCGCAAGGAATTCCCGCTCTTCGCAAACGTCGGCATGTACGTTGACTTCGCGGCGAGCAGCGGCCGCTAGCGCCGCGCCGTGTCCCGACCCGCGGCTCTCGAAGGGCGGCTCGGCCACCGTTTCGGCGACAGCGCCCTGCTCGAGCGGGCGCTGACGCACAGCAGCCGCGGACCGGATAACAACGAGCGCCTCGAGTTCCTCGGCGACGGCGTGCTCGGCTGCGCGGTGGCCGAGGAGCTCTATGCGAGGTTTCCGCAGCTTCCGGAGGGCAACCTTACGCGTCTGCGCGCGAGCCTCGTGCGCGAGGAAGCCCTGGCCGAGGTCGCGACGGAGCTCGGCCTCGCGCGCTTCCTGCGGCTCGGCGAAGGCGAGACCTCGAGCGCCCGGGAGGCGCGCCCGTCGATCCTCGCGGATGCGCTCGAAGCGGTGGTCGGCGCGATCTTTCTCGACGCCGGCTACGACGCCGCGCGCAAGGCGGTCCTGAATGCGTTCGGCCCGCTCATCGATCGGCTCGACCCGGAGCGGCCGGCGAAAGACCCGAAGACCCAGCTCCAGGAGCGGCTCCAGGCCGGGCACCACCGGCTGCCCGAATATCGCGTGCTGTCGGTGCGCGGCGCCGCCCATCGGCAGACTTTCGAAGTGGAGTGCGTCGTGGCCGACGCGGGCTTGAACGCGACGGGAACCGGCACCTCGCGGCAGAGGGCGGAGCAGGGCGCCGCCCTCGCGATGCTCGCGAAGCTGGAAGGTGACGACAAAGGCCCGGATTCAGATGCATGATCCGGTTGAAGCATGAGCGAGCATCGCTGCGGCACGATCGGCATGGCCGGCCGGCCCAATACCGGAAAATCGAGCCTGCTCAACCGGCTCGTAGGCGAGAAGCTCTCCA
>CAYOVM010000051.1:14436-18058 GCA_964407355.1 uncultured Enterobacteriaceae bacterium
CCCAATACCGGAAAATCGAGCCTGCTCAACCGGCTCGTAGGCGAGAAGCTCTCCATCGTCTCGGCGAAGCCGCAGACCACGCGCCACCTCGTCACCGGGATCCTGACGCGCGAGGACTGCCAGTATGTGTTCGTCGATGCGCCGGGACAGCAGGGGCGCGCCCGCAGCACGCTGCACCGCGCCCTCAACCGGCGCGCGACCGAGGCGGCCCGCGATTCCGATGTCGCGATGTTCATGGTCGAAGCGCTGCGCTTCGGGCCCGAAGACCGCGCGGTGCTCGAGCGCATCCCGGAAGAGCAGAAAGTCATCGCCGTGGTGAACAAGATCGACCTCGTGAAGAACCGGGCGCAGCTGATCCCCTTCCTCGAGCGCCTGTCGAAGCTGCGGGATTTTCACGCCGTGGTCCCGGTCAGCGCGCACACCGGAAAGAACGTTCCGGAGCTGCTGAAGGTGCTGCGCGAAGCCCTGCCCGAGGGGCCCGCCGCCTATCCCCCGGACCAGCTCACCGACCGCGACGAGCGTTTCTTCGCCGCGGAGCTGCTGCGCGAGAAGCTCTTCATGGAGATGGGTGAGGAGCTGCCTTACCGCTGCGAAGTGGTGATCGAGAGCTTCAAGGAAGAGGGCCGGCTGCGGCGCATCGAGGCGACGATCCTGGTCGAGCGCGAAAGCCAGAAAGCGATGGTCGTCGGCGCCGGCGGCGAGCGCCTGAAGCGCATGGGCACCTCCGCCCGCAAGGACATGGAACGGATGTTCGGCGGCAAGGTCTATCTCGGCACCTGGGTCAAGGTGCGCCGCGCCTGGACCGACGACGCGCGCGTGCTGCGCCAGCTCGGCTATGACTGAACCGGCGGCGCAGCCCCTCGCCGAAAAATGAAGCGACGCGCGGATCGCGAGCCGGGATATGTCCTGCACACCTATCCCTACAAGGAAACCAGCCTCATCGTGGAAGCGTTCACCCGCCGCTACGGGCGCGTCGCGGTGCTCGCGCGCGGCGCGCGGCGGCCACGCTCGGCGATGCGCGGCGTGCTTCTGTCCTTCCAGCCCTTGCGCCTGACCTGGTCGGCGTCGAGCGAGCTCGGCACGCTGATCGCGGCGGAATGGTCGGGCGGCGTGGCGCCGCTCGCCGGACTCGGCCTGATGTGCGGCTTCTACGTCAACGAGCTGGTGCTGCGCCTGCTGCCGCGCGACGATCCGCATGAAGCCTTGTTCGACTTCTACACCGAGTCGCTGAACGAGCTGGCGGCGGGCGCGGAGCAGGGTCCGACGCTCAGGCGATTCGAGAAACGGCTGCTCGCGGAGCTCGGGTATGCTCCATTGCTGGAACACGATACCGCCGCCCGGCCTATCGACCCCGAGCGCCAGTATGTTTATGAGCCGGAGCGCGGCCCCTCCGAAGCGCAAAGCGCGCATGGCGGGCTCTCCGGCGAGGTCGTGGTGAGCGGTCAGACTCTCCTCGATGTGGCGCACGACGACTATGGCAGACAGGCGACGCGCGATGAGGCACGCTTCCTGATGCGCGCGCTGATCGGGACGCGGCTGCATGGCCAGGTCCTGCATACCCGGACGGTGCTGCTGGCCTTGAACGACCTATGATCGGGCACTCATGATCGAGCTGGGCGTCAACGTAGATCACATCGCCACGGTCCGGCAGGCCCGCCGCACCTACGAGCCGGACCCGGTGTGGGCCGCCGTGGAGGCTCACCTCGGCGGCGCCGACGGCATCACCGTTCATCTGCGCGAGGACCGTCGGCACATCCAGGACGAGGACGTGCGGCGCCTGCGCGAGCTCACTCACATCCGGCTGAACCTGGAGATGGCGGCCACCGACGAAATGGTCGGCATCGCGTGCCGCATCAAGCCCGAGATGGCGATGCTGGTGCCCGAAGGCCGGCACGAGATCACCACGGAAGGCGGACTGGATATTGTTTCCCAGGAAAAAAAGCTGGCCGCTTCGATAAAGAAGCTGGCCGACGCGGGGATTGTCGTGTCCGTCTTCATCGACGCCGAGCCGCGGCAGGTCGAAGCCGCCGCCCGTATCGGCGCTTCGGTCTGCGAAGTGCACACCGGGCCCTACGCGCACGCCTTTCACTCGAAGGGCCGGGACGAGGAGAGCCCGGCGGTCGTAGCCGAGCTCGAGCGCATCCGCGCGGCGGGCGAGAGGATCCGCGCCCTGGGCATGCGCTTCAACGCCGGCCACGCGCTCAATTACTTCAACGTCCAGCCCGTCGCTCGCCTGCCCGGCCTGCGCGAGCTGCACATCGGCCACGCCATCGTGAGCCGCGCGCTGTTCGTCGGGATGCGCGAGGCGGTGCGCGAGATGAAGCGCCTGATCGTCGACGGCGCTTCGTCCGCCGCGTCCTCGCGTACCGCAAGATGATCTTCGGGCTCGGCACCGACGTCGTCGAGATCGGCCGCATCGAGAAGGCGCTCGAGCGCTGGGGCGATCGTTTCGCCCGCAAGGTGCTGGTGGATTCCGAGATGAAGCGCTTTGCGGCGCACCGTCTGCGCGCGAACTACCTCGCCAAGCGCTTCGCCGCCAAGGAGGCGTTCACCAAGGCGCTGGGCACCGGAATCCGCTCGCCGGCGGGCTGGCACGGCATGTGGGTCAGGAACCTGGAATCGGGCAAGCCGGTCCTCGAGTTTTCTGCGCCGCTCCGGAAATTGCTGGACAAGAAAGGCGTGACCGCCGCCCATCTCTCCCTCTCGGACGAGAAAGGCGTGGCGTTCGCGACCGTGATCCTCGAGTGCGAAAAGTAAGATTGCCGCCCGGGCCCGCGGTGATCGATGTCGTCGGCACGGCGCTCGGCGACGACGACCGCAAACGGCTTGCCCATCCCGCCACCGGCGGGGTGATCCTGTTTTCGCGCAACTTCCAGAATTGCGAGCAGCTCGTCGCGCTCACGGATGAAATCGAGCGCCTGCGCGAGCCGGCGCTGCCGGTTTGCGTCGACCACGAGGGCGGCCGCGTGCAGCGCTTTCGCGAGGGCTTCAGCGCGATCCCGCCGATGCGCGAGCTCGGCCGCCTGTGGGACCGCGACCGTCCCGCCGGCCGCGAGGCGGCGCGCGCGATCGCCTACGTGATCGCGGCGGAGCTCGCGGCGCACGGCGTCGATTTCAGCTTCGCGCCGGTGCTCGATCTCGACTACGGCTTGAGCTCGGTGATCGGCGATCGCGCGCTGCACTTCGACCCGACCGCCGTCGGCGCGCTCGGCGCGAGCCTCGTTCAGGGCTTCGCCGACGCCGGCATGGCGGCGGTGGCGAAGCATTTTCCCGGGCACGGCTTCGCCGAGGCCGATTCGCACGTGGCGGTGCCGCGCGACGAAAGAGCGGTCAAGGAGATATTCAAGAAAGACCTGCTGCCGTTCAAAAGCGTGATCGAGGCCGGCCTGGCGGCGGTCATGCCCGCGCACGTGATCTACACGCAGGCCGACGCGGAGCCCGCGGGCTACTCGAAGTACTGGCTGCAGGAGGTGCTGCGCGGCAAGCTCGGCTTCGGCGGGCTGATCTTCAGCGACGACCTGTCGATGGAAGGGGCGGGCACCGCCGGGGGGATTCCCGAGCGCGCGCGCGCGGCGCTCGCCGCCGGGTGCGACATGGTCCTGCTATGCAATGACCCGGCGGG
>CAYOVM010000052.1:0-18044 GCA_964407355.1 uncultured Enterobacteriaceae bacterium
GTCGCGCAGCAGGCCGCGCCGGTCGCTCGCCGTGACGGACATCTCGACCGTATAGAGCGCCTCGCCTGAGCCCCCGCTTTTTCCCCACTCAGCGTCGATCAGCCTCTCCGGCTGATTCTCGGCGAGCCGCTTCAGGCTCGGGCAGTCCTCGCGGTGCACGGACACGCCCTTGCCGCGCGTGACGAAGCCGCGGATCGCATCGGGCGGCACCGGCTTGCAGCAGCGCGCGAGCTGCGTGAGGAGCTTCTCCATGCCGCCGACGACGAGCACGCCGGCGCGCGCGACGGACGTTTTCTTCTTTTTCTCCGGAGGGAGAATTACTTTCGAGACTTCCTTCTCGTCACCCTTCAGCTCGCGCACCGCGGCCTGCAGCCGGCGCAAGTTGACCTCGTCGCGGGCCACCGCGACGAAGACTTCCTCCGGCTTGTCCAGCCCGAGCTTTTTTGAAAGAGCCTCCATGCTCGCCTGCGTCGCGCCCTCGCGGCGCAGCTCCTTCTCGATCTTCGCGCGGCCGGCGGCGACCGTCTTCTCCATCTCCTGGGCGTTGAACCACTGCCGGATCTTCTGGCGCGCGCGGTGGCTTTTCACGAAACCGCGCTCCGCGTTGAGCCAGTCGCGCGACGGGCCGCCGGTCTTGGCGGCGACGATCTCCACCCGCTGACCGCTTTGCAGCGGCGTATCGAGCGTCACCATGTGGCCGTCCACCTTGGCGCCGCGGCAGCGGTGGCCGAGGTCGGTGTGCAGCGCGTAGGCGAAGTCCACCGGCGTCGAGCCGGCCGGCAGGTCGAGCACGCGGCCCTGCGGCGTGAGGACGTACACCGTATCGTCGGCCTGCGCCTGCCTCGAGCTTTTTCCCCAGTCGGCCACCTCGTCGCGCCACGCGAGCAGCTCGCGCAGCCAGGCGATCTTCTGGTCGAAGGCGGCCTGGGCGCGGCCTTTCGCGGCGCTGCCCGGCTCCTTGTAGCGCCAGTGCGAGGCGACGCCGAACTCCGCCTGGCGGTGCATTTCCTCCGTGCGGATCTGCACTTCCAGCGTGCGAGCGCCGGGGCCGATCACCGCCGTGTGCAGCGACTGGTACAGGTTGCCCTTCGGCCGCGAGATGTAGTCGTCGAACTCCTTGGCGATCGGCTGCCACAGGTTGTGCACGACCCCGAGCGCCGTGTAGCAGTCCTTCACCTCGGGGACGATCACCCGCACCGCGCGCACGTCGTACACCTCGGAGAAGTCGACCGCCTTGCTGCGCATCTTGTTCCAGATCGAATAGATGTGCTTCGGGCGGCCGGTGATTTGCGCTTTCACATTGGAGGCTTTCAGCTCGCGCGAAAGCCTTTCGATGGCCTGCGCGATATAGCGCTGGCGCTCGACGCGCCGCTCGTCGAGCATCTGCGCGATCTTCTTGTAGAGCTCGGGCTCGAGGAAGCGGAACGAAAGGTCCTCCAGCTCCCACTTGAGCTGCCACACCCCGAGGCGGTTGGCGAGCGGGGCGTAGATGTCGAGGGTTTCCCTGGCGTAAGAGATTCTTTCTTCGGCGGAGAAATTCTTGTTTTTTGAAAACCATCGCAGCGTCTGCGTGCGGCTCGCGAGCCGGATCAGCACGACCCGGACGTCCTCGACCATGCCGAGCACCATCTTGCGCAGCACCTCGTTCTGCTCGCGGGGATTGCTGCGCGTGGCGACGCGCAGCTGATAGAGCTTCTCGACGCCGGAAGCGAGCTCCGCGATCTCCGCGCCGAAAGCATTCTTCAGATCGTCGGGATTCGAAAGATGCTTGGGCGCCGCGAAGAGCAGCCCCGCCGCCCTGCCCGGCGCGTCGAGGCCGATCGCGGCCAGGTTGCCGGCAAGCCCGAGCGCGTGCGCCCACGTCGGCTCGCCCGTGGACAGCGCCGCGCCGGCGTAGAGCGGCTCCGCGAACTCGAGGGCGCGCGCGAGCAGCGCCCGGTCGGCGGCCCCGAGCCCCTCGGCGATCGGCTCGAGCGCCGCGGCGCTGTTTTGCGGATGCAGCTGGACAACCGTGACCATGCGGGTATTTTACGACCGGCCCTGCCGAACCTACGTTGCGCGCGAACCCTCATCTGCTGCTCACCCTCACCGCGATTCTCTGGGCGGCGCACTGGATCGTGGCGCGCGCCGTGATCCCGCACACGACGCCCACCGGCATGGCGTTCTGGCGCTGGGCAGCCGCGATCGCGCTGCTCGCGCCCTTCGCCGCGCCCGCGCTCGCGCGCGAATGGCCGGCGTACTGGCGCGCGCGCTGGCCGATCCTGTTCTTCGGCACCTGCGGCACCGTGCTCTACAACTGCATCGGCTACATGGGCATCCGCGACAGCACGGCCACCAACGCGGTGCTGTTCCAGTCGGTGACGCCGGGCTTCATCCCGCTCTTCGCCTGGCTGCTGTTTCGCGAGCGTATCCGGCCGCTGATGGCGGCCGGGCTCGCGATCTCGTTCGCCGGGGTGCTCGCCCTCGTCACGCAGCTCAGCTTGCGCAACCTGCTCGAATTCCGCTTCAATCCGGGCGACCTGTGGCTGCTCGCGAACACCGTGCTCTGGGGGCTGTATACCGCGTGCCTGCGCTGGAAACCCGCCGGGATGGACGGTCCGGGGTTCATGCTCTCGGTCATGCTCGCCGGAATGATCACCGGAATTCCGCTTTACCTCGCGGACGTCGCCACGGGCGGACGCACCGAAGTCAGTACCGGCGTGGTGCTCGGCATCCTTTTCCTCGCCGCCTTTCCTTCGGTGCTGTGCTACGTCATGTGGAACCGCGGCGTGGCGTCCCTCGGCCCGGCGAAGGCGGGCGTCTATCTGCACCTCATTCCGCTCGTCGGCGCGTTCATGGCGGTTTTCTTCCTGGGTGAATCGATCCAGAAGCATCACATCGCGGGCCTGGCGCTCATCCTCACGGGCGTCTGGCTCGCCTCGCGCGGCCGCAGGACCGCCTGATGGGCTGGCTCGCGAACTGGCGGCGCAGGCGCGTGCTGGCGAAGCACCGCATCGAGGACGCTTTGTGGCGGGAGGCGACCCGGGGTCTGGGCTTCATGAAAAGCCTTCCCGCCCGCGAAGAAGAGAAATTGAAGAACCTCGTCATCCTCTTCCTCGCCGAAAAGCAGTTCGCGGGCGTGGGGGGCATCGAAGTGAGCGACGCGATGCGCGTCTCGATCGCGGCGCAGGCGTGCCTGCCGATCCTGGAGCTCGGCCTCGACTGGTACTCGGGCTGGACCGGCGTCGTGCTGTACCCGGGAGATTTTCGCGTGCGGCGCTCGGAGCTCGACGAGAACGGCGTGCTGCACGAGTGGGAAGACGAGCTCGCGGGCGAGGCGATGCCCGGCGGACCCGTGGTGCTTTCCTGGGACGCCGCGGCGAACGACCCGGTGATCAACGTGGTCATCCATGAATTCGCGCACAAGCTCGACATGCTGAGCGGCGAGCCGAACGGCGTGCCGCCGCTGCACGCCGGCATGAGCCGCCGCGCCTGGCTGGCCGCGCTCAACGAAGCATTCGAGGGATTCTGCGACGCGCTGGAGCGCGGCCGGGACACCTGGCTGGACCCTTATGCCGGCGAGCATCCCTCCGAATTCTTCGCGGTGATAAGCGAAGCGTTCTTCCAGCAGCCGAAGGAGACGCAGCGGCGCTACCCCGACTTCTACGACCAGCTCCGGCTCTTCTACAAGCAGGACCCGGCCTCCCGGGTTTAGACTGCGCACGACAGACGGACAAATCCGGCATGATCGCAGCGCTCACCGCCTACAACGCTCTTACGCAGAATCGGACCCGGTTTCTGCGCGCGGACGAGCTCTGCCGGCGCGCCGCCGAGCAATTCCCGGATCTCCTTCCCTCCCGCGCGGCGCTGGAAAGCGAAGCCGGCCTCGCGCAGCGCGACAAGACCGGGCTGGAGGCGAAGCAGGGCGAGTTCCTCGCGCAGGTTCTCGCCGATCCGGCCTGCGGCCTGCACCTTTGCCACGCCATGCTTCTGCCGCTCGAAGGCTCGGCGGAAAAATCGAAGGAATATAAAAGCAAAGGCGAGATCGACCTGGGCAAGGTGCATGTCGAGCGCCGCGGCAAGGCGTCGGTCGTCACGATGCGCAACCCGCGCCACCTCAACGCCGAGGACGAGTCGACGCTCGGACCGCTAGAGACGGCGATCGACGTCGCGCTTCTCGATCGCGAGACCGAGGTGTGCGTGCTGCGCGGCGCCGAGGTCGAGCATCCGAAATACGCGGGCCGCCGGCTTTTCGGCGCCGGCATCAACCTCACCCATCTCTACCAGGGAAAGATCCGCTACCTCTGGTACCTGCTGCGCGACCTGGGCCTGGTGAACAAGCTCTACCGGGGGCTCGCCCTGCCCGACGTGTCCCCCGAAGAGCGCAGCGTGGAGAAGCTCTGGATCGCGGCGGTGGAGGGCTTCGCCATCGGCGGGCACTGCCAGATCCTTCTCGCGGTCGATCACACGATCGCCGCGAGCGACGCCTATCTCACGCTGCCCGCGAGGAAGGAAGGCATCATTCCCGGCGCCGCGAACCTGCGCCTGCCGCGCTTCGTCGGCGACCGGATCGCGCGCCAGGCGATCATGAACGAGCGCCGCATCGACTGCGACAGCCCGGAGGGTCGCATGATCTGCGACGAGATCGTGGCGCCGGAAACAATGGATTCTTCAATGCAAAATATCGTCGAAAGGCTTACGAGCTCCGGCGTGGTGAGCGCGGCGGGCAACCGGCGGGCGTTCCGCATCGCGCAGGAGCCGCTCGACGTCTTCCGCCGCTACATGTCGGTCTATGCGCGCGAGCAGGCGTACTGCCACTTCAGCCCCGCGCTGATCTCGAACCTCGAGAAAAACTGGAACGCGGCGAGCCGCAAGGCCTGAGACCGGAGAACGCCATGGAAACGAGCTGCCTCATCGTCATCGACGTGCAGAACGACTTCATGCCCGGCGGCGCGCTCGCGGTCGCCCGGGCCAACGAGGTGGTGCCGCTCATCAACCGCATGGGCGCGCGCTTCCAGCACGTGATCCTCACCCAGGACTGGCACCCGCGCGGGCACACCTCGTTCGCCTCCTCGCACAAGGGTACGAAACCGTTCCAGACCATGGTCCTCGACTACGGCAACCAGGTGCTGTGGCCGGACCATTGCGTGCAGGGCACCCCCGGCGCCGCGCTGCATCCCGACCTTTCGATCCCGCAGGCCGAGCTCGTGATCCGCAAGGGTTACAACCGCGGCATCGACAGCTACTCCGCTTTTTTCGAGGCCGACCGCAAGACCCCCACCGGCCTGGCCGGCTATATGAGGGAACGCGGCCTCAGGAAGATCTACCTCTGCGGCCTCGCCACCGACTTCTGCGTCGCCTGGACCGCCCTCGACGCCCGCGCCGCCGGCTTCGACGTCGTCCTCATCGACGACGCCTGCCGCGCCATCGACCGCGACGGCTCCCTCGCCAAGGCGATGCTCGACATGACCCAGGCCGGCGTGCGCCAGATGCGCTCGATCGAGTTCAGCTTCGCGGGGAGTAAATAGTCCGCTGCTCCAGCCTTCGCGAATAGAGCGACATCGCGAAGCAGAACACGAAGTAGACGAGCGCCGCGAAAAGATACGCCTCGACGCCGAAGCCGCTCCACGCCGGCTCGTTGAGCGACACCTTGATGGTCGCGAGCACGTCGAAGAGGCCGATGATCACCACGAGCGAGGTGTCCTTGAAGAGGCCGATGAACGTATTCACGAGCGGCGGCACCGCGATGCGCAGCGCCTGCGGCAGGATCACATACAAAGTCTTCTGGGAAAAATTCAGCCCCAGGGCGTCGGCCATTTCGTATTGCGCCTTCGGGATCGCCTGCAGCCCGCCGCGCACCACCTCCGCGAGGTAAGCCGCGGCGAACAGGATCAGGGCGATCTGCGCGCGCAGGAGCTTGTCGATCGACAGGCCCGGGGGCAGGAAGAGCGGCAGCATGATGGAGGCCATGAAGAGCACCGAGATGAGCGGCACGCCGCGGATCAGCTCGATGTACGCGACGCACAATCCCTGTATCGCGGGCATGCTCGAGCGCCGGCCGAGGGCGAGCAGGATCGACAGCGGAAAGGCGAAGGCGATGCCGAAGGTGGCGAGGATGAGCGTGAGGATCAGCCCGCCCCAGAGCTCGTTCTCGACATAGGGCAGGCCCGGCACGCCACCCCACATGAGGACGCCGATGCACGCGAGGCCGGCGAGCCATGGCAGCGCCAGCCACCAGCTCCAGAACCTTCTCATGGCCGACAGAACGTAGAGCGCGAGGAGGATCAGGATCGAAAGCGCCGGGCGCCAGTGCTGCTCGTAGGGATAGGTGCCGAACAGGATGAAGCGGTACTTCTCGGCGACGAATCCCCAGCACGCGCCGTGCGCCTCGCGGCAGGCTTGCGGATCGGGCCGCCACACCGCGTCGAGAAACGCCCAGTGAACAAACGCCGGCACCGCCTTCAATAGAAAAATCGCGATCAGGACGGTGAGCAGCGTGCTCGCCCACCCCGAGAAAAGATTTTTTCTGACCCAGCTCATTTGAGGCGCGCGTTGTACCAGTTCATGAGCGCCGAGATCGCGAGGCTGATCGTGAGGTACACCGCCATGATGATCGCCACGCCTTCGATCGCCTGTCCGGTCTGGTTGATGGTGGTGCCGACGATCGCCACCAGGTCCGGGTAGCCGATCGCCACGGCGAGGGAGCTGTTCTTGGTGAGATTCAGGTACTGGCTGGTGAGCGGCGGCACGATGACCCGCAGGGCCTGGGGCAGCACCACGTAGCGCAGGGTCGCACCCGGGCCGAGGCCGAGCGCGCGGGCGGCGTCGACCTGGCCCCGCCCCACCGCCAGGATGCCGGCGCGCACGATCTCGGCGATGAAGGCGGCGGTGTAGACGGTGAGCCCGATCAGCAGCGTGGCGAATTCCGGCGACAGATGCGCCCCGCCGGTGAAGTTGAATCCCTCCAGCACCGGCACACTTCCCGGAAGCGGGAAGAAGAAACCGCGACTCGAAAGGAACACGCCCGGCAGCGGCTGCAGCGCCTCGCGCGGCGGCGGCAGGGCCTCGGCGATCACCGCGTACCAGAAGAAAAGCTGCACGAGCAGCGGCACGTTGCGGATGAATTCGACGTACGCGGCGCTGAGGGTCCGCAGCAGATAGTTGCTCGAAAGGCGGCCGACGCCGATCGCCGCGCCGAGCACGGTCGCGAGCACCACGCCGGCGAGCGCGACCCTGAACGTGTTGATGAGCCCTACAACCAGGGCCCGCAAATAGCTGTCGGCGGCGCTATAGGCGAGAAAGGCGGATTCGCCGATCTCGAAGCCGGCCTCGCGGCGCAGGAAGCCGAAGCCGCTCGCGATGTTGCGCGCGGCGAGATTGTCGAGGGTGTTGGCGACGAGGTACCAGGCGGCGGCGGCGAATAAGGCAATGGCCGCCGCCTGATAGGCTATTCGCTTCACACCGCCATAGTACCGTGGCCGGAAAACGGCGCCGGCGGCTACTCAGCCGACGTAGGCGTCCGCCTCGATCTCGACGAGGTACTCCGGGCCGATGAGGGCGCTCACCTCCACCATGCTCGTCGCCGGGCGGATGTCGCGGAAGAACTCGCCGTGCGCCTTGCCGATCTTCTCCCAGTCGGCGATATCGACCACGTACATCCGCGTCCGGACCACGTCTTTCAACGAGGCGCCGGCTTTGGTCAACGCCGCCTCGATATTCCGGATGCATTGAACGGCCTGCGCGTACGAATCGTTCGCGCCTGCCACGCCGCCCTTGCCGTCCGCCGCCACGGTTCCGGACACGTGAATATAGGGCCCGACTTTCACCGCGCGCGAATATCCGACGACCGGCTCCCAGGGCGCCCCCGACGAGAAGTTCTGTCTCGGCATGCGCCGGCTCACCGGATCGGCGGCGCGTACATCAGGCCGCCGTTCTTCCAGAGCGCGTTCTGGCCGCGCTCGAAGCCCAGGGGCTTCAGGTTCGCGTCGAAGGACTCGCCGTAGTTGCCGACCTGCTTCACGATGTTGAACGCCCAGCGGTTGTCGAGGCCGAGCATCTTGCCCAGGTCGCCGCTCGCGCCGATGAAGCGCTGAACCGACGGATCCTTGCTGGAGCGGGCCTCGTCGATGTTCTTCGAGGTCAGGTTCATCTCCTCGGCCTCGATCATCGCGAAGAGCGACCATTTCACGATGTCGAACCAGCGGTCGTCGCCGTGGCGCACCAGCGGGCCGAGCGGCTCCTTGGAGATGATCTCCGGCAGGATGACGTGGTCCGCGGCGTTCTGCGCGCGCGAGCCGCGCACCGAGACGAGGCCCGAAATGTCGGAAGTGAAGACGTCGCAGCGCCCGGCGAAATAGGCGTTCAGCACCTCCTCCAGCTTGTCGATCACCACCGGCTTGAACGTCATCCGGTTGGCGCGGAAGTAGTCGGCGAGGTTGAGCTCGGTGGTGGTGCCCGGCTGCACGCAGACGGTGGCGCCGTTCAGCTGCCTGGCGCTCTTCACGTTCAGCTTCCTGTGCACCATGAAGCCCTGGCCGTCGTAGAAGTTGACGCCGACGAAGTTGAACCCGAGGCTCGCGTCGCGCGAGAAGCTCCAGGTGGTGTTGCGCGAGAGCAGATCCACCTCGCCCGACTGCAGCGCGGTGAAGCGCTGCTGCGTCGTCGCCGGCGAATAGCGCACCTTGCCCGCGTCGCCGAACACCGCCGCCGCGACCGCGCGGCAGACGTCGACGTCGATGCCGCGCCAGACGCCCTTCGAGTCGGGCTGCGAGAACCCGGCGAGCCCGGTGTTGGTGCCGCAAGTCACGAAGCCCTTGCTGCGCACGGAATCCAGAGTGGATTGCGCTTCAGCATTTACAAAAAAAACAATTCCTAGATAAAACAAAAACAGTCTCAAGGCGTGTCTCCTTCGAGCAGGAAGTCGCGCACGACCGCGATCTGGTCGGCGTGCATCAGGCTGGGCGCGTGGCCGACCTCGGGGATTTCCACCACCCGGGCTTTGGGCCCGCGGCGGGTCATCTCCTCCGCGGTTTTCCGCGCAAGCAGATCGGAGCTCGCGCCGCGGATGACCAGCGTCGGGCAGCGGATCGCGTCGTAGACCGCCCACATGTCGATGTCATTCTTCGGCAGCGTGGCGCGAAACAGCTCGGCGATGCGGGGATCGTAGTGCGCGTGATACAAACCGTCTTCGCCCTTTCGCACCCAGATCTCGGTGAGGAAGCGCCACTGCGCGTCGCTGTGGCGGCCGAAGGGCGCGCAGACGGTGCGGATGTATTCGTCGGCCTTCTCGATGCTCGGGAAGGGCGGCGCCTTGCCGAGGTAGCTGGCGATGCGGTCCAGCCCCGCTTTCGCGATCAGCGCGCCGATGTCGTTGAGGACCAGCCGCTTGATCGGGCTGCCGGTCTGCGCCGCGAGCACCATGCCGATGATGCCGCCCATCGAAGTGCCGACCCAGCTCACGGTCTCGACGTCGAGGCGCGCGATCAGCGCCACCATGTCCGACACGTACTGCGGGGTCGTGTAGAGCATCGGGTCGGCGAGGCGATCCGAGTCGCCCCGGCCGGCGATGTCCGGGCACACGACGCGGAACCGGCCGCGCAGCGCGCGCGCGAGGTCGTCGAAATCGCGCGCGCAGCGCGTGAGGCCGTGCACGCAGACGAGGACGTCGCGATTGCGCGCGTCGCCCCATTCGAGGTACGCGACGCGGTGCAGGCCCTTCGGAGAAACGCACTGGACGGAGCGCCGCCTCGGCTCCGCAGCACCCGGTTCAGACATCTTTCGGTTCGGCTTTCCTCTCGATTTCCCGCTCGACGAGCTTCCCGTTCTCGATCACCGCGCGGCCGTGGATCACGTCCTCGTCCCGGCTCTGCACCCAATGCGCCTCGACGCGCAGCTCGGGGAAGCTGGCCGAAGCCTCGACGAATGCGGGAAAGGGAATTCCGAGCTTCGGCTCGAAGCGGTACTCGAGCACGCCTTCGCCGTGGTGCTCGCTGTACTCCTCGGCGTCGACGTCGCGCACCATCAGCCAGCGCAGGCGCTCGCGGAAATCCTCGAGCCGCCCGGCGCCCGTGACGCGCACGACCGCGGTGAACACGCGCTGTTTCTCCCGCGACGACCGCGGATCAGGCGTCGTACTTGAACGACAGGGCGAGGCGCGCGCGGAACTGCACGACCTTGCCGTCCTCGATCTTCACATCGAGCTTGCTGATCTCCGCGATGCGCAGGTCGCGCAGCGACTTCGACGCGACCTTGACCGCGTTGCGCGCCGCGTCCTCCCAGGAATTCTCGCTGGTGCCGATGACCTCGGTGACCCGGTAGACCGCGTTCTCGCTTTTCGCCATGGCTCGCTCTCTTCCTTCGATGATGGATGGGGGGCGCGGGGAATCCCGCCGGACAATTCTATACGGAGGGCACGGCGCGCCAATAGCGCGGCGCGCTGGAGCGCTCGCTATGCACCCGGACGCCTTCGCGCGTCAGCCGGACCTGCACCGCACCATCGCGATCGGTGCGCAGGACGTCGGCCCCCGCCGAGCGGTAGCGCCCGAGCACCTCGGCGTTCGGATGACCGAAGCGGCTGCGATAGCCCACCGGCACCACGGCCCAGCGCGGCGCCACCGCGCCGATGAATTCCGCGGTGGAGGAGGTGCGGCTGCCGTGGTGCGGCACGAGCAGCACATCCGCGCGGAGCGATCTGGAATTCCTCACGAGAGCGCCTTCCGCCGCGCGCTCGATGTCGCCGGTCAGCAGCATCGAGCCGCCCGCCGTGTCGATGCGCAGCACACAGCTCGCGTCGTTCCTGCGCGCGGCCTTCGCGCCCGCCTGCGGATGCAGGAACTCGAACCGCACGCCGTCCCACACCCAGCCCGTGCCGGCGGCGCAGGGCAGCGCCCCGGGGACGAGCGCGTTGAGCGGGTGGGTCTGCGGCAGGGACGAGGCGAGCAGGCCGACCTCGTTGCTTTCCAGGACCGTCAGCGCGCCGCCGATGTGATCCCCGTCCTCGTGGCTGAGCACCATCGCGTCGAGCCGCGAGAGGCCCGCGCCGCGCAGCAGCGGCAGCACGATGCGCCCGCCGCTGTCGGCCTCCGGGCCGAACGCCGGCCCGGCGTCGTAGAGCAGCACGCGATTCTCGGTGCGCACCAGCACGGCGAGTCCCTGGCCGACGTCGAGCGTGGTGATCCACGCCTCCCCGGCCGGCGGCGGCGCGGGCGCGAGCGCGAACGCCGGCGCCATCAGCGCGAGCCCGCCGCCGCGCCATGGGAAGCCGCGCGGCGCGAGCAGCCACGCCGCGCCTCCGAGCGCGAGGATCACGCTCCACAGCGGCGGCGCGTGCTGCTGCCAGAGGGCGCCGGGAAGCGACGAGCACCACTCGAGAAACTGCAGCAGCCACTCCATCAGCCAGGCGGCGATGTGCAGGAGCGGGTCCCAGGGCACCACCGCCGCGACGAGGGCGATCGGCGTGACGATCACCGAGATGACCGGGATGGCGACGGCGTTCGCGAGCGGGCCGGCGACCGAGACCTGGCCGAAGAGCAGCAGCGCCGCCGGCGCGAGCCCGACGGTGATCGCCCATTGCACTCGGCCCCATTGCATGAACTTCGGGATGAAATTCGGGATGAGCTTCGGCGCGGGCTTCGACGCCCGCTCGTGCCAGCCGCCGGCGACGTAGAAAATGAGCAGCACCGCGCCGAACGACAGCCACAGTCCCGGCGCGAGCGGCGCCCAGGGATCGGCGATGACCACCGCGGCGAGCGCGAGCGCGAGGACGCGCGCCGGCGACGCGATGCGCCCCGACCACAACGCGAGCGCCACCACCGTGACCATGTAGAACGTGCGCTGCGCCGGAACCGCGAAGCCCGCGATCAGGCTGTAGCCGAGCGCACCGGCGATCGCCGCTACGGCGGCGGCCTTTCGCGCCGGCAGGCGCAGCGCGAGCGCCGGCAGGCGCCGCCAGAGCGCCGCGACGAGCCAGGCGAAAAGACCCGACACCAGCGTCACGTGCAGCCCCGAGATGCTCATGAGATGCGTGACGCCGGTGCGGTTGAAGAGCTGCCACTCCTCGCCGGAGATCGCGCGCTGGTCGCCCACCGCGAGCGCCGCGAGGATGCCCGCCGCGGGGGTCGGCCCGAGCGTGCTCAGGAAGCGATCGCGCACCGCCTCCCTGGTTTTTTCGATCGAATCGAAAGGAGAGTTCCGAAACCCGAGAAGCTTCTGCGCTCCGCGATTGCGCACATACCCTGTAGCGCCTATTCCGCGCTCGAGCAGCCACGCCTCGTAATCGAAGCCCTGCGGGTTGACGTTGCCGTGCGGCCGGCGCAGGCGCACCGTGAAGAGCCAGCGCTCCCCGGGATGCAGCGCGCCGCCGAGAACTGCCGGCGCTTCCTCATAGAGTGGGCTGCGATACCAGGAGAGCAGCAGTTTCTTCGGCAGCCGCGCCTCGCCGGATTCGACATCGAGCTCGAAGCGCACGCTTCGCTCGCCCACCGCGGGCAGGCCGGAAACGACCCCGACCACCTGCAGGTCCCGGCCCTCGAGCTCCGGCGCGAGCCAGTCGGCCATGCGCCCGTGCGCCAGCAGCGCCGCCCATAGAAACCCGAGCACGAATGTGAATACGAACGCCGTCCCCGGTTTGCGCAATGCAAGCCAGCCCAAAACCGGCAACGACAAAGCCCACCAAAGCGACGGCAGCGCGGGTTGCGATTGCAGCAGCGCGGCACCAAGCGCGAAACTGAGTGCCGCGAGGGTCATCTGCAATGAAACGCGCCGGGCTATTTCCCGCTGACCGGCATGTCGATTTCGGCCTGGCTTGCTCGACCGAAGGACGCCGCCGTCTTCCGGACGAGCCGCGAAGGTTTCTTAACTACGCGCCCGCGGCTCAGGCGGCGATACGCTCCCCCGCCTGCCGCTGAGACGAGCGCCGGTCCACGCCCGAGCGCCTCTCGAAATGGACGGTGCCTGTGCCCTGGCGCAATAAACCGGCGGCGGAGGTCGGGCGCGATAGAGGCTGGCCGACGGCCGTTGAAGATCGCTCACCCCTGTGGCGGACCAGTTCTGCGAGGACGAGCCACGCTCCATATAGCAACGCCGCCGCAGAGGCGCCCGCCATGACGGTCCAGAAAAGCTCACCCATTTCATCCCCCGCCTTCGTCATCCGACCCGGGCAGTCTGATCGACCGCGGCTTTATCCGTCTGTATGCCAGTGCGCCGGAAATTTATGCAATATTCACTTCCGGGCGACCATGCACGGCAAGTTCCTCCGCAAGTACCTCCCCGACGCCGAAGCGGTGCGCTCGCGGCGCATCGTGGCGCTGTTCGGCCGCTGGCTGCAGCATCCGGGCCTGTGGTGCTTGAATCGCCGCTCGGTGCCGGGCGCGGTGGCGATCGGGCTCTTCGCGGGCCTGATTCCCGGACCGCTGCAGATGCTGACCGCGCTGCTCCTCGCCGCGCCGCTGAAGAAAAACATCCCGGTCGCGCTGCTCGTCACGCTTTATACGAACCCCCTGACCATCGTGCCGCTGTACGTGCTGGCCTTCGAGTACGGCAACCTGCTCCTGGGCCGCAGCCACGGCCTCGGCGCCATCGAGCCGTTCGTGATGGACTGGTCCGACTGGCTCGGCTCGATGCAGGCGATGGCGCACTGGTGCCTGTCGCTCGGCAAGCCGCTCGCTGTGGGTCTGACGGCGCTAGGGCTGACCCTGGCGGCGCTCGGGTACCTGGCAGCCCGCCTCGGCTGGCGCCTTTACATCACGCTCGCGTGGCGCGCACGCGCGCGGAAAAAAATCCGAGCGCGGTAAAAATCTATACTTACGGCCGATGGAACACGCCAACCCGCTGCTGGTCCAGGCCGCGATCTACTTCGGCGCGGCGGTCGTCGCGGTGCTCATCTCGCAGCGCCTCGGCCTCGGGTCGGTGGCGGGCTACCTGGTCGCCGGCATCGCGATCGGGCCCTGGGGCCTGAAGGTCGTCGGCAGCGCCGAGGACATCCGCGCGTTTGCCGAGCTCGGGGTGGTGTTCCTGCTCTTCGTCATCGGCCTGGACCTCGAGCCGCGGCGCCTGTGGAGCATGCGCGCCCAGCTTACCGGCCTGGGCGCCGCGCAGGTGCTGGGCTCGATCGTCGCCATCGCCGGCCTGGGCTGGGCGGGCGGCGCGGACGCGAGCGTCGCGATCATCCTCGGCATGGCGCTGTCGCTCTCCTCGACCGCCCTCGCCCTGCAGCCGCTCAACGAGCGTGGCGGGCTCGGCACCCAGGGCGGGCAGGCGGCGTTCGCGATCCTGCTGTTCCAGGACCTGGCGGTGATTCCGATGCTCGCGCTGCTGCCGCTGCTCGCCGCCGCCGACAAGCTCTCGGGGTATTCGTGGCACGACATCGCGTATCCGATCGCGGCGATCGCCGCCACCCTGGTGCTCGGCCACTACGTCGTGCGACCGGTGTTCCGCCACATCGCGCGCACCCGGATGCGCGAGATCTTCACCGCCTTCGCGCTGCTGCTGGTCCTCGGCATCGCCGTCGCCTACGAGGCGGCCGGGATGTCGATGGCGCTCGGCGCCTTCCTCGCCGGCGTGCTGCTCGCCGAGTCGGAGTACCGCCACGAGATCGAGGCCGCCGTCGAGCCGTTCAAGGGGCTGCTCCTGGGCCTTTTCTTCATCTCGGTGGGCATGGGCGTCGACTTCTCGCTGCTGTTCGCAAGGCCGTTCACCGTGATCGGGCTGATCGTGGGCCTGCTCCTGCTCAAGGGCGGCGTGCTGTTCGTCATCGCGCAGC
Organism: uncultured Enterobacteriaceae bacterium; assembly: GCA_964407355.1. Taxonomy (GTDB): domain Bacteria; phylum Pseudomonadota; class Gammaproteobacteria; order Burkholderiales; family SG8-39; genus SCGC-AG-212-J23. The sequence continues at coordinate 14,738 of CAYOVM010000052.1, forward strand.
GCGCCCGGATCGCGCTGAAGGAGCAGCCGCTTTTCATCCTGCTGCTCGCGCCGGGGAGCGAGTTCGCGTTCGTGCTGCTCGGCCCGGGCGGCGCCGGCGATGCCGTGCCGGGCGAGATCTCGCGGGCGATCGTCCTCGCGGTCGCGCTCTCGATGCTCGCCACGCCGTTCCTCCTCGCGCTGCACGACCGGGTGCTCGCTCCGCGCCTCGCCTCGGACGCTGCGAAGCGCGCCGCGCGCAGTCATGCCGAAGCGCCGGTGGCCTCGACCGTGATCGTCGCCGGCCTCGGCCGGGTCGGGCAGGTCGTCGCCCGCCTGCTAAGCGGCAGCGGCTACCAGCCGACCGTGCTCGACGACGATCCCGACCACGTCGAGCAGAGCCGCAAGTTCGGCTTCAAGGTGTTCTACGGCGACGCGACGCGCCTCGACCTGCTGCACGCGGCCGGCGCCGAGCACGCCCAGCTCCTGATCGCGGCCCTCGACGACGAGAAGGCCACTACGCGCCTCGCGCGCATCGCGAAGAAGCACTTTCCCAAGCTGCGCGTCGTCGCGCGCGCGCACGACATGCGCCATCTCTTCGAGCTGCGCGACCTCGGCGTGGAGGTGATCGAGCGGGAGACCTGGCTCGCCGCGCTGAAGCTGGGCGAGGCGGCGCTCGCCGCCGCGAGCGGCGACCCCGAGCGCGCCCAGCGCGCCGCGCAGGCCTTCGCCGCGCACGACGAGGAGGTCGTCGCCAAGCTCTACGAGGTGCACCGCAGCGCGCCCGACGCGCACGTGCTGGTGTCGAACGCGCTGCGCGACCAGTTCGCGCGCGCCCTGAAGGCCGACGAGGACACGCTCGAGCAGAACAAGAGCCGCAGCTAGCGCCCCGCAGCGATGGGAGCGCGCGGTTAGCGAACCGCGCTCAGCTTTCCGTCCTTCAGCTCAAAGACGCGCTCGGCGCGCGCCGCGATGCCGGCGTCGTGCGTGACGATCGCGAAGGCGGTGCCGTGCGAGGCCGACAGGCGCACCATCGCATCGAACACCTCGTCCGCGGTGTGCGAGTCGAGGTTGCCGGTGGGCTCGTCCGCGAGCACGCAGGCCGGCTCGGTGACGAGCGCACGGGCAAACGCGCAACGCTGGCGCTCGCCGCCGGAGAGCTCGCCCGGCTGATGCTCGAGCCGGTGCCCGAGGCCGACCTCGACCAGCGCTTCCCTCGCCCTTTCCAGGGATTTTTTCTCGTCGAGGCGGCGGATGAGCAAGGGCATCGCCACGTTCTCGAGCGCCGTGAACTCCGGCAGGAGGTGATGGAACTGGTAGACGAAGCCGAGCGTCGCGTTGCGCACCTTGCCGCGCTCGGCTTCGGCCATCGCGCTGAAGGGCTTGCCCTGGACCATCACGGTCCCCGAGGTGGGCGCGTCGAGCCCGCCCAGCAGGTGCAGCAGCGTCGACTTGCCCGAGCCCGAGCGTCCGGTGATCGCGACGCGCTCGCCGGCCCGGATCGCGAGATCGATGCCCTGCAGGACCGGGACCGGCTGGGGACCCTGATAGATTTTCGTGAGATTTTGGCAGGCGATCACGACGTCGCGCAGACCTTCACTCAGACCTTCACTCATGGGGCCTCACTCATACCTGAGCGCCTCCGCCGGATTGACGCGCGAGGCGCTCCAGCTCGGGTACAGCGTCGCGAAGAGCGACAGGCCCAGCCCCAGCAGCGCGACCGAGATCACGTCGGCGAGCTGCAGGTCGGAGGGCAGATCGGGGATGAGATAGACGTCCTTCGACAGGAACTTGATGTTGAAGGCGCTCTCGATCGCCGGGACGATGACGTCGATGTTGAGCGCCGTGACGATCCCGGTGGCGACGCCGATCAGCGTGCCGGCCACGCCGATCACCAGGCCCTGCACCACGAAGATCTGCATCACGGAGCGCGGCGCGGCGCCGAGCGTGCGCAGGATGGCGATGTCCGCCTGCTTGTCGGCGACCGCCACGACGAGGGTGGAGATGATGTTGATCGCCGCCACCAGGATGATGAGCGCGAGGATGATGAACATGACCCGCTTCTCGATCTCGACCGCGCGGAAGAAGTTGGCGTGGCTGCGCGTCCAGTCGGAGGCGTAGACGTCCTGCGGCAGGCTCGCCATCAGCTCTCGCGCCACCGCGCGCGCGGCGAAGAGATCGTCCAGCTTCAGGCGCACGCCGGTGACCGCGGGCCCGAGCTGGTAGAGCGTCTGCGCGTCGCGCAGGTTCACGAGCGCGAGCCCCGAGTCGGCGTCGACGATGCCGGCCTCGAAATAGCCGACGACGGTGAACTGCTTCAGGCGGGGGATCAGGCCGGCCGGGGTGACGATCCCCTGCGGCGCGATCAGCGCCACCTTGTCGCCGGGGATGAGGCCGAGCGAGCGCGCGAGGTCGCCGCCGAGCACGATGCCGAACTCGCCCGGCTTTAGCGCGTCGAGCGAGCCCGCGCGCATGTGGCGGCTGAAGTCCGCGACGCGCTCCTCCATCCCGGGCTCGATGCCGCGTATAAGCGCGCCGCGCACCGCGCGCCCGGCGGAGAGCATCGCCTGTCCCTGGACGAACGGCGCCGCCGCGACCACATGCGGGTTCTGCGCCGCGGCCCGCGCCACGGCCTGCCAGTCGGGCAGCAGGTTTCCCGCGCCGCTGATCTGCACGTGCGACACCACGCCGAGGATGCGCGTGCGCACTTCCTTCTGGAAGCCGTTCATGACCGACAGCACCACGATCAGCGCCCACACGCCGACCGCGATGCCGATCATCGAGACCAGGGAGTTGACGCCGATGAAGCGGTTGCGGCGCTTGGCCCGCGTGTAGCGCAGGCCGACGAGAAGCTCGTATCGCATCGATAGGGAAGGGTTCGCCGGAGAATACTACAATCGCCGCAATGGACACCGGAGACTCGGCGCTGCTCGCGGCGCTGCTTCGCAAGGAGCGCATCGCGCACCTCGCCACGCTGCGCGCCGGCGCGCCCATGGCCTCGATGACCTTGTACCTGCCTGAAGAAGACTTTTCGGCGTTTTACGTTCACGTGAGCCGCCTCGCCTGGCACACGCAGGACATGCTCCAGGACCCGCGTGTCGCGCTATCCATCGCCCAGACCGACGACGGCCGCACCGATCCTTTCACGCTCGCGCGAGTCGGCATCCGGGGCGAGGCGTCCAATCTCGCGAATGGCGACGAGCGGTTCGCTTCGCTGAAAAAAGCCTGGCTGTCGCGCTTTCCGGAGCAGGAGATCAACTTCGAGCTCGCCGATTTCTCCTTCTGGCGCATCGCGCCGCGCGACGCGCGCTTCGTCGCCGGCTTCGGCC
>CAYOVM010000053.1:0-3981 GCA_964407355.1 uncultured Enterobacteriaceae bacterium
CGTAGAGCCCTTTCCCGTTCGCGTCGAGCGCCGCCGAAGGCAGCATCCCGATCGAGCCGGTGAGCATAGACGCTTCGTCGGAGAGGATGTCGCCGAAGAGATTGCCGGTGACGATCACGTCGAACTGCTTCGGGTTGCGCACCAGCTGCATCGCGCAGTTGTCGACGTACATGTGGGAAAGCTCGACGTCGCCGAAAGACCTGGACTCCTGAGTTACAACTTCTCTCCAGAGCTGCGACGTCTCCAGCACGTTGGCTTTGTCGACGGAGCAAACTCGTTTGCCGCGCTTGCGCGCCGCCTCGAATGCCACGCGCGCGATGCGCCGGATCTCGGACTCGCTGTAGCGCATGGTGTCGAAGCCTTCGCGCTCGCTCCCGCCGTCCTTCTTCCGGATTCCTTTCGGCTGGCCGAAATAGATGTCTCCGGTGAGCTCGCGCACGATGAGGATGTCGAGCCCGGCGACGATCTCCGCCTTGAGCGAAGAGGCGGCCGCGAGCTCCGGGTGGACCTGCGCCGGGCGCAGGTTGGCGAACAGGCCCAGCTCCTTGCGCAGCCCGAGGATCGCCTGCTCGGGCCGCTTCGCCCGCTCGAGCTGGTCGTAGCGGGGATCGCCGACCGCGCCGAAGAGGACCGCGTCCGCCTCCTTCGCGATCTTCAACGTCGCCGGCGGAAGCGGATCGCCGGCGGCCGCATAGCCCGCCCCGCCCACGGGCGCTTCCTGAAACTGAATGTCGAGGCTCAGCTTCTCGAGCACCCTGCGGGCCGTCGCGATGATCTCCGGCCCGATGCCATCGCCGGGCAGCACAGCGACGCGCATCAGAAATACCAGGGAAACTGGGTTTTGCGGCGCGCCTCGAAGGCCCTGATCTTGTCCGCGTGGCGCAAGGTGAGGCCGATCTCGTCCAGGCCGTTCAGAAGGCAATACTTGCGGAACGGATCGACCTCGAAGCGCATCCGCTCGCTGCCGTCGGCCGTCGAGACGGTCTGGTTCTCCAGGTCGATCGTCAGCTTGAATCCCGGGAACGACGCGGCTTCGTAGAACAGCCTGTCCACCTGCGCTTCGGTGAGCACCACCGGCAGGAAGCCGTTCTTGAAGCAGTTGGTGAAGAAAATATCCGCGAACGACGGCGCGATCACGCTGCGAAAGCCGTAATCCATGAGCGCCCACGGCGCGTGCTCGCGCGAGGAGCCGCAGCCGAAGTTCTTGCGCCCGAGCAGGATCGTCGAGCCCTTGTAGCGCGGCTGGTTGAGGACGAACGCCGGGTCGTGGCGCCAGGCGGAGAACAGCGCATCGGCGAAGCCGGTGCGCTTGATCGACTTCAGGTGCTCCTTCGGGATGATCTGGTCGGTGTCGACGTTGGCGCGATCGAGCGGCGCCACGAGCCCGGTATGAACCGTGAACCTTTCCATCACCGCCAGCTCCGGATGTCGACAAAGTGGCCGGCGATCGCGGCGGCGGCGGCCATCGCGGGACTCACGAGGTGCGTGCGGCCGCCCTCGCCCTGGCGCCCTTCGAAGTTGCGGTTGGACGTCGACGCGCAGCGCTCGCCCGGGTCGAGGTGATCCGGGTTCATGCCGAGGCACATCGAGCATCCCGGCTCGCGCCACTCGAAGCCGGCGTCGCGGAACACCCGGTCGAGGCCTTCCTTCTCGGCCTGCGCCTTCACCACGCCGGAGCCCGGCACCACCATGGCGAGGCGGATGTTCGAGGCGATGCGCCGCCCCTTCACCACGGCGGCCGCCGAGCGCAGGTCCTCGATGCGCGAATTCGTGCACGAGCCGATGAAGATCTTGTCGAGCTTGATGTCGGTGACCTTCATGCGCGGCTTGAGTCCCATGTAGACGAGGGCGCGCTCCATGCCTTCGCGGCGGCTCGCGTCCTTCTCCTTGTCCGGATCCGGCACCGGCTCGTCGACGGAAATCACCATCTCCGGCGAGGTGCCCCAGGTGACGTGGGGCCGGATCTCGCGCGCATCGAGCTTCACTTCGCGGTCGAATTTCGCGTCCGGATCGCTCTTGAGCGTGCGCCAGTACGCCACCGCCGCATCCCACTCCGCGCCTTTGGGCGCGAACGGGCGGCCCTTCACGTAGTCGATCGTGGTGTCGTCGACCGCGATCATGCCCGCGCGCGCGCCGGCTTCGATCGCCATGTTGCAGACCGTCATGCGGCCTTCCATGGAGAGCGCGCGGATCGTGCTGCCGGCGAATTCGAGCGCGCTGCCCGTTCCGCCCGCGGTGCCGATGCGGCCGATGATCGCGAGCACCACGTCCTTGGCGGTGACCCCGGCGGCGAGCGGGCCGTCCACGCTCACCCGCATGTTCTTCATTTTCTTCGTCACCAGGCATTGCGTGGCGAGCACGTGCTCGACCTCGGAAGTGCCGATGCCGTGCGCGAGGCAGCCGAAGGCGCCGTGAGTGCTGGTGTGCGAATCGCCGCACACCACCGTCATGCCGGGCAGCGTCGCACCCTGCTCCGGGCCGATCACGTGGACGATGCCCTGGCGCTTGTCGAGGAAGGGGAAATAGACCTTCGCGCCGAATTCCTTCATGTTGGCGTCGAGCGTCTCGATCTGCAGCTTCGCCAGCGGATCGCGCACGCCGGCCATGCCTTCATCCCAATGGGTTGTCGGCGTGTTGTGGTCGGCGGTCGCCACTACGGAGCCGACGCGCCAGGGCTTGCGCCCGGCGACCTTCAGGCCGTCGTAGGCCTGGGGGCTGGTGACTTCATGGACGAGGTGGCGGTCGATGTAGAGCAGCGCCGTGCCGTCCTCCTCGCTGTGCACGAGGTGGCTGTCCCAAAGCTTGTCGTAAAGCGTCTGTGCCATTTCCTGACTGCGCTGCGTTGCCGCAGTGCGGAAATACGAAATTATGGCACAGGAAGCGCACGCTATTACTTGCCCGCGGTCGAACTGCCGCCTGCTTTCGCAGTTTGATAGAGCGGCAGGACCTTCTCCGAATAGACGCGAAGATCGTTGATCCGGGATTCGTGCGAGGGATGGGTCGACAGGAACTTGGGCGGCTGCCCGCCGCCGACCTTCTGCATCTTTTCCCAGAGGCTGATGGCGGCGCGCGGATCGTAGCCCGCGCGCGCCGCGAGCTCGACGCCGATCCGGTCGGCCTCGGTTTCGTCGGTGCGCGAGTGCGGCAGGTTGAACGTGACGTCGAGCACCATCGGCGCGAGGTCCAGCGCAGCCGAAGGGACATTCGCCACGGCACCGATGACCCCGAGCGCTACCTGCTGCCCGATCGCGCGCGAGGCCTGTTCGCGGCCATGCTCGCGCAGCGCGTGGGCGATCTCGTGACCGATCACCGCGGCGAGCTCCTCGTCGCTCGGCTGCAGCTTCTCGATCAGGCCGGTATAGACCGCGATCTTGCCCCCGGGCATGCACCAGGCGTTGACTTCCTTCGAGGACAGGACGTGCGCTTCCCATTTCCATTTGGGCGCGTCCTCGCGGAACACCGCCGTCTGCGGGATCAGGCGGCCGACGATGGCCTTGACGCGCTGCACCTGCGCGGGGTCGCGGTCCAGCGCATTTTGTTTCTTCGCTTCGGCCAGCACTTCGGCGTACGCCTTCTCGGCGCTCGCGTTGATCTGCTCCGAAGAGACCAGCATCCGCTGATGCCGCTCGACGCCGACCGCGGTGGATTTGGTGGTATCGACGGTCTGGCAGCCCGAAAGAACTATCGCCGAAGCAGCCGTCGCGAGAATCATTGCACGCATAAGCATCCCTAACGTAGTTACTTAAAGACCCAATCGCTTGACGATATATGCAAAATACGCGCCCGCCAGCCCGGCGAGCGCCGCCAGCGAGAAGGCGAGCTCGGGTCCCGCGGCTTCCCACCCCCATCCGGCAAAGAGGGCGCCCGCCGCTCCGCCGGCGCCGTAGGAAACGCTCGAAAACAGCGTCTGGCCCCGGCCTTGGGCGTGCGGCGGAAAGATGCGGTGCACCGCGGCGACCGAGGCGGCGTGAAACGCGCCGA
>CAYOVM010000053.1:4081-17684 GCA_964407355.1 uncultured Enterobacteriaceae bacterium
TGCGGCGGAAAGATGCGGTGCACCGCGGCGACCGAGGCGGCGTGAAACGCGCCGAAGGTCGCGGCATGGAGAAGCTGCGCGACCAGAAGAATCCACAAATACCCGGCTCCCCAGCCGATCGCCAGGAACCGCACGATCGCGCAACCGAAGCTCGCCAGCATCAGCGACGAAAGAGCGTAGCGCCGAAGGAGCGCGGGCAGGAACGCGAACACGAAAATCTCGGCGGCGACGCCCAGCGTCCACAACACGCCGATGACGACGCCGCTGTAGCCCTGGCGCTGCAGATGCAGCGTAAGGAACGCATACAAGGCGCCGTGCGCGAGCGCCATGCAGAAGCCGGCGCCGAGCACAGCCGCGGCGCCCGGCGGCATGGAAAGCCGCGCCGAGCGTGCCGCCGCATGCGCCTCGCCGCGCGGCAGGGTGATCGCCACGGCGAGCGTGGCGAGCGCGAGAACGGCGAGCGCGAGCGGCAGGCTGCCGATGGCGCCTACGTCGAGCCACGCGCCGCCGATCAGCAGGATCAGGATGAAGCCCACCGAGCCCCATAGCCGGATCGGGCCATAGCGCGCCGGGCCGCCCGGCAGCGAGCCGAGCGTCATCGCCTCCACGAGCGGCAGCGCGCCGGCGGAAAGCACGCTCGATGCCGCGATCAGCGCCGCGATCTGCCAGGTGCCGCCGGCAAAAGGCAGCAGCGCGAAGCAGGCGGCCATCGCCACGCACGAAAACACCACGATGCCGCGCTGCGCGCCGCTTCGATCGGCGAGCCAGCCCCAGCCCGCCGGCGCGAAGGTCCGCGCCACCTGCGGCAGCGCCAGCACGAGCGCGATTTCCGCCGCGCCAAGCCCCCGCCAGGCAAGCCACAGCGGGAAATAGGCGACGTACGCCGCCGAATAGGCGAAGAAGGCGAAATAGAACGAAGCGAGGCGCGCGGGCTGGGAAAGCGAACTCGGCGAATGCGCCATCGTAGTTAGGCTAGCATCGCGCGATGCCGCGCGGCGCCTATTACCTCGTCTTCATCGCTTCGGGATTCGCGGGGCTGATCTACGAATCGATCTGGACGCATTACCTCAAGCTGTTCCTGGGGCACGCGGCGTATGCGCAATCGCTGGTCCTCGCGGTGTTCATGGGGGCGATGGCCGCCGGCGCCTGGCTGTGCGGCCGCTTCTCGCGCCGTGTCGAGAACCCGCTTCGCGTGTACGCGCTGGTGGAGGCGCTGGTCGGCGCGCTCGCCCTGGTGTTCCATGAGCTGTTCGTGGTTCTTACCGACTGGGCCTACGCGGCGCTGCTGCCGGCGCTCGGCGCGGAATGGCTCGTGCTCGGCGCGAAGATCGCGCTTTGCTCGCTGCTGATCGTACCGCAGTCGCTGCTGCTCGGAATGACCTTTCCCCTGATGAGCGCGGGGCTCGCGCGCGCGCAGCCGCGCGGCGCCGGCGAATCGGTGGCGATGCTCTATTTCACCAACAGCCTCGGCGGCGCGCTTGGCGTTCTCGCGAGCGGCTTCGTGCTGATCGCCGCGCTCGGGCTTCCCGGCACGCTGCGGGCGGCCGGCGTCCTCAACATCGCGGTCGCGATCGCCGTCTGGATGCTCGCGGGAACCGAGCGCCATGCCGCCCTGCACGCCGGCAAATTCGTCGAGGAAAGGCCGCGCACCGCCGCCTTGCTCCTGGCGGTCGCGTTTTTCACCGGGCTCGCCTCCTTCGTCTACGAGATCAGCTGGATCCGGATGCTGTCGCTGGTCCTGGGCGCGTCGACGCACTCCTTCGAGCTGATGCTCGCGACCTTCATCCTGGGGCTCGCGCTCGGCGGCCTCGCGGTGCGCCGGCGCGTCGACACGGCGAGCTCGCCCGAGCGCCTGCTCGGCGCGGTGCAGGTGGCGATGGGCCTCGCCGCGGCGGCGACGCTGCCCCTGTACGGCTCGACCTTCTCGCTGATGGAAACGCTGATGAAGGGCCTCGCCCGCACCGAGGCGGGCTACGTCCTCTTCAACCTCTCCGGCGCCGCGATCGCGGCCCTCGTGATGCTGCCGGCGACGTTCTTCGCCGGCATGACCTTGCCGCTGCTGACCGGCGCGCTCCTGCGGCGCGGCGCGGGGGAAGCGGCGATCGGCGAGGTCTACGCGGCCAATACGCTCGGCGCCATCGCCGGCGTGCTGCTGGCGGTTCATCTGGGGCTGCCGCTCCTCGGCCTCAAGGGAACGCTGGTCCTCGGAAGCTGCATCGACGTCGCGCTGGGGCTCGTGCTGCTGCACTATTTCGGCGTCGGGCGGCGCGCCTTCGCCGCCATCGCGGCCGCCTGCGCGGCGGCCTTCGTCGCGGTGAGCCTGCTCGTCGAGCTCGACGCGAACAAGATGACCGCCGGCGTCTTCCGCTACGGCGATCTCTCGGCTTCGCAAGAGGCGACGATCCTCTTCAACAAGGACGGCAAGACCGCCACCGTCCATCTCGTGAAATATCCCGAGGCGACGAGCCTGCGCACCAACGGCAAGTCGGACGGCTCGATCAACCTCGACCCGGCCGGCGAGCGCGGCTCCGACGAGATCACCATGGTGCTCACCGCCGCCTTGCCGCTCGCGCTCAAGCCGCAGACTCGCAGCGCGGCGGTGATCGGGATCGGCACGGGGCTCACCACGCACACGCTCCTGCAAAGCCTCGATATCGAGCGCGTCGACACGGTGGAGATCGAGTCGGCGATGGCGGAGGCCGCGCGCGGCTTCATGCCGCGCAACAGCGGCGCCTTCGCCGATCCGCGCGGCACCCTCCTCATCGACGACGCGAAGAGCTTCTTCGCGGCGCGCAGCCGGCGCTACGACCTCATCGTGTCGGAGCCTTCCAACCCGTGGGTAAGCGGCGTCTCGGGCCTTTTCACGCGCGAGTTCTACCGGCGCATCCGCAACCACCTCGAGCCCGGCGGCCTGCTGGTGCAGTGGTTCCAGCTCTACGAGGTCGACCCCTCGCTCGTCGCGTCCGTGATGGCCGCGCTCGGAGAAACCTTTCCGCACTACGCGGTATTCGCGCCGAGCGACCACGATCTGCTCATCATGGCCTCCGATTCGGAGATTCCGCTCCCGCCGCAGGCGAAGATTTTCGAGCACCCGGGAATCGCCAAGGAACTGTGGACCATCCACGTGCTGACTGCCGGCGACATGGACGCGCGCTACCTCGGCGGCCGCGCGGCGCTCGAGCCGCTGTTCGCGAGCTACGGCATGCCGGCGAATTCTGACTACCGGCCGGTGCTCGACCTGAACGCCGCGCGCCACCGCTTCATGGAGCGAAGCGCCGTCGACCTGGTGGGGCTCGTCAACCTCGGCGTGCCGGTGCTCGAGATGCTCGACCCGGCGCGCAGCCGCCGCCCGGTCAATCCGCTGTTCCAGGGCGCCTATGCCTTCGAGCGCGTCGAGAACTCGCGCCTCGCCTGGTACGCGCGCGACTTCCTCGCGAGCGCCCGGCAGCCGCCGCCCGACGGCATCGCGCCTCCTCTGCAGAAGGACCTCGAGCTGATGAAGCTGCGCCTGCTGGAATGCCGGGAGCCGCGCGAGCTCGACGTGTGGCTGAACAGCGCGCTGCGCGTGGCGAAGGTGCTGAACCCGTTCCTCGCGCCCGATGACGCCGGCGCCGTCTGGCTGCGCATCGCGCGCAGCCCGTGCTTCGGCGACCTGCGCGACTTCCAGCGCCGCTGGCTCGCGCTGTTTCGGGCCGTCGGCGCGCGCGACGCACCGCGCATGGCGGAGCTCGGCTCGCAATTGCTCGGGAGCGACCTGCCGATGGGGAGCGATGCGCGCGAGTATCTGCTCATGGCGGCGATGGCCGGCTTCATCGCCGAGCGGCGCCCGGCGCAGGCGCTCGAGCTATGGCGCTCGCACTCCGACAAGATTCCGCGCGCCGCCGCGACGCCCGCCTTCCGGCTGCTCCGCTGCCACGCCGACCCGCGCTCCTGCGCCGACGCGTTCCGCGACTACGCCACGCGCTGAGCGGAGCCCCGCGACCCTTCCTCAAGGATTCCCATGCCCGCCTTCTTCGCCTTCGTGCACCACGCCGCCGCCTTCGCCCTGGTCTCCGCCCTGGTGATCGAGCTGGTGCTGCTCAGGACCGAGCTCACACTTGGTACCGCGCGCATCCTGCAGAAGGCCGATATGGCCCTCGGCATTTCAGCGGGGCTGCTGCTCGCCGTGGGCCTCGTGCGCGTCGTCTACTTCGAGAAGGGCGCGGCGTACTACTTCCACAACGCCGCCTTCATCGGAAAGCTGTCGCTGTTCATCGCGGTCGCGCTGCTCTCGATCTATCCCACCGTGGTGCTGCTTTCGTGGAGAAAATCGCTCGGCGAAGGCAGGGTGCCGCCGGTGCCGCCCGCTCGGCTTCGCGCGTTGCGCCGGATTGTCCGCCTGGAGCTCGCGGGCGTGGCGCTGATCGTTCTTTGCGCCGCCCTCATGGCGCGCGGAATCGGGCAGTTTGGATAAATGCGTGATGACGCGCGCGCTAGCTGACGCCTACCGGCGCTTTTTCTTCTCTCGCTTGACGTAAGGCAGCTTGCGCTCCGCCCTCGCCTCGCGCTTGGCGCGGGCCTTGCCTGACGGCAGCTCTTTCTTTTCGGCGAAAGGATTGCGGCCGCTGCGGAACTCGATCTCCATGGGCGTGCCCGTCAGCCTGAACTCCTTGCGAAAGTAGCTCTCGAGATAGCGCTTGTAGCTGTCGGCCACGCGATCGAGCGCGTTGCCGTGGATGATGATGCGCGGCGGGTTGATGCCGCCCTGGTGCGCGTAGCGCAGCTTCGGCCGGAACATGCCGTCCTTGGCCGGCGCCTGCCTCGCGACGGCGGCGATCAGCGCGCGCGTCAGCTTCGGCGTGGCGAGCCGGGCCATCGCCGCGGCGTAGGTCGCGTCGATCGAGCGCATCAGCTCCCGCAGGCCCTTGCCCTCCCGCGCGGAGATCATGTGGCTGTCGGCGAAGCCGAGAAAACCGAGCTTCCACTGCAGGTCGGTCTTGATCCGCTCGCGCATCTCCCGGTCGGCCTTGTCCCACTTGTTCACCGCGATCACCACGGCGCGCCCGCGCTCGAGGATGTAGCCCGCGACGTGCGCGTCCTGGTCGGTGACGCCGTCCGCCGCATCGAGCATCAGGACGGCGACGTTCGCCGCCTCGATCGCCTGCAGCGCCTTCACGATGGAGAACCGCTCGACCGCTTCGCCCGAAGATTTACCGCGGCGGCGCAGCCCGGCCGTATCGATCAGCGTGTAGCGCCGGCCGCCGCGCTCGAAAGGCACCTCGATCGAGTCGCGCGTGGTGCCCGGCTGGTCGAAGGCGATGACGCGCTCCTCGCCGACCAGCGAGTTCACCAGGGTCGACTTGCCGACGTTGGGCCGGCCGACGATGGCGACGCGCGGATGGCCCTGCTCGGCCCTCGCCTCGGCTTCCGAGTCGTCCGGGAACGCGGCGAGCACCGCCTCCATGAGCTCGTTCACGCCCTCGCCGTGCGCGGAGGAAATCGCCGCCGGCGCGCCCAGGCCGAGCTCGTGGAATTCCGCGGTGGCCGTCTCGGCGGACATGCCCTCGGTCTTGTTGACCACGACCCAGATGCGCTGCTTCAGCTTGCGCAGGCGCGCGGCGATCTCGCGATCGGCCGGCACGATGCCGGCGCGCCCGTCCAGCAGGAACAGCACCGCGTCGGACTCGGCCATCGCCTGCTCCGCCTGGCGCGCCATCTCGGCGAAGATCCCCGACCCGGCGCCGGGCTCGAGCCCGCCGGTGTCGATGGCGATGAAGCCCCGCGTGCCGACGCGCCCTTCTCCGTAGTGGCGGTCGCGCGTGACCCCTGGGACATCGTGAACGATGGCGTCCCGGGTACGCGTCAGGCGGTTAAAGAGGGTCGATTTCCCGACGTTCGGGCGCCCGACGAGCGCGATGACGGGTTTCACAGCGCAAGGGCGAAAAGGGCGCCGTCTTGCGTCTGCACCAGGAAGGCCGACGTCAGCGCGCCGATGAAGGTCGGCGCGGCGCGGACCGGGCCGCGCGAGCTGTCGAAGCGGGCCACGAACGCGCCGGTGTCGCGCGCGAGAAAATGCACATAGCCCTCGAAGTCGCCGACGGCCACCGCGTTGTCGACCGGCAGCGGCAGCGAAAGCTGGCGCAGCGAAAGCTTGTCCTGCTTCCAGACCGAGCGGCCGGTGGTGCGATCGAGCGCATGCACGGCGCCGCGATCGTCGCTCACGTAGGCATAGCGCGCGTCGAGGCTCACGCCCGTCAGGGAGGACATCTCGCGCGCCCAGGTCTGCCGGCCGTTCGCCGACTCATAGCACGCGACCCTTCCCTGGTAGGCCGCGACGCACACTTCCCGCGCCTGCGCCGCGGGATCGCCCACCACGTCGACGACGCGCTCCAGCTCGGTGCTGCCTTTCGGCAGCGCGACGGTCACTTCCCAGCGCACGCCGCCGCTCGACAGCGCGATCGCCACCAGCTTGCCGCCGGAAAATCCGGCGAACGCGGTATCGGCGTCGAGCGTGATGCCGGCCGGGACGCGGACCATGAGCGAAGGGGCGGCCCGCTGGTACACCCAGCGGCGCTTGCCGTCGTCCTGGCCGAACGCAAAGATGCGGCTGTCGATGCTGCGCACCAGCACGAGGCCCCCGCCGAGCGTCGGCGCCGCCAGCACCTCGCTCGATACGCGCGCGCGCCAGCGCACTTTGCCGTCCTTGGCGTCGAGCGCCACGACCTCGCCTTCCTCGGTGGCGACGACGACGGTCCTCGCGTCCGCCCCGGCGCCGCCCGAAAGCCGCTTCGCCGCCGTGACGCGCCACACTTCCTTGCCGCTGGCGGCGTCCAGCCGCGCGACAGCGCCGTCGCGCGCCGCCGTATAGATCGCTTCGCCTACCAGCGCCGGCGAGAAAATATACGGGTCGCCGTCCCCTGCATTGGCGGACCACACGACCTTGACCGGGCGCGCATTGTCGATGCGCTGCAGCTCGGCGGGCTGCGGTCCGGTCTTGGCGAACGGGTTGGCGCAGGAGGCGAGCAGCGCCGCACAAAGCGCCGCGAGGAAAAGCCGGGTCACCCTCCGAGCGCCTCGAGGCGCACGCGCACGCTTTCGCGGAACGCGGCGTCGTCTTTGCCCGCCTTGTCGAGCGCGAGCTTGTAGGCGGCCTTGGCGTCGGCCGGCTGGTTCTTCGCCACGAGCACATCGCCCTTCAGCGCGGCGAACTGCGCGTCGTAGACCGCCACGTGCGGGCCATCCGCGATCTTCAGCGCCTCGTCGTACGCCTTCTCGTCCAGCAGGATCGCCCCGAGGCGAAGCCGCGCCAGGTCCCGGAAGTCTTCCGAGGGCGCGCGCTCCACCACCCATTGCAGCTGCGCCTTGGCGTTCTTCAGGTCGTTGCGGTCGAAATAGAAGCGCGCGGCGACGAGCGCGCCCATCGAGGCGTACAGCGTGCGCGGATGGCTTTCGGTGAGCGTCCCGCCGGCGTCGCGCATGGCCTTCGCGTCGCCCGCCTGGGCCGCTTTGGCGAGCGTCTCGTAGAGCGCGCTCGCCTGCGCCGACTGGCCGCCTTCGTACTTGCGCCAGAACGCCCAGCCGGAGAACGCGACGATCGCCGCCAGCACGGCGGCGAGAATCAGCGTGCCGTTCTTGCTCCACCACGCCTTCAGCTCATCGACATGTTCCTGCTCTTCCAGATCGAGCGGCATCGCTAGCCTTTTTGTTGTGCCAGAGCTTCGCCGAGGGTCTGCTGCAACCGGTCACGTCTCACCCGCAGCTGCTCCGCGTCTTTCCTCAAGAACTTGAATGCAACCTCGTTCGCGCGCAATTCGTCTTCCCCCACGATGAGGGCGAAGAGGGCGCCGCTCGAGTCGGCCTTCTTCATCTGCGACTTGAAGCCGCCCCCGCCGGCGTGCAGCACGATCCTGAAGCGCGCCGAGCGCAGCTCCTCCGCGAGCGCAAACGCATATTCCGAGGTCCCTTCGCCCTGAAACACGACATAGGCATGCGGCACCTCGCGCGCGGAGCCCGGCCCGCCCTCGGAGAGGAGCGCGATCAGCCGCTCGTTCCCCATCGCGAAGCCGGCGGCCGGGGCGGGCTTGCCGCCGATCAGCTCGAACAGGCCGTCGTAGCGGCCGCCGCCGCAAACCGTTCCCTGCGCGCCCAGCCGGTCCGAAATCCACTCGAAAACGGTGAGATTGTAATAGTCGAGGCCGCGGACGAGCTTGGGATTGATCGAAAATTCCACGCCGGCCGCATCCAGCAGGCGCTTCACGCCGTCGAAGTGGGCGCGCGAGGCGTCCCCGAGGTGGCCGGCGAGCGAAGGCGCCGAGGCCAGCACCTCCTGCACCGCCGGGTTCTTGGAATCCAGGGTGCGCAGGGGATTGGTATGCATGCGCCGGCGCGCGTCGTCGTCCAGGCGGCTCGCGTTCTTCTCGAGAAAGGCGACGAGGTCGGTGCGGTAGCGGGCCCGCTCCTGCGGCGAGCCGATGTTGTTCATCTCCAGGCGCAGGCCCCCGAGCCCGAGGTCTCGCCATAGCGCGGCGCACATCGCGATGAGCTCCGCGTCCACATCCGGGCCCGCGTAGCCGAGCGCCTCCACGCCGTACTGGTGGAACTGGCGGTAGCGTCCCTTCTGCGGCCGCTCGTGCCGGAACATCGGGCCCGAGTACCAAAGCCGCTTCGGGCCGTCGTGCAGCAGGCTGTGCTCGATCGCCGCGCGCACGCAGGAGGCGGTGCCTTCCGGGCGCAGCGTGAGGTCCTCGCCGTTCAGCTCGTCGCGCCAGGAATACATCTCCTTTTCCACGATGTCGGTCGCCTCGCCGATGGCGCGCCGGAAAAGCTGGGTGTGCTCGACGAGCGGCATGCGGATGTTGCGATAGCCGTAGCGCGCGAGCCAGGCCTCGACCTTCGCCTCGAAATCGAGCCAGGCATCCGCCTCGCCGGGCAGGATGTCGTTCATGCCGCGAACGGCTTGGAGAGTCGCCACCTGCGCTACACCGCTTTGATCGGAATTTTTTTCTTCGCCGGCGGCGCTCCCGCGGCAAACCGGCGCGCCACGTAGTCCTCCACGAGCGCCTGGAACTCCTCGGCGATGCGCGCGCCCTTGAGGGTCACGGTCTTCTCGCCGTCGACGTAGACCGGCGCGACCGGCGACTCGTTGGTGCCGGGCAGGCTGATGCCGATGTCCGCGTGCTTCGACTCGCCCGGGCCGTTGACGACGCAGCCCATCACGGCGACGCGCATGCTCTCGACGCCGGGGTAGCGCGCTTTCCAGAGGGGCATGTTTTCCCGCAACGAAGCTTCGATCTTCTGCGCCAGCTCCTGGAATTCCGTGCTCGTGGTGCGCCCGCAGCCGGGACAGGCGCTCACCATCGGCGTGAACGCGCGCAGCCCCATGGTCTGCAGCAGCTCCTGCGCGACCTGCACCTCGCGGGTCCGGTCCCCGCCGGGCTCGGGTGTGAGCGAGATGCGGATCGTGTCGCCGATTCCCTCCTGCAGCAGCACCGCCATCGCCGCCGCCGAGGCGACGATTCCCTTCGAGCCCATGCCGGCCTCGGTGAGCCCGAGGTGCAGGGCGTAATCGCAGCGCGCGGCGAGGCTTCGATAGACCGAGATCAGGTCCTGCACCTGGCTCATCTTGCATGAGATGACGATGCGCTCGGCCGGAAGGCCCCACTCCTCGGCCTGGCGGGCCGATTCGAGCGCGGAGCGCACGACTGCCTCTTGCGTTACCTCGATCGAAGTCAATGGTTTGGAAAGACGTGCGTTGTCGTCCATCATCCTCGCGAGCAGCTCTTGGTCGAGGCTCCCCCAGTTGACGCCGATGCGCACCGGCTTGCCGTAGCGCAGCGCGCACTCGATCATCGTGGCGAACTGGTCGTCGCGCTTCGCGCCCTTGCCGACATTGCCGGGATTGATGCGGTATTTCGCGAGCGCGCGCGCGCAGTCGGGAAATTGCGTGAGCAGCTTGTGGCCGTTGAAGTGGAAATCCCCGACCAGCGGCACGTCGCACCCGGCGGCGTCCAGCCGCTCGCGGATCGACGCGACCTGCGCCGCGGCCTCGGGCGAGTTGACGGTGATGCGCACGAGCTCCGAGCCGGCGCGCGCCAGCGCCTCGACCTGCCGCGCCGTCGCCTCGGCGTCGGCCGTGTCCGTATTGGTCATGGACTGCACGACGATCGGCGCGCCGCCGCCGATGACGACCCCGTCCACCGCGACCGGGCGAGAGACCCTTCTCCTTGGCGAACTCATGAAGCGTCTATTTCAGCGTGAACCGCGCGACTTCCACTTTCACGTAAGGCAGCAGATCAACCTCGCGGTTGTTGTAGCTTACCTTCACGTGCTGGGCGTTGCCGATGACGATGTTGTAGGGCGGTATGCCGCGCACCACGCGCTCGGTGCCGGCGGGGTTGAGGGAGGACACGAGCTGGCGCCCGGCGGCGTCGGTGACCTCCGCCCATGCGTCCTGGTCGAAGCGCAGGACGAGGCGGTTCGATCCCGACGCTTTGAGCGGCGCGGCGCTGTTGTCCTTGTCCTTCTCTTTGTCCGTGACGGCCTTCGGCGCACCCGCCTCCCGGGCGGCGAGCACTGGCGGCGCGGGCGGGCGGGCCGGCGTTTCCGCGGCCTGCGGGGCCGGGGGCTGGGCGGCCGCTTTCGACGGCGGCACAGGCGCTTTCGACGGCGGCACCGGCGCTTTCGACGGTTGGGCCTGAGCAGGGGGAGCGCTGGCGATTTCCACGGGCGCGCTCGAGGCGTTCGGGGACTCTGCCGGCGATGGCGGCGTTTCGGCCGGCGCCCGCGCCGCGACGACGGCTTGCGGCGCGGCCCGCTCGTGACGCCATTCGTAGACCACGCCGCCGGCGATCGCGAGCACCGCGGCCGAAAGCGCCAGATAAACGACCGTCGAGCGCTTTCCGTGGTCCGTGAAAGGAACCGGCTGATTGAAGCGCGCCGCGAGGTTCGGCGTGGCATCGGGCGCGTCGACCCGCCCCGCCATGCGCGCAAGCAAAGGCTCGGGATCGAGCTTCAGAAAGCGCGCGTACGTGCGCACCATGCCGCGCGCGATGGTCGGACCGGGCAGCGCGTCGAAGCGCTCGGCCTCGAGCGACTCGATCTGCCGGGGCATGAACTTCAGCTGCTGCGCGATATCGGCGATCTGGAGGCCCTGCGCCTCCCTCGCCTCCGCGAGCGTGCGGCCGACGCCGAGCGTCGCGCCTTCGGCGCCGGGGCCGAAGGCAGCGTTCGCGGGCGAGCCGTTGGCGCCGCTATTCAAACTGGCCTCGCTGGAGCGCCTGGAATTCCGGCGAGCCGGGGAAGCGCCGGCGCAGCTGCGTCGCATAAGCCGTCTCGGCGGCGCGCTCGCCGCCCTTGCGCTCGATCCGCAGCGCGAGCCACAGCGACTCCGCGGTGGGCGCGACGAGCTTGTTGTAGCGCGACACGAGCTTGCGCGCGTCGGCGACGTTGCCCTGCTGGTAGCGGATCTGGCCGAGATACAGCAGGGACGCCGTGTCGTCGGGCTCGAGCCTGAGCGCGCGCTGGAAATAATCTTCGGCGTCCTTCACGTTCTTGGTCTTCAGGCTGCACTGCCCCGCCGCGGAATACGAGCGCCACGGCATGGGGTAGAGCGGGTTGCGGATGGCCTGCTGGAAATAGGCCAGCGACGCCTGCTCGCGCTTCGTCTGGCAGAGGAACCAGCCGTAGTTATGGTTGATGTCCGGGTCGTTCGGCGCGAGCTTCAGCGCGCGCTCGAAGCTCTGCTCGGCGAGCTGGTTTTCGCGCAGGTCCTGGTACACCACGCCGAACATCCCATGCGCGGGCGCGTAGCTCGAATCCGCGGCGACGGCGATGCGCAGCTCCTCGAGCGCGACGCCCATGCTGCCGCGGGCGTAGTACAGGGAAGCAAGCTCGGTATGCAGCCTCGCGCGGTTGCGCGGATCGCCGACCTCGCCGGTGATGGTGCCGGTGTCCATCGTCGGCTCGGTCGGGGTGGACGGCTGGCCCGCGCAGCCGGCGAGCAGCGCTACCGGGGCGAGGAGCAGCCAGGCCTTCATGCGCGCACTTCCTTCAGCGGCACGCGGCGCGCGCTGCGGCGCGTGCGATCCGCGACGTCCCCGGCCAGCTGGCCGCAGGCGGCGGCGATGTCGTCGCCGCGCGTCTTGCGCGTGGTGACCGTCAGGCCGGCGCGCCGCAGGATCTCCGCGAACGACGCGATGCGCTCGGCGCCCGAGCGGCGGAACCCGGAGCGCGGGAACGGATTGAAGGGAATCAGGTTGAACTTGCAGCTCACCCGGGAAGCGATCTCGACCAGCTCGCGCGCGTGCGAATCGGCGTCGTTGACGCCGTCGAGCATCACGTACTCGAAAGTGATGAAATCCCGCGGCGCGCGCTCGAGGTAGCGGTTGCATGCGGCGAGGAGCTCGCGGATCGGGTATTTGCGATTGAGCGGAACGAGCCGGTCGCGCAGCGCGTCGTTCGGCGCATGCAGCGACACGGCGAGCGCCACCGGGCACTCGTCGCGCAGCCGGTCCATGCCCGGAACCACGCCCGAGGTCGACACGGTGACGCGGCGGCGGGAAAGCCCGTAGGCGTTGTCGTCGAGCATCAGCCGCAGCGCGGGAATGACATTGTCGAGATTGAGGCAGGGCTCGCCCATTCCCATCATCACGACGTTCGAGACGGGCCTGGGAGCTTCTTCCGTCTTCAGATTCCGGTTTGCCAGCCACAGCTGCCCGACGATCTCGGCCGTCGAAAGGTTGCGGTTGAAGCCCTGCTTGCCGGTGGAGCAGAACGCGCAGTCGAGCACGCAGCCCGCCTGGCTCGACACGCAAAGCGTGCCGCGATTCGTTTCCGGGATGAAGACCGCTTCGACGGCGTTCGCGCCGTCGACCTTGAGGAGCCACTTGCGCGTGCCGTCTTCCGCGAGCGTGTCGCCGACCACCTCCGGCGCCTCGACGCTCGCCTGCCGCGCGAGCTTCTCCCTGAGCGCCTTCGCCAGATCGCTCATGCGCGCGAAATCACCCTCGCCCGATTGATGGATCCAGCGCAGCACCTGGCGGGCGCGGAACGGCTTCTCGCCCAGCGTCTCGAAGTAGGCCGCCAGGCCGCCGGCGTCGAAATCGAGAAGGTTCCGTTTCAACGCGCGAATACCTCGCAGGCCGGGAAGAAGTAGCCGATCTCGGTGCGCGCGGTCTCCGGGCCGTCCGAGCCGTGCACCGCGTTGGCGTCGATGGAATCGGCGAAGTCCGCGCGGATCGTGCCCTTCTCGGCTTTTTTCGGATCGGTCGCGCCCATCAGCTCGCGATTCTTCGCGATCGCGTTCTCGCCTTGCAGCACCTGGATCAGCACCGGGCCGGAGACCATGAAGTCGACCAGATCGCGAAAGAACGGCCGCTCGCGATGCACTGCATAGAAGCCCTCCGCCTGCTGGCGCGACAGATGCAGCATGCGCGCCGCGATGACGCGAAGGCCGGCGCGCTCGAAGCGCGCGATGATCTGACCGATCGCGTTTTTCTTGACTGCGTCGGGTTTGATGATCGACAGGGTCCGCTCAACCGCCATTCCTGGTTCTCCGACAGGTAATGAATTTAGCTTTTGATTTTAGCATGAGCCTCGTTCGTCTTTCGTAAAAACAACGGCTTAG